>JAURNW010000013.1 GCA_030829985.1 Gammaproteobacteria bacterium | reverse complement strand
TTCTTTTGCTTCTAATTCAGCTTGTGCTTTAGCTTCAGCCTCGGCTTTTTCTTTTGCTTCTAATTCAGCTTGTGCTTTAGCTTCAGCCTCGGCTTTTTCTTTTGCTTCAGATGCTAATTTTAATGCAGCCTCGGCTTTTTCTTTTGCTTCAGATGCAAGTTTCAATTCTGCTTCTAGTTTATTATTAGCTTCATGTTCAGCTTGAATTACTGCTTCAGCAGCTTTTAATTCCTGCTGTAGTTTTTCTTTTTCAGCATTGAATGCCTGTCTAGATGGGTCATCAGTCTTGATATGAACTGGTTTAGCTGGTTCAGGTAATAATGAGTCAGTTTCTTTCCATATATAATATGAATTGCCTTCTATTGAGTGGGCTTTTTTGGCGGCAGCACTTGCAAGACGAATAAGTTGCGCCGCTGACGTGTCGATAACGCCAAGCTTTATTAATCCAATACTGACTGAGAAACTATATTTATCTTCTGAAAATTTAAACGTGCAATGAGTAAGGTGTTTACATAAACCCTGCATGTTGAATTCAAGTGTTTCTTCTGTCTCCGGGATATCAATTTGAATAGCTATTGCTGTATCACTTATTCGGGTTATATTGGGATTACATGCTCCAAGCTTAAACACTTCAAAACTATTTTTACCAATAAAATTGATCAGACTATCTCTACCTATTACGCCAATCAATTGTTCTAAGTCATCTATATTGTCGGGTTTTATAACCAATAGTGCCCGGTCTGTTTCTTTTCGAGCTAAAGCATTTTCAAGGTTTTCATAAAATACTTCTTTACTGAATGACTTGTTATGTTGAGTAATTTCTTGTCGTTTCTTGCGTGAGGATATTTTATCTTCCCAAGCCAGGATAATTACCTGTTTTAACTTATCTTTAGTGAGCGCTTGTTTAGATTGATATTCGTATATACCGGTTTTTAATGCGCGAACTGCAATTTCTTCTGTACCGGCGCCTGTAAGCATGACGGTTGCGGGGAAAGAGGGCTTTTTATGGTGTTTATGCAGGATATCTAGTCCAGTGGTTCCTACAATCGCCAGATTGTAATCTAGCAGAAGCACATCTATCTCTGACCAATTAAAATCATCGCCTGGTGCGCCTTCAGCTACCGGATCATATTCTATGGTCTCGACAGAGGGTAATAATTTACTAATGAAAGTTTTAATTAATTTACGATAATCTGAGTTATCGTCGATAATTAATACTTTTTCTAATTTGGTGTCAGACATAGTGGGTTTAATAGAAAATGTATTTATTCAGACTTTGTAATTTAGCTTATTTAATCGTCGTATAATAACGTTCACATCTTCAATCATTCGCATTTTTTATGCGTTTATTTGTTTCTGCTTGTCGACGGTTGATAACATCCAGAAAGGCATGAGCGACCCGGGGTACATGCTCAAAATAATGCGTGAGATTCTTGTATGCAGCACATAATAATTCAGATGGAACGACAGCCCTGACAGAGGCTGTTCTGATGCCATCTTGAAAGTAGCCCATCTCACCAGTAGGTTCTACCGGATTGACAAAGGCTATATGGATCTCATTACCCTTATCGTCTTTGGTGAAAACTTCAAGTTTTCCTTCTACAAGAATATATAAAGTTGGATCATGTTCTCCTTCAAAAATAAACTGTTGATCGGCACTTATACTGGTTTCAACAAAATGATTACTAATGCCAGATAATTCCGTACGATTAAGTGAGTCGAATACCGGGCATAACCCAAGTCGATCTGCGCGTTGTTGTCGTAATGCATTTTTCAGGTCTTCTTCAGTGATTGTGTCCAGTTCAACTAACAGTTCTCCAATTCGTTTCAGATTTTTCCCTTTGACTTTAGCTTCGCGTTTCTTTTGTAGAGCTACCCTGATTGAACCACGCGAACAAGGTAAATATTCACCGAGCAAGCGAGGATTTGGTTTCTCCGGTTTGATATTTTCGTCGTTCATGATTTTTTCTTTAAGTTCCTGATAATAATTCGAAATATTAGGAGATACAGCAACTAATGGCAAAGAATATTCATTAGAAATAGCTGTCATAGGACTCATTTTATGCCAATAATTGATAGTAACTGAATATTTTCGGTGTGTTAATCAATCAAATAATCACTAAATATGTTAAAACTAATATGAAAATAGATTTCATATTACGTTATGAATGTAGAGAGTATAATAATCAGATAGGGTGTCATTCAGTCGCAGTGTTGCCAATAGTATGGATTATTTTTATAGTTCATTAAAATGAATTTATGTGGGATAAGCATACTCCAATTTTTCTTTCTGTATTACAGACGTTTTGAACGTTATTTTTCAAAGGCCATCAGTATATGATTAAAATTTTTATTATAGTTTTATCTATGTGTATTTCAGTCTTTTCATTTGCCCAGGATTTACCAGGAAGACATACCTTAAAACAAAATGAGTCTGGCGAATATTATGTGATTAATAGTAAAAATATCACAATGATTGAGCCTTCAATTTTAAAATTGGGATTCAGCGCAAAATGGATCCTTGCATGCATCAAGCATAAATCTATAGATAGCGATCTGAAACGCTGGGTTTTTGTTGATGTAAAAAATGGCGGAACATTTGATTCTTTGCATCAGGAAAACTGGGCCTATTTTCGTGATGAAGCCTATCCAGATTTAAAACAGATAGAATTAGAAAATTATAGTGATGAGGATTGTCCTTAAATATATGCTTAAATTGGATAATAAATGATACAAAACCAGGATCTGTCATTCTTCAAAGACAAGCTGTGTGAAAGGTTGGGCGAATTAGCCGAATTTGCAGAAACTGGTGATATCGCAGCAAAACCTGTGGAACTGGATCAAACTCGAGTTGGCCGATTATCAAGAATGGATGCAATGCAGTCGCAAGCCATGTCGATAGAAGCAAAACGTAGAAGGGAGATGGAGGTGACGAGAATAAATTCAGCGTTGAGTCGAATTGCTGAAGGTAGTTTCGGTGTCTGTCTGGAATGCGATAATCCAATCCCGACAGCGCGCTTGAAGCTTGATCCCTCTACATTACTTTGTATTCAGTGTGCTGGATTTCTAGAGCAATAAAAAAAGCCCTGTTAAAAAACAGGGCTAGATAATCACGCAAAAATAATATTTTACGGGGATGGATGCCAGCCAGCATCAGCCCACATTGAACCACTAATTGCTGAATTGTGAATCATGAAGCAAATCGCGTCAGCAATTTCAGTTGGCCTGATCAAACGACCTAACTGAGTTTCCGGAAGCACGTATTTCTCAATATATTCATCACCCATTGCTCTAACCATTGGGGTGTCGGTGAATCCTGGGTGCATAACACCACATCGAATACCATGGAAGATGGCTTCTTTAGTTAAAGTCGCTGATGCTCCTACAAGTCCTGCCTTGGTTGAAGCATAAGACACCTGTCCTTTATTGCCCTGTGAAGAGATTGAGCCAATAAAAATCACTGTACCTCGGACGCCTTCATCAGGATGCCATTTTTTTAGACCTGCTTGTGCACGATCTTCTGCATGACTAGCTATCATCTCCATTGCCCAATAGATTGGCGCGATAAGATTAACATCGACTACTTTCTTGAAATTGTCAATCGGGTAGATGCTTGCTTTTTTGGTTTCTTTATCAACTTTTACTGCTAGGGAATCACGCGTGATACCGGCTGCAGGGACACAAATACTGACCATGCCATGTTCTTTTTTTACATTGGCGTAGACTTCGGCCCGGAATTTTTCATCCGTTACATCCCCTTGGTACGGAAATGCAACTTCAGCGTTAGCTTCGTTATTAACTTGTTCTGCGGCAATTTTTACATCTTCAGTTATATCAACCATGGCAATGGCTTTTACGCCTCGCTTTGCCAGTTCGAATGAGACTGCGCGGCCAATGCCACTCGCGCCGCCGGTAACTAATGCAACTCTATCTTTGATTTCCATATTGACCTCTTGAATGGAACGGGAAATTAATTTATGGCTAATTGTATAGTATATTTGGTGCGCTGCAATATAATATTCATTGTATTACAATATATTTTTAAATATCAATAGCATAAGAGTTATTAATTATAGGCTATAAATTCTATATAGATTTATAAAGCATCAAAATACCACTTATAGTCATTAAAATTAGTGTGTACTGATTAAATTTCAAAGCATCTATCTTGACCAGGTAACTACGTGCCAAAAACACGCCTGTTACTGCTCCTATACCCAGTATCACCCCGTAATTAATAACCTCAAGACTGAGTGCACCAAATGCGCCATAACTGGTTATTTTTGTTAATTGCATTACCAGTGAATTGATCGCCTTTGTACCTACAAGTTGTTCTTTATGGAGTCCGTAGTTCAGCATAAAGGGGTTTTGTATCGGTCCAGTAGCTCCGATTAAACCTGAAAGGAATGATACGATTAGCCCTAGAGGAAAAAACCATACTAATCTCATCTTTATAGTTAACCGCATTTGGCCAAAGATTTCTTGTAATACATATGTAACCAAGAACAGTCCCAGCATTATTTGAATGATTTCTATATTCATGTGGGTCAGTGACCAAGCGCCAATAATTGAGCCTATAATACTGCCTGGCAGTAAGTAGATAATTACAAGCCAATTGATATTTTTACGAAACAAAATAGCGCGAGATGGATTTGCAAATAAACCGGCTATTGAAATGATAGGCGCAACCATTTGCGCGCCAATTAAAAACGTAATAATAGGGATTAGTAAAGTGGCAGCACCTCCCGCAGCAATGGTGCTAAAGAACCAGCCGATTAAGCCAAAAATAAATAGAAGCAAAAATATCATCGGATAAACTTAGCAGAATTCAGATGATAAATACGATATGCTCTTCTACACTCATCAATTGACTGGGTTAAAAAAACAATTTGATCAGGGAGTGTTGTTATATGAGTCTGTATATACAGTCCGCGAGTTTTAGCCGGGGAGGGGCATGGATAACAGAAGCCTTGCCATATTTTACACGTAACCCACTTGGCTGGATAGCAGCTATGGTTGTGTTTTTTTTAATTTCTTTAGTACTCGGAATTATTCCCTTGGGCGGTTTAGTATTAAACATATTTTATCCCGTCATAGTTGGAGGATTAATGCTCGGCTGCGTTGCTCATGAAGAAGGACGGTCTTTCGAATTTCAACATTTATTTGCCGGTTTTAAGGAGCTGTATTTTAAGCGCTTGGCTATGGCGGGTGCGCTTTACACAATTGCTTCTATTGTCGTTATCGTCTTATTGTGTATTCTTGCTTTTGTCATGCTTGGTGTTGAAGTTTTTCAAAAAATTGGTGATGGTCAAATTGAGAATATTGCTCAATTTGCGCCTGACCTTTTGTTGCTTGCATTAATTGCTGTTACATTATTAACACCGCTCATTATGGCTATCTGGTTTACTCCTGTGATTATTATTAGTAGCGAAGAAACTGCATTATCAGCAATGAAAATGAGTTTTAATGCATGTCTTAAGAATATGGGGCCATTTACGCTTTATGGTCTTGTAATATTTATACTGGCAATTATTGCTTTTATACCATTAATGTTGGGATATTTAGTTTTGCTCCCAATCCTGAGTGCTAGTGTTTATGTGGCTTTCCTTGATTGTTTTAAGAGTGGCATAAGTAATGATCCCACTCAGTTATTGTCCTCTTAGCCTTTAAGTTAAAGCAATGTAAGTTAATAAGTTACAGTCATGGTATTTGGATTACATAAAAAACATCAATTACCCAATGCCGAAGAGGCATTGCCTGGTCGAAAAACACCTATGCCTGTAGATAAGGTCCATTTTGTTAATGGTAATAGTATTGTGCCACCTTATCCTGAAGGCATACATCAAGCTCTTTTTGGTTTAGGTTGTTTTTGGGGCGCAGAAAAAAAATTCTGGAATCAGTCGGGAGTTTATTCAACAGCAGTTGGATATGCAGGGGGTCTAACCCCAAATCCAAACTATGAAGAAGTATGTACGGGCATGACAGGCCATAATGAGGTTGTACTCGTAAACTATTTTACTGAACAAGTCAGTTATGAAAAGCTGTTAACTATTTTCTGGGAGTCACATAATCCGACACAAGGAATGCGACAGGGTAATGACGCAGGCACACAATATCGCTCTGGTATTTATGTATTTGACGATAAGCAACTAAGAGCTGCTGAAACTATGAAGGATATATATCAAAATAAACTTTCTGAGGCTGGCTTTTCTTCAATCACAACCGAAATTATCAATGCTCCAGTGTTCTATTATGCTGAAACGTATCATCAACAATATCTGGCAAAAAATCCGGCAGGGTATTGTGGTTTGGGTGGTACTGGCGTGAGTTGTTCTAGTTAAAACTATAAAAAGATCAATACTTAATTAGTAATATATTACTTCATATTCAAACTTGCTTTTGTATCAGGTTTTTTAATCGGTTTAGCCGTCATTTTTTGATTCTTAACAACAATCTGTGTACTCGACTTAGTGTTAATAGCCATCATAGAACCTGATGAAGTTCTTACATAATTCATATTTATTCTCCTGTTTATAAAATTAGTTTACGGGGAAACTACTGGCAAATTTGCCAATCCATTCTTCGGTTATTTTTTCCTTGCTTAAAAAGGGGCCTTCTTTATAACGTTTGTCATTAAGGTAGAGTTCAATATGACAAATTTGTTCAATAATCCTTAACCTGGGTGTGTCTTCCTGATTGAGTAGCCATATTCCAATTTCAAAATAGTCGTCAGACTCTTTTACCATTACAGTTTTGCCTAAAAAGAGGTGTGTTTCTTTACGAGTAGGAATAGTTACTTCGATGATGCTGCCAGGTTTTTGATACTCAGTTGAACAAAATGTTAAACCTATATTCGATGTTTTTGATGTTTCAATTTTGGCGCGTTCCCAGAATCGTAATCGTCTAAATTGGATTGGAAATCGTTCCGGATGTTTTATAAAACCAACAAGAGTTTCACTCTCGAAGTTTACTGAAGAATCTGGCGACAAGGGTGGACTAAGCTTTCCACCATCAGGGCGATAAGAAGTACGACTTTGATTCACATCGACTAACATTATGTTCTCCCAATTAATCAAGTACTTATAGGTACTATATTTAAGACATTATGATCAATAAATCAAGTAAAATTTTACAAATATCATATATTTAAAAGATTATCCTAGTAATAACATTAATAGTTAATTATATGCATATTACTTAAGTTATTGTAATGTATGTATTTATTAGGTAATTTTATGATAACTGTCTAGCCGAATACTTCCTGTGAACTATCACTAATTGGTATCATTTCGACGCTCGGTTCAGTGTCTAATTTTTGGTAATTAAGCGTAGTTACGAGGAGATATATCACTCCAGTTGTTGCCAGTAATACAATTATGTCGCTAATAAGGTGTTTTTTTATATACACAGTTAATTTCATGAAAGTCGTCTCGGTATTAATTTGTTTGAATTTACGATAACTGACATGTCAAAGGTAAATCTGTTGATAAAAATATGAACTATTCACGAACTTTCACAAGAGAGTGTGAACTATGTCAAACTAGTGGGCTTTATTTAGTGGGGAGAGTTATATGAAGGCAATGGTAGGTATAGTTATTGCCATTCTGGTTATTTTTACAATAAATTTATTTTGGCCATTCAATAGTTCTGATATTAGGAATAGGTCTTTAAATGAAGGCGTAAAAACAGAATCTGTAAATTCAGAATTGACTGAGGTTGAGAATGTCGATTTGCCATTAGAGCTAAATACGCCAAGCGATGATGAAAAAGTAAAGTTAATGACGGCTGAATTTGAAATTCTTGAGCAGGAACGTACAAAATTGAAACGCAGGTTATCTCGTTTAAAACATGAAATGTGGGGAATGAAATTTACACCGGACAAGGCGAAAAATATTAACGAGATAATGATGGCTGCTCATAAATTAATCAAGAACCCGGATATGCTTGGCGCATTCTCAGGTGTTGAAGGAATAAAAGATGAAATTTCAAAAATTCAATTTGCTAATAAATCGATTGATCAAGTCAGCGCAATGATTGAGGAGCACACAAGCAGTAATAAGGAGTCGGGTTAGATGATGTTTAGATACTTTCAGCTATACAATGATTTACATTATCTGCTATACCGATGATCTTTATATTCGAAATTTCGTTTTCAATTTCTGAGGCATCAATAGGAACCAAACTAACTCGAATAAAATTATCGGTATAGCCTGTCCATGCATTATCATCGTTACGATTTTCCCATAGTACGGAACTGGTTTTATTGATTTGTTCATTCAAGAAAGATTGGCGCATGTTCATGCTAAGAGCGTGCAGTTCTCGACTGCGCTCTTTTTTTACATCACTGCTAATCTGGCCAGACAATGAGGCAGCCTTCGTTCCTTCACGCATGGAATAACTAAAAATGTGGATATGCGAAAATCCGATTTCTTCAATAAACTCAATTGATTCTTGCCATTCGCTATCTGTTTCTCCGGGAAATCCAACAATAATATCCGTGGTTAAATTGAAATCAGGAATTTCAGCTCGCGCCTTTAGTATCAGGTTTTTATAGTCTTTAGTCTTACAGCGTCGAGACATTCGCCTTAGAACACCATCACTGCCACTTTGTAATGGAAGATGCATATGAGGCATAAGTCTTTTGTTTGAGAATAAGTTAAAAAAGTTATCTGGCAGATCCCAGGGCTCAACTGAAGCCAGTCTTATTCGTGGCATATCCGTATCTGAAAGTATTGTTTTGATTAAGTCGTGTAGGTTCGAATTAATATCGCTACCGAAACCACCAACATGGACGCCGGTTAATACAATTTCCTGAACGCCTTGTGTATGATAATGGTTGATTTCATCAATAATTTCTTTTGTTGTGCGGCTACGCTCGTTACCTCTTGCAATTGTGACGATGCAAAAAGTGCATCGATAACGACAACCATCCTGTATTTTTATAAATGCACGATGCCGCCCTAGACTGAAGATGCTGGTCTCGCCCGGTTCTGAATACAAAGCAGGCACTGTTTCAATGTTTAATTCCTTGAGTGTAATATCAACCAGCTTATCTTTTTGTTGGTTATTGATTAAAAGATCAATGCCGGGGATGTCATTTTTTATATTCTTCTCAAGACTCGCATAACAACCGCTGATAACTAATTTGGCCTGCGGATTTTTTCGATGAGTTCGTCTTATAATTTGCCGTGATTTTTTTACTGCTTCTTGCGTCACTGCGCAGGTATTAACAACCAGAATATCAGCCTCATCGGCATGTTGTGTCAGGACATGGCCTCTTGTCTGGAAATCTTCCGCCCAGGATTCTATTTCAGCTTCATTCAAACGGCAGCCAAGTGTTTTTAGATGAATTTGCATGATGGCGCTTACTATATCAGATACGATTATTGTAGATAAATATATAAGCTAAGTGACTAACTAAAATGAACTATTATTCAATTCTTTGTAAGAATTTACTTTTTGATTCTTGATTGTTGTAGTACAAGCTGTGGTATATCTTTGTGCATACCAATAAATGCTGAAATATTAAAATTACAATCAGGGTATTTAGATACAGCGTTCTCAATGATGGCCGGTATATCTCGTTTAACATGGTTGCCCGAGTTTAAAAAATAAGGGAAAACGGTAATGTTTTTTGCTCCATTTTTAATGACCTGATCGATGCATTGAGGCAAGTTTGGTTCTGCAATTTCGAGATAAGCGTGTGCAATTATATCGTATTCATTGTTAGAGATAGACTTTACTTTTTCTGCCAGTGTAACGATCTCCCGATTTGATTCTTGTCGACGACTACCGTGCGCAAGGATAATAAGTGTATTCATATTAATTATTCAATTCTGTGATTTTTCTTGTATAGATTTTTCAAGGGCAGCATCATTCCTGCCGCCCAGTGTTTTTGATTGTTCCAGCATCTCATGCGACTTTAAATAGTTGCCCTGAAGGAAAAAAGATTTTGCCCATGAATGATAGACATATGCCTGCAACAGCTTGTTTGGTGTTTCTAGCGCAAGAATATGCAGATTATTAGAACTTTGAAATAAACCTGGTTGCTGAGACTTTTCTTTTGTCACGGCACATTCCGTTAGTGTATAAGCATAGTCTGCAAAAAAACCGCTTTCCTTCAAACCTTTTTCATTCGCTTTTTGAAACTGTTTAGTTGCTGTACATGGTTGTTTGTTCTTTTTGAAAATTAAACCATAACCGAGATATATATAAGCATTATTATTATCAAGCAACCAGGCCTGATTAAAATACTCCATTGATTGTATTAGTTTATCTTCGCTGTAAAAGTTAAACCCACGTTCAACATAACCCTCAGCGGCATGTTCTCGGGTACCAAACGTGTGAGTCGCTTTAGCTATTAAAATATTGTCCTGTTCAATCAGTTCCGGTTTTTGGCTTCTATCTGTATCAGCATACAGCTGAAAGGCCTCACTATTGGTATCTATATCAGCCAGAACTGGAATTGAAATAAGAAGCATAAGTCCTGTTCTGATAAATAATTTTTTTAAAATAATCGACTTCATGATTTAGCTATAGTTGTCATTTGAAAGTACTTTCAGGTGTTTCCCGATACATTTTGGTAGCACGTTCAGATTATATCCACCTTCCAGTAAAGAGATAATTCGGTTGTCACAATGTTGATTTGCTTTTTCCATGATCCGATCCGTCATCCATGCGAATGCATCGGTGGACAGATCGATATTGGCCAAAGGATCAGCTTGATGGGCGTCAAAGCCAGCAGAAATCAATATAAATTCGGGTTTGAAGTGATCCAATTTAGGTAAAATCTTTTGCGAAAAAACTTCTTCGTAGTCCAGGTCATTGGCACCCATTGACATAGGGCAATTCAATGTTGCACCGTTACCTTTACCAATGCCAGTCTCGGAATAATGTCCGGTACCAGGATAGAATGGATATTGATGAGAGCTGATGTATAACACAGAAGGATCTTCCTCAAACAGATGCTGAGTGCCATTACCATGGTGTACGTCCCAATCAACGATAGCAATTTTATCCACACCATGTCTGTTTTGAAGATAACGTGCCAGCACAGCAATATTGTTAAACAAACAAAAACCCATAGCCATAGCATGTTCTGCATGATGGCCAGGAGGTCTTAGTAGTGCAAAGGCATTATCTACTTTATGATTAATGACCTCATCAGCAAGCTGAATCGAACTTCCTGCTGCAAGCAAGGCAATATCAAATGATTCTGTACATACACTAACGTCCATCGAATCCAGATGGCTATTGCCAGAGCGGCAAACTTCTTCTGCACGTCGTATATATGATGAATCATGGACAGTTAGTATATTGTCCAGTTCAGCGTCTGCTGCATCAATTTGTATTAGTGAATTAAACCAGTCTTGTGTTTCCAGATATTTTAATGTTTCGGACAAACGTGCGCTGCATTCTGGATGTCCGTGACCGGTATCGTGTTCCAGAAATCGTATGTCTTGTATAAAACCGGTCTTCATAATGCCTGTAAAGTTTTAATGCCTGTAGCAAACTGATTCGTTATTATACGTATTTTATAACATTAAAAGTTGAAATCTTGTCATGTACAAACCGCCAAAACCGAAATTTACGAAACAAAAAGCAGCGTTTGGTTCGTGGGAATCGACTATCACGACAGACCTGATGCTTAATAGTAGTGTCGGCTTAGGCGAAATCAGTATATTTGAGAATGAAATATATTGGGTAGAGATGCGAGCGAATGAAGGTGGAAGATATGTCATTGTTAAAAAAGCAGCAGATGGTCAGGAATTAGATGTTATTCCGTCTGAGTTCAATGCGCGGACGCGTGTACACGAATACGGTGGTGGTTCATATCTAGTGACTGAACGAGGTGTTTTTTTTACAAATTTTACTGATCAAGATCTTTATCTGATTGATGCGACTAATGTATGTATCAAGATTACTGATCAGAAAGACTATCGTTATGCAGACATGGTCTTTGATAAATATCATGATAGATTAATCTGTGTTCGAGAAGACCATTCAGATAAAACTTGTGAACCGATTAATACCATAGTTGTAATACCTCTCTCGGATCCTGATGCTGAGAAAGTTCTGGTTGAAGGCGCTGATTTTTACTCGAATCCAAGGTTAAGTCACGATGGAAAAAATCTATGCTGGATTAGTTGGTTTCATCCAAATATGCCCTGGGATGATACTAATCTGACTATTGCCAACATCAACAGTAAAGGTGAAATAGAAAAGGAAACGCTAATTGCAGGCGGGGAAGATCATGAAGCGATATGTCAGCCATTATGGGGCCCTGATGATACTCTTTATTTTATTTCGGATAGAAACAACTGGTGGAATATCTATTCTGTTAAGGATAACAGTATTGAGTGTATTGTTGAGCGTGAAGCTGAATTTGCCGTGCCACAATGGTCATTTCGTGAATGTAATTACGATTTTATAAATAATGATTCAATCATCGCAGTTTATAGACACCAAGGCTCAGCCTACCTTGCGACAATCAGCACTGTGGGAAAAACGCTAGAGACATTATCGCTACCATATACAGATATTGAATCAGTAGTTTACAATCAAAACCGTGTTTGTTTTCTCGCCGCATCACCGACTGATTTTGCCTCTATAATTGAATTTGATCTTGAACAGCAAGAAGCTAATATCATACGAAAATCAAACCAACTTAGCCTGGATCAAAAATATATTTCAATTGGTGAGAGCATCAGTTTTCCTGTGACTGATGATAAAAATGCACATGCTATTTTTTATCGTCCACAAAATAGATACTTTACAGGTCTGGATAATGAAAAGCCGCCATTGATTGTCATGAGTCATGGCGGTCCAACAGGTGAATCGCATAATGGACTGAAAATGGTTGTGCAGTTTTTTAGCAGTCGTGGTTTTGCTGTGCTTGATGTTAATTATGGTGGTAGTAGTGGTTATGGTCGAGAATACAGACAACGACTAAACGGGAATTGGGGAATTGTTGACGTTAACGATTGTAGTAAAGCTGCACTTTACGTTGCAGAAAAAGGGTGGGCTGATAAAAAACGTCTTGCTATACGTGGTGGTAGCGCGGGAGGATTTACTACCCTTGCCGCATTAGCATTTACTGATGTCTTTAAAGCCGGCGCCAGTCATTATGGCGTGAGTGATCTGGAGTCACTGGCAAAAGAAACGCATAAATTTGAATCACGTTATCTTGATACCCTGATCGGAATTTATCCACAAGAAAAGAAACTATATAAACAGCGATCACCAGTCAATGCAGTAGATAAATTATCTTGTCCTGTTATCTTCTTTCAAGGGCTAGAAGATAAAATCGTACTGCCAAATCAGGCAGAAATGATGGTTAAAGCCTTAAAAGAAAAAGGGATCCCGGTAGTTTATATTGCCTATGAAGGCGAGCAACATGGTTTTCGAGAGGCAAAGAATATTAAACGAACTCTGGAAGCAGAGTTATATTTTTATTCAACAATATTTGATTTTGAATGTGCTGATGAGATTGAACCAGTTGAATTTCTTTGACTATATACTTTATAAATAAGCAGCCATTCCAGGACTGCTTATTTATGTTGTAGAAATATTTTAAAATATTAACTTAAGTGACGAATAATTGCTTCGGTATATCCTTTCGTATTAGCAGTACCATGAAGGTCTCCAGTGCGTGTTTTTGGGTCACTTAAAGCATCTTTTATAGCGTCACGCAATCTGTCAGCCAGTGGCTTTTCTTCTATATGATCAAGCATCATAGCCGAAGCTAAAAGTAATGCTGTCGGGTTGGCAATACCCTGTCCTGCAATATCCGGTGCTGTGCCATGTACGGCCTCAAATATTGCAGCATCCTCACCAATATTTCCGCCTGGTGCGAGACCTAAGCCACCGATCAATCCAGCAATTTCATCCGATAGTATATCACCAAACATATTTGTGGTTAGAATCATGTCAAATTGACCCGGATTGGTAACTAACTGCATGGCAGTGTTATCTACAATGCGATCTTCAATCTCGAATTTTCCTTTATACTTTTCTTCCTGGCTAACTTCTCTCGCAGTCTCTAGAAAAAGGCCAGTCAGTTTTTTTAATATATTAGCTTTATGAACAATAGTTACTTTTTTTCGATTATTCTTTATCGCATAGTCAAAGGTGTATCGCGCAATCTTACGACAACCAGATCGGGTGATAATCCCGGACGCTTCAGCAACTGCTTTAGGGTCGTCATCAATCGGTATGTAGTGTTCTACACCAACATAGAAACCTTGTGTGTTTTCTCGAATCAGGACGATGTCTATATTGTCATAACGTCGTCGATCGTGCAGGTATGAGACAGCAGGGCGGACATTTGCATAAAGTTTAAACTCTTCTCTTAAACGAACGTTTGCAGAACGAAAGCCGTCTCCAATCGGGGTTCCTAATGGCGCTTTAAGCGCTAGTCGTGTTTCACGAATATTGTCCATCATCGCCTTCGGGAGTGGGTCGCCAAACTCCTCAAACGCAGAAAGTCCAGCCTTAAAACGGTGCCATTCAAACTTAGCACCGAGTGCATCAAGAATTTTTACGGTTGAGTCCAGAATTTCAGGGCCAATACCATCGCCCTCAATTAATGTTGCTGGTGTGTTTTTAATGACAGCTCTCCCTATCTAGTTTTGTAGTCGTACAGGTTTTTTAATTAAAAGTGGATGCTACGGTTGATATCAAAGATTATTGTTTATCACTGCTGCTTTCTTATTATGAACTGTTCTTGTATCTACCCCAACATCTTTTGGTGGAGATATTAAATCATTTAATATATTTGCAGTTTCGTTCAATAATACATCTACTCGATCGTCTTCTTCATTATCGTCATCAGATGAGTCTATATCCTCATCCTCATCTTCTTCTGCATCGACTATAGGCGGTAGTCCTTTTTGAACGCGCATAGCATTTTTGATCTCTTTTTTTGCAGTCAGTATTTTTTCACGTTCTTCTTTACGTTGGCTTTCCAGTAAAGATATTTCTTTTTTATCAGTTGCTTCACGTTTCAATAGTAAGTCATCCATTAATAATTGAAATAACTTGTTATTCTTGATTCTTTTTTCATGCGCTATTTTAGCATTCTGAAAACTGTCTATCGGTGCACTTGCAGGATAGTATCGCGCCGGCTTTACTTGATCCCATGGGAGAGCATTTTCATAGGCACGTTCACCTTGATTAGAGGAATCTTCCGCAGTAGGAAAAATAATATCAGGCACAACGCCTTTGTGTTGATTACTTCCACCGCTAACACGGAAGAATTGTGCGATTGTTGTTTTTAATCGACCATGATCTTCATCACTGTCTTTGATAAAGCGATTCAGATCGATGACATTCTGGACAGTACCTTTGCCAAATGTAGGTTCACCAATAATAATACCTCTATGGTAATCCTGTATTGCGCCGGCAAAAATTTCCGAAGCAGATGCACTATCACGATCAACCAACACTGCAAGTGGGCCGGGGTAACTAATACCCGGTTCAGGATCGTAATTGATATCGACACGACCTGAAGCATCTTTAGTTTGAACAACCGGACCTCTATCTATAAAGAGACCTGTGAGTTCCAGAGCTTCTGATAATGAGCCACCACCATTGCCACGTAAATCGATAATTAATCCGTCAATATTATCTTTAACCATCGAGTCTATCAGTTTGCGGACATCGCGAGAGGTGCTTTTATAATCTCGCTTACCTTCAGCCTGCGCAGCAAAATCTATATAAAAAGTTGGAAGATTAATAACACCTACTTTCGTATCAGATTCAGGTACATCTATTATACTTGAACTTGCATCCTGTTCTTCCAATTTAATCTTATCACGAGTCATAGTGACTATTTTTGATGGACCTTCAGGGCCGACACCTTTTGGTAACACTTCAAGTTTTATGATGGTGTTTTTAGGACCACGTATAAGGTCAACGACATCATCTAGCCGCCAGCCAATCACATCAACAATCTTTCCATCCTTGTTTTGTCCCACACCAATTATTCTGTCGTCGGCTTTCAACTCTTTGCTTAAATCTGCAGGTCCGCCCGTAATGATTTTGACTACTTGAGTATAGTCATTGTCACCGCGTAATACGGCACCGATACCTTCAAGTGATAATCGCATACTAATGTCAAAATTTTCAGAAGTTCGCGGCGAAAAATAGGCTGTGTGTGGCTCTATTGCAGTTGTATACGCATTAATAAAAGATTGAAATACATCGTTTGAATTTAACTGAAATGTGCTGGTAAGAATTCGATTATAACGATCTGACAAGGTCTTTAGAATTTCATCGGGTTCTTTTCCTGCCAAGTTTAAATTTAACACATCATTTTTGACACGTTTATGCCAAAGTTTATCGAGCTCAGCTTTACTCCCAAACCAGTCATCATCACGACGATCAAATCGGTAATTTTCATCAATATCAAAATTGAAATCTGAATTAATTTGATTTAATGCATATTGAATTCGTTCATCAACTCTTTGACGATATCGTTTAAATATCTCAAAGGCAGGTTCCAGATCTGATTTTATAATGGCATCATCAATTTTATATTTGAATTGATTAAATTCATCTATATCTGTTTTTAAAAAGTAGGCCTTATTTTGGTCCAGGTTTTCTAAATAATGTTTATAAATCAGAGCAGAAAGTGTGTCGTCAAGTTCTGTTTTCTTATAATGATAAGTTGTCAGGATATGCGTGATTAATTCGTTTGCTCGAATATGTTTGGTTTTTGGTGTAAGTTCTGAATCAGTTACGATCTTGATGTCTGCGTAGACATTAGAAAACACCAACAATAGTGTTAAGATAAATAAAAAGAGTTGTCTAATTTTTTTCAAAAAATATTTTACTCAATTTTTAAATTGAGCCCTTAATTGTTTGCTATGTAATGTCATAAAATATGAATGTAGCTGATTTATCTATATTAGTATGGATTGCTGTTAATTGACCATCCCTGTGCAGAAGTAATACGCAATATTTATTCATAAATTTGCAGATTCTTGTTCTTCTGAGTTGATATCTTCAATTAAACTCTCAATTTCATTGGCTTTTTTCGTATCACCACCCAGAAATTGAGGCGCTTCTCTATAGTAGTCCATCAAATCTTCCAGGATATTGATATTATCACTATCCAGTTTTGCAGCTAATTCTAGATGTAGTAGTGTTTTCTTTGCCAGGTCCATAGCCCTGAACCAGTTAGCTGATTCAGCTTCTCTGCCATAGCTTCTAGCTAATATATGGTGATATGTGGCATTTTCAGGTTCCAGTTTGATCGCTATTTGCAGTTGCTCTATAGCGGCATCATATTGTTTACCCTCGAAATAGGCTAATCCCGAATTGTATGATTTTTCCGCATCTGGGCTAGCGACTACTATTTCATTGAAGATCAATATATAACATAGCGCAAACAATACGTTAAACAGACTTGTTTTAATATTGAATCTCATGGTTAATATTAGAGTATAGATCTTTTGATTTGTTCTGTATGAATAGGCTTATATGATAATAATCATGAGCTATTTGTTACATGGATGTTTCATGAAATTTTACACTGCCAATGCAATAATGAGCTTACTTATACTCAATCTTTATGGCATTGGCCGTGCAATCTTTCAGTCCAGATAAAACGAACATCGAATGTATAAATCTGTTTTATTCTACTTAATCGCTATTATTTCTTTATCTCTATAAGTTCAATATCAAACAATAATGTTGAATTAGGGCCGATTGCACCACCTGGGCTGCGGTCTCCGTACGCAAGTTCTGAAGGAACTGCAATTTGCCATGTAGAACCGACTGCCATCAAAGGTAAGACTTCTTGCCAACCTTGTATAACCTGATTAACACCTAATTCTACCGGTTTGCCTCGTGCATAAGAACTATCAAACTCAGTCCCGTCTATTAGTGTACCTCTGTAATGGACAAGCACGGTACTAGTGCTGGATGGTTTTTCTCCAGTGCCTGTTTTTAATATTTTATATTGAAGACCGCTGGTTGACTCAGTCACGTCTTTCTTCATCTTGTTTTCTGCCAGGTATTTTTCACCATTAGCTTTATTAGTAGCCGCAAGATTATTTTGCTTTTCCTGCTCTTTCTTTTGATAAGCTTGCATGATTTGTTGCATATCACTATTGCTTAATTTCATTTCAGCGCCACTCATTACATCTTTTATAGCTTGTAAAAACGCATCTGTATCTAATTCCATGCCCTGGCGTGTGACGTTTTGTCCAAACACTGCACCTAATGCATAACTGATTTTTTCCTGTTCGGTTTCAATATTAGCAGCATATGTATTTACACAAGCAAGACCCAGAATCAACAGAAAAGTAGATTTAAGAAATTTCATAAAGCCCTCATTAAATTAAATATTTTTATAGTGATGGGGATGGAAAAGTATGATCCCATAATTCTTATGAGCCTGCCAACGGTATATTAGTTCTATAAGATTAATATTTATGGTTAGAGACTGACCGTATGACCGTGTCAAGAAACTGAATGGGATCTATCCCTTCCGGTAAAGCATCAGAGAGTTTGCGACGATATTGCCGAGCACCAGGTTGTCCCTGGTAGAGTCCGATAATATGGCGAGTAAGGTTTTTAATACCAACACCAAGACTGACTTGTTCAGCAACATAATGTTTGAATCTGTCCAGGATTTCTTCGCGTGTTTGTGGCGTGGAAGGATCGGCAAAGAGGAATTTATCTGCTTCAGCCAGCATAAATGGGTCTTGATAAGCGGCTCTTCCAACCATAACACCATCAACATGCTGTAGCTGTGAACAGATCTGAACCAGTTCTGTAAAACCACCATTTATGGTTATGTTTAGGGCAGGGAAAGCCTGTTTTATTTTATAAACTCGTTCGTAATTTAACGGTGGTATTTCCCGGTTTTGTTTAGGGCTCAGCCCGGTTAATATAGCTTTTCTTGCATGAATTATGAATGCGGTACATCCCGCTTCACTGACAGTTTGTATAAAGTCATATAAAAATTCATATGAATCCTGTTCATCGATACCTATTCTGGTCTTGACTGTTACTGGAATTTTAACTTTCGATTGAATCCTGTTAACACAATCACCAACCAACTTTGCATTCGACATCAAGCAGGCGCCGAATTGACCATTTTGAACACGATCACTGGGGCAACCAATATTCAAATTTATTTCATCATACCCTTCACTTTCTGAAATAAGTGCACATTCAGACAGATCGTCTGGATTATTTCCACCTAATTGTATCGCCAGTGGATGTTCTATCGAGTTGAAATCCAGGAATCTCTTGCGATCACCGTATATTAATGCGCCAGTAGTGATCATTTCTGTATAAAGCACAGCATGTCTAGAAAGCAAACGCATAAAGTACCGAAAATGTTTATCTGTATGATCCATCATTGGCGCGATGCTTAGCCGTCGATCAATATTTTTGATTGCCATTGAGGTAATACTGAATCTTAGTGAGATGAGATAATTGAACCAGTGAAAGATGAGCGCAAATAAAAACCACGCGGCAGAGTCATATTGTTTTTCCCGGTTTGATTCTTGTCTTTAGTCAAACTATTTGCATTAGCTGCTTTCGGTCTTATTTGTAAATACTTTCCCATTGAAGAACTGATTTTATCAATATCTCCCAAAACGATAAGGTCGGTGAGTTCTTGCCAATCCTGTTTTAGCTGCGTTTCTTCTAATATATCGGGTCGCCATAGAACAGGTGAGCCTATACGGCGTAACGCAATCGGGGTATTTGTACTTGCTTCGTACGGTATCCATAATACTTCAGTCAATTTACATTTAACCAGCGATGATTCCCATGTAGACAAGGCAGTTTGATTAAGTTGAACTACGCAAATATAAGTAGATTCTTTCGGCTTGCCATTATCGTTAATAGGTATTGATTTTAACTCGATGCCTAAATTTACAAAATCTGGCTGCGGTGCGCTGGCAGCATTTGCCCCAAGTGAGCGCTCCAGTAATCCACCAAACCAACCCTTGGAATGTAATTTAGATTCAGGAATATCTACTTCCATCATGTTTGCAACTTGCTGAATGGTCAAGCCCGCAAGAGAATTTGCACGTTGTAGTAATTCAAATTTACTGGCTGGCGGCGTGATCGTCATAATTCATTCTTCGGGTTGCCAGAAACCAATCAGCTAAGGGCATCAATAATAGAATTTTTCAGACATTCGTATTTTAATGGGTCATCTATAGCGTTGTTTTCATCATTTTGAATATAAAAAATATCTACAGCACGTTCACCATAAGTTGCTATTTTAGCATTTTGTAGTTTAGCGCCACACAAATCCATGGCCGTTCCTATGCGCGACAATACGCCAGGACGATCTATAGTTGTTACTTCCATGATGGTTCGATTATTTTTTTCATCGTTGTCGAAAGTAACCCGTGTCGGTACATTAAAACTTTTTAATTGCCTTTTCTGTACCCATTTTCCTTGTTTTGGAATTCCGGGGGTTAAATTCAGATCTTTTAATATGCGACTTTTGATTTCATTACTGCGTTCATTTGTTTTGACCAGGCTGCCATCATTTTCCAGAACTATAAAGGTATCCAGTGTAAATCCTTTGCGGGTTGTGATGATTTTTGCATCAACGATATTTAGACCAAGTTTTTCAATGGTTCTGGTTGTCGTTGCAAAAATATGTTTTCTATCCTGCATATAAACAAAAATAAGACTGCCACCACGGCTGGATAGTTTATTAATAACGACCAGAGGGACTGAAGTATCTTTATGCCTAAGAATGGCTTCTGTATGCCACGCAATCTCTTCTGGTTTGTGTCTAAGAAAGTATTCGTCGCCGACTGTTTTCCAGTGGTCCATAATATTTTTTTCATCTAAATCTTCAGCAGTTATAAGTGCGAGTGATTCTTCCCGGGTGTCTTTAATGCGTACTTTTTTCAGAATCGGTTTTTCGTGGTCGCGTCTTAACTCATAGACTGTTCGATGGAAGAGTGTGGTAAGCAAAGTTCCTCGCCAGTGGTTCCAGAGTTCAGGATTGGTGCCGCATATATCGGCTACAGTCAGGAGATGAAGATAGTTCAAATGGTTTTGATCACGAACCTCATTAGCAAATTTCATGATGACATCTGGATCATCAATATCCTCACGTTGCGCTGTCTTGCTCATGATGAGATGTTTTTCTACCAACCATGAGACAAGTTTCGAATCGTAATCACTTAATTGATGTAGTTTACAAAATTCAAATGCGTCTTTTGCACCAAGTTTCGCATGATCACCTCCACGACCTTTTGCAATGTCATGAAATAAGCCGGCAAGATAAAGTAGTTCAAGTTTGGGCAGATCCTTGGTTAAGGAATAACACAATGGAAACTTTTCCTTGTTTTCATCGGTTCCGAATATGCGCATATTTTGTATGACGGTCAGAGTGTGTTCATCTGTCGTGTAAATATGAAATAAATCAAATTGCATTTGGCCTTCAATCATCGCAAATGCGGGCATATAGGCGGCGAGAACACCATAGCGATGCATCATTCTGAGCTTGTGGCCTACTTGATTAGGTTGTTTTATGATCTCTAAAAATAAACTCCGGTTACGGATATCATTTCGAAAATTATCATCGATTAAATATAAGTGGCTTCTGATAAGTCGTATGGTACTTGCCCTGACGCCTTTAATATTTGCATCTTGTTGGCATAACAGGAATAGCTCGAATAGCGCAAAAGGATATCGTGTAAAAATATTCTTATTAATAACCTCGATATACTCATTTCTTTTCTGAAATCGAGCGTTAAGCGATACTATTTTTTCTCTACGACTGCTAAAGACTATCTCTTCCTGAAAATGTTGAAGTAGCATTTCATTTAAACGACTCATTTCGCGAATCGTTTTGAAATACATCTTCATGAACTCTTCAATGCCTTTATTATCGTTGCTTTTGAAGCCGATTAACTCTGCTACACTTCTCTGATATTCAAACAACAATCTATCTTCACGACGCTCGGTTGTCATATGCAATGCAAAACGAACACGCCAAAGTAAATTTCTACCTTTTTCAAGCGCATCATATTCATCAGGTGTTAGAAATTTATGCTTTACGAGAGCACTTAGGTCTATATTGTCAAAATGGCGTTTTGCAACCCAGCTAATCATCTGGATATCACGTAAACCACCGGGGGATTCTTTTACGTTGGGTTCCAGTTTGCTTTCTGAGTCGCTATATTTTTCATGGCGACGTTTTTGTTCAATTAATTTTTCTTCAAAAAACTTTCGTGTCGGCCAGATTTTTTTTGGACCTGTTGCCTTGCGCATATCTTCATAGAGTTTTTCATTGCCGCAAAGCAGCCTTGATTCCATGATATTAGTTATGATGGTAATGTCGTTCTTTGCTTCTTGTTGACACTCTTTCACGGTTCTCACGCTATGTCCGACTTCCAGTCCGAAGTCCCATAGGAAAGTAAGAAAAGACTCCAGTTTCTGTTTTAGTTCCTTTTTAGTGCGCGGTTTTTCCAGGATCATCAAATCGATATCTGATGCGAGCATTAATTCAGAACGACCATAACCGCCAACTGCTATCAAGCTGAATTCATCGGATTCAATAAAATGTTGCCAGGCAAGTACAAGCAATTGATCGATGAACCAACCTTGTTTTTTGACAATAAGATCAATTTTTTCCCCTGACTTAAACTGCTCTGTCAGGTAGTAATATCCGGTTTTCAGTGTTCTTTTAAATGTTACTAAAGGCTTATTTTCCTGTTTAAGTTCTTGAATAAATAGGGCTTTGTCAAATAAAAATTTATCCGTAATTGTATTTGTCATTAGTTATAAAGTTCTTCATCTGGACGAATAGTTAATACTTCATAACCATCTTGAGTTACCAAAACAGTGTGTTCCCATTGTGCTGACAGACTCCTGTCACGCGTTACTACAGTCCAGTCATCGGATAACAATTTGACGTCGCGTTTGCCTAAATTAATCATAGGTTCGATGGTTATTGTCATACCAGCTTCGAGTTTTATGCCGGTATTAGGGCTGCCATAATGTAAAATTTGAGGGTCTTCATGAAATTCTTTACCAATACCATGACCACAATATTCACGGACAACAGCACAGTTATTGTTTTCCGCCAATGACTGAATCGCATAACCAATATCACCTAAACAAATTCCGGGTCGAATCAGCTTGATACCCTGTTTCATACATTCATAAGTAAGTTCAACCAGACGTTTAGCGGCAACTGATGGCTCGCCAACGTAAAACATTTTGCTGGTGTCGCCATGATATCTATCCTTTATAACGGTTATGTCTATATTGATAATATCACCGTTTTTGAGCTTCTTTCCCCCAGGTATTCCATGGCAAACAACATGATTTACTGATGTACATATTGATTTAGGAAACCCGTGGTAATTCAATGGTGCTGGAATGGCTTTTTGATGATCGACGATATAGTCATGGCAGATCTGGTCGAGTTCCTCGGTTGTCACGCCACTTTGTACTTTAGGGCCGATCATCTCTAGAACGTCAGCAGCAAGTCGCCCGGCTATACGCATTTTTTCAATTTCATCAGCTGTTTTTATTGATACAGTCATAGATTCATTATTTTATATTTAAGGTCAGGTAATTGTTGTCACAAATATTCTATGGTATAAAGCGTCCGCGATTTTCGCAAACACAATAATTTTAACCGTCACACGCATGCTGTTAACCATATATGGGGTGCCTGTCAGAAGAATGTCTTTGGCAGGTTGGTATATGGGGAGTGCGGAGGCTTAACCCTAAACAGGAGAATGTAACATGTCTAACGTCACCATGCGTGAAATGCTGGAGGCTGGTGTCCATTTTGGTCACCAAACCCGATACTGGAACCCCGGTATGGCACCATATTTATTTGGTCAGCGTAATAAAATCCATATTATCAATCTAGAAAAAACCCTGCCTTTATACGAGGAAGCCATTAATTATGTTAGTAAAATGGCGTCTAAAAAAGGCACAATATTATTCGTCGGTACTAAACGTTCAGCGCAGTCGATAATAGCAGAAGAAGCGAAACGTTGTGGTATGCCATACATCAATCGACGTTGGTTAGGCGGACTCTTGACCAATTTCAAGACTGTAAGAGGTTCAATTAATCGTCTGAAAGAAATTGAAGCGATGCAGACTGATGGCGGTTTTGAACGTGTCAACAAGAAAGAACAGCTTATGTTGAAACGCGAATTGGAAAAACTTGAAGCTAATTTGTCTGGTATTAAAGACATGAAAGGTATTCCTGATGCTATATTTATTATTGATGTAGGCTACGAAAACATCGCTGTTAGTGAAGCGGTGAAATTAGGTATCCCTGTAGTTGGTGTTGTCGACAGTAACAACAGTCTAAAGGGTGTTGATTATGTCATCCCGGGAAATGATGATGCTATTCGCTCTATATCGCTTTACGCTAAAGGCGTCGCAGATGCAATTCTCGATAGCCGTCAATCTGTCGCCCATCTGGGTGGTTCTGAAAATAGCGATGAATTAATCGAAATCGATGAATCAGGCGCTCCTGTTGAAGGTGATGATGCTAGCACTAAAGCAAAAGTGACTAAAAAGGCGACCAAGAAAAAGATTGTTAAAAAGGCTGATAGTGCAGAAGTAGAAACTGAAGAATCTGGCGACACTGCTGAAAAGAAAGTTGCCAAGAAGAAAACAGCGGCCAAGAAAAAAGTTGCTAAGAAAACAGCAAAAAAAGTCAGCAAAAAAACTGCTCCAAAGGCAGAAGATGAATAATAGACATCAAATTCTGTTATCCATGGTTTTAAAGAATAGTTAGAGGAATATCTGATGCAAATTACTGCCTCATTGGTTAAAGAACTCCGCGAACGTACTGGCGCGGGCATGATGGATTGTAAAAAAGCCTTGCAAGAGGCTGATGGTGATATCGAAGCTGCAATTGAAGAAATGCGTAAATCTGGTGCAGCAAATGCCGCCAAGAAAGCTGGTCGAGTTGCAGCGGAAGGTATTATTACAATCAAGCAAACTGGAAATAACGCCATTATTTTAGAAATCAATTGTGAAACTGATTTTGTAGCGAAAGATGAAAATTTTCTTAACTTCGCTGACATGGTTCTGGATGCTATAGATAGTCAGGCACCGGCTGATGTTGATTCATTAATGAGTTTGACTGTTGCTAATCAATCATTAGAAGAAGCTAATCAGCAATTAATTGCCAAAGTGGGTGAGAAAATCACTGTCAGACGTTATGAAAAGCGCAGCTCAGATGGGCAACTCGGAAGTTATCTACACGGTAATCGTATTGGTGTCATAGTTGAATTGGATGGTGGTGATGAAGGCCTGGCTAAAGATCTGGCGATGCATATTGCTGCCAGCAAGCCGGTTTGTATCAGTGAAGATCAGGTTTCTCAGGATATTCTAGATAAAGAAAAAGAGATATTTTCTGCGCAGGCTGCAGAAAGTGGCAAACCTGCCGACATTATCGAAAAAATGGTTTCAGGCAGGATCAAAAAGTTTCTTAAAGAGATTACCTTGCTTGGACAACCGTATGTTAAAGACCCGGATCAAACGGTAGAAAAATTACTTACGTCTGCCAATGCTTCAGTTACCTCCTTTATTCGTTTTGAGGTTGGTGAGGGAATTGAAAAGAAGGAAGATAATTTTGCAGAAGAAGTGATGTCCCAGGCCAAAGGGGCTTAACTAAATGTCGTCCCCGTCCAAATCATTAGAATATAGACGGGTTTTGCTAAAACTCAGTGGTGAAGCTTTGATGGGGAATGAGGCCTATGGCATAGACCCCAAAGTTATAGAACGACTTGCCCATGAAATAGCAGATTTATGTAAGCAAGGAGCCGAAATAGCGATTGTAATAGGGGGCGGCAACATCTTTCGTGGGACTGGATTGGCCGCTGCCGGGATTGATCGTGTTACGGCAGATCACATGGGTATGTTAGCAACCATAATGAATTCACTGGCGATGCAAGACGCACTGGAACGTGTTCAATTGCATGCTAGAGTGATGTCAGCGCTTAAAATTAATCAGGTATGTGAAGATTACATTCGACGCAGAGCAGTTCGACATCTTGAAAAAGGGCGTGTTGTTATTCTTGCCGCCGGCACAGGAAATCCTTTCTTTACAACTGATTCTGCAGCTAGCCTCCGTGCTATCGAACTTGGGGCAGAATTGTTAATCAAGGCAACGAAAGTCGATGGTGTCTATTCTTCCGATCCGGTTAAAAATAAAGATGCAATTCGCTATGAATCATTAAACTATGATGAAGTAATCGAGCGAAAACTGGGGGTTATGGATACGACTGCTGTTGTCCTTTGTCGGGATAACCATATGCCGCTAAGGGTGTTGGATATGACCAAGCCGGGTTCACTGTTAAATGCGGCCAGAGGCGAAAACGAGGGTACTTTGGTTAGTAATAATTAGTTCTAGGAGCGTATAAGATGATTGAAGACATCATAAGCGATGCAAAAAACCGGATGCTGAAGAGTATTGAGTCATTAAAAGCAGATATGGCCAAGATTAGAACCGGTCGCGCTCATCCCAGTCTTCTTGAGCAAGTAAAAGTAAATTATTACGGTTCAGATACACCATTAAATCAGGTTGCCAGCATTAATGTGGTTGATGCCAGAACACTGGGCATAAATGCGTATGAGAAATCCAGTATCCCGGATATCGAAAAGGCGATCATGAATGCAAACCTTGGTTTGAACCCAGTGACGGCTGGTGAAGTCATTCGTGTACCACTACCGCCACTAACGGAAGATAGAAGAAAGGATTTGATTAAAGTCGTCCGTGCAGAAGCGGAACAGGGGCGTATTGCCATCCGAAATATAAGACGTGATGCAAATTCATCCTGCAAAGAGTTAGTCAAAGAGAAAATGATTACCGAAGATGACGATCATAAAGCAGAAGAACGTATTCAAAAAATCACTGATGAACACATAGCTTTAATTGATAAAAGCCTTGAACAAAAAGAAGCAGAAATGCTTGAGATATAGTGTTATCCGATAAACAAATTCTTTTTTCTGTATTCCTGAAGTATTTTTTCTGATTAAACGCCCCATTACTTAAGGACAGAGAAGCGCACCATGACCAAACCGGAACATATTGCAATTATTATGGATGGTAACGGTAGATGGGCTAAATCAAAAGGTTTGCCACGTGTTGCTGGACATCGTGCCGGTGTTAAAACTTTGAGAAAGTTAATAGAACACGCAGTCAAACTCAGATTAAACGCGATAACTGTTTTTGCATTCAGTACAGAAAACTGGCAACGACCCGAAAAAGAAGTTGATTTATTAATGGACTTGTTTATTTCTGCACTTGAGTCAGAAGTAGAAGATTTGCACAAGAATAATGTCAAGGTGACATTCATTGGTGATCGTTCGGCATTCAGCAGCAAATTACAAAACTCAATCAATCAATCTGAATCATTAACTATAAACAATAACGGTTTGAGTTTGAATGTGGCCGCAAATTACAGCGGTCGCTGGGATATCATTCAGGCGCTGCAATCGGTTGCCAGTGAAATCAAGTCGAATACATTGGCAATTGATGAAATCAACGAATTGCAGGTAGCAAGTAAATTATCATTAGCAAACCACAAAGATCCCGACCTTTTTATCCGTACTGGCGGGGAGCAACGCATCAGCAATTATTTTCTTTGGCAAACGGCCTATACGGAACTTTACTTCACTGAAACCCTATGGCCGGATTTTGACTCTACTCAATTGGAACTTGCAATTGATTGGTTTTCCAATAGAGAAAGACGATTCGGCAAAACACCAGAACAAGTAGCACAAACTCAAAATCAATGACCGAATATGCTTAAACAAAGAATTATTACCGCGCTTATATTGATACCACTTGTTGTAGTAGCTATTTTTCTATTTGAAACAAAATGGTTTGCAATGTTGTTTGCAGTTTTTGTTGGAATAGGTGCCTGGGAATGGGCTGATTTGTGCAAATTGAGCAAGCCATATAAATATGGTTATAGTCTTATTACACTATTGATTTTAGCTATCATATATTGGCTTGATAATATTGCTCTTTATCACAGTGTTATTGTTTGTGGCGTAATTTATTGGTTGATCGCTATTATTCTTGTCGTTATGTACCAAAGACAAACTATTACTTTAAGTAAATCTGTCCCGATTCTATTAACAATAGGTTTGCTATTGTTAATACCCATGTGGGCAAGCTTAACTATATTGAAAGGATTTTCGGCTAACGGCGCCGCATTATTGATGTTTCTAATGTTACTTATTTGGGGTGCAGATACGGGAGCTTATTTTATCGGTAAGAAATGGGGTAAACGACGGCTTGCCAGCAGGGTCAGCCCAGGTAAAACCTGGGAAGGTAGCTGTGGCGGTATTGTTGCAGGGATTGTTATTACATTAGCTTATGTTATTGTTTCGAATCAGTTATTAAGTATTGGCTTAGCCTTTATTGGACTCTCGATAATGACCGTTTTTATTTCAATATTTGGCGATTTGATGGAAAGTTTGGTCAAACGTGAAGCGAATATCAAAGATAGTGGTTCTATTTTACCCGGTCATGGTGGGGTGCTGGACCGGATTGATAGCTTAACCGCTGCTGGTCCGGTATTTGTGAGTGGTATTGTTTATTTAGGAATCGGTGCATGAAAGGTATAACAGTTTTAGGTTCGACTGGCAGTATAGGCGTCAATACATTGGATGTTATTAGTCGTCATCTGGATAAATATAAGGTTAAAGCATTAACTGCAAATACTAATGTTGCGTTACTTCTGGAGCAATGCATCAAGCATGCGCCTGAAATAGCGGTGATGGTGAATGAGGAGTCTGCTTCGAAATTAGAAAAAGAATTAAAAATTAAAGCACCTGACATTAAAGTTTTGAGTGGCGTAGAAGGGCTGATCAACTCAGTAGAATCCACTGAGGTTGATTATGTAATGGCTGCAATTGTAGGCGCTGCAGGTCTTTTACCGACATTAGCTGCGGCACGTTCGGGGAAAAGAGTATTGCTAGCCAACAAGGAAGCTCTTGTCATGTCTGGTAAACTGTTTATGGACACTATTCGGGACAATAATGCAGAGTTATTGCCTATTGATAGTGAACATAATGCAATTTTTCAATGTATGCCGACCGACTTTAATAGAGGTTTGAGTGGTGTTGGTGTCAGAAAAATATTGCTGACAGCTTCTGGAGGTCCTTTTCGTACAACACCATTAGAACAACTTGCTGCAATGACGCCTGATCAGGCTTGTGCACATCCAAATTGGGTAATGGGTAGGAAGATATCTGTCGATTCAGCGACAATGATGAACAAAGGACTGGAGGTTATTGAGGCTTGCTGGTTATTTCATACTCAAGCTGATTTTATCCAGGTGGTTATACACCCGCAAAGCGTCATACATTCTTTGGTCGAATATAGCGATGGCTCAGTACTGGCTCAATTAGGAAATCCAGATATGCGTACTCCTATAGCTTATGGCCTAGCTTGGCCAGAGCGGATTGATGCGGGAGTTGAACGGCTTGATTTATTTGATATCGCGCATCTGGATTTTGTTAAACCGGATGAACAACGTTTTCCCTGCTTAAGACTTGCACGTGAAGCGATGCAACAAGGTGGCACAAGCAGCGCGATACTGAATGCTGCGAATGAAGTCGCCGTGAATGAATTTTTACATAAACGTATTCGTTTTACTGACATAGCACACGTTATCGAGACTGTGCTGGAAAAAGTTATGTATAACGATGCGACCTCACTTGAAGTTATTCTTAATGACGATAAATTAGCAAGAGAACTCGCCAAGGCGACTACAGTTGATTTGGCGGCATAATGGATATAATTCAATCTATTTTTGCTTTCATAATTGCGCTTGGTGTACTGATTACATTCCATGAATTTGGGCATTACTGGGTGGCCAGACGTTGTGATGTGAAAATTCTGCGCTTCTCGATTGGTTTTGGCCGGACACTGTATAAAAAACACTTTAGCCAGGATAATACCGAGTTTGTTATTGCCGCATTACCATTAGGTGGTTATGTGAAAATGCTTGATGAAAGGGAAGGTGAAGTTAGAGAAGAAGAAAAGACGCGTTCATTCAACTATAAACCACTATGGCAAAGGTTTGCTATTGTTTCTGCAGGCCCGGTATTTAATTTTATCTTTGCTATTATTGCTTACTGTATAATTTTTGTTGTGGGGGTAAACGGTTTAAAACCCATAATAGGCGAAGTACAACCCGCATCTATCAGTGATCGTGCCGGACTAAGGTATGGTCAGGAAATATTGGCAATAAATGGCGACCAAACTCTCACATGGTCTATGGTCATAGATACATTAGTTAATCATACGGTTAATCGTGACATTATTAATATAGATGTTATTGATCATGATGGCTTAAAGCAGAGAATAGAAATTGACCTTTCAAAAATAACGATAGATGACATGGCCGAAGGTCAATTGCTGGAATCTTTAGGTTTGAGTGTGATTGAACTTAACCTTCCTGCTGTGGTTGGAGAAATACTGCCAGATGGCGCAGCAGAAAAGAGTGGATTACTCAATCACGATGAAATAATCAGTGTTGATGGCTTCCCAATCAAAACATGGGGTGAATGGGTTGAACTCATAAGAAACAGCCCCGGGAAAAAACTACGACTTGAAGTATTACGTGAAGACAACATCGTTGTCATTGATGTAACTCCGGATAGCATAGGTAGTCAAGGCAAAAAAACAGGGCGTATTGGTGCGGCGGCATTTGCCCCGGAAGGTCTGTTTGATTCCTATTTTGTAATTGAATCATATGCTTTGCCGCAAGCTTTTTTTAAGTCAATAAAAAAGACTTGGGAAATGTCAGTGCTAACTCTTCGAGTACTTGGTAGAATGATTGTCGGTGAGGCATCAGTGAAAAACCTGAGTGGTCCAATTAGTATCGCACAATATGCCGGGCAGTCCGCTGGAATAGGCCTGCTTGCTTTTTTAAGTTTTATGGCCATAGTAAGTGTTAGCTTGGGAGTGCTTAATTTATTACCAGTTCCGTTGCTGGATGGCGGACACTTAATGTATTACATTGTAGAATTGGCAATTGGAAAACCGGTCTCAGAGAGCATACAAATTTTGGGGCAACAAGTAGGGATGGTCTTGTTGTTAGGGCTAATGAGCATTGCATTCTATAACGATATTATCCGTTTATTTGGATAGTTAATTATAAAAATAAAATAAATAACAATCATATGCAATTTAAAGTTTATAAATTACTTTATGTATTAATATTATCATTCTTTCTACTTGCCCAATCGCAAGCAGCACAAGAGTTTGTTATTCAGGATATTCGTGTTGAAGGATTAGAGCGGATTACGCCTGGGACTGTGTTCAACTACCTGCCTATGAAGGTAGGAGATACTTTTGATGATTCTCGCTCATCGGAAGCTGTCAGGGCACTCTTTAAAACCGGTTTTTTTGAAGATGTTAAGCTGGAGAGAGATGGGAATAATCTGATTCTAATCTTCAAAGAACGTCCCTCCATCGGCTCAATCACCCTGTCAGGTAATGATGATATCAAGACAGATGAACTTCTTGAAAACCTTAAACAATTTGGTTTTGCTGAAGGTAGGGTGTTTGTTCAGTCAACTCTGGACCAGGTCGAACTGGAACTGCAGCGTCAGTACTATGCAAATGGAAAATACGGGGTCAAGATAAACTCTTCGGTAACTGAACTTGATAATAATCGTGCTGGCATATTAATCGAAGTCTCAGAGGGACTTGCAGCCAAGATTAAAAAAATAAATATAGTTGGAAATACTGTATATGAAGAAAAGAAACTTCTAAAACAGTTTAAATTGAGCACTTCTACCTGGACATCTTTTTATAGTAATAATGACCAATATTCAAAACAAAAACTATCAGGTGATCTTGAATCCTTGCGTTCCTTTTATCTTGATGATGGTTATCTGAATTTCAACATAGATTCAACTCAAGTTTCGATTACACCCGACAAGAAAGACATATATATTACTATTAATATAACTGAGGGTGAGCAATATTCTGTAAGCGAGGTGAAGCTTGCTGGAGATTACTTACTTCCCGAAGAGAGTGTGTTCGAATTAATATCTATTCAATCAGGCAATCTGTTTTCACGTAAAAAAATAACAGATAGTACTAAAGCATTGACAGATGTATTAGGCCAAGAGGGCTACTCGTTTGCTAATGTCAACGCCATACCTGATATTAATGCAGAAGACAAAACCGTATCAATGACCTTCTTCGTCGACCCGGGTAAACGAGTTTATGTCAGGCGTATAAATTTTTCTGGAAACGCGAAAACTAAAGATGTTGTTCTGAGAAGAGAAATGCGTCAACAGGAAGGGGCATGGATATCAACATCACAGGTTGAGAGAGGTAAGCAACGGTTACAACGAACAGGTTTCTTTGAAGAAGTGAACGTTGAAACGCCTAGTGTTGCAGGGACGACTGATCAAGTTGATATTAATTACTCTGTTGAAGAACGTTCTGGCGGTCAGCTTGGTGCTGGTATCGGATTTTCACAAACACAGGGGCTTATCTTTAATACATCTATCTCTCAAAATAATATTCTAGGTACCGGTAATCGGTTAAATTTCCAATTCAATAACAGTGACGTTAATACGCGATATGGTTTGGGCTATTCAACGCCATATTTTACAGATGATGGAATAGGTAGTGCTTATGACGTATTTTATCGCGAAACAAATGCTGCGGAATCCAATCTCGCACTTTTTGAAACAAAAGAGTACGGTGCCACTCTCGCATTTTCCCTGCCTGTCACAGAATACAATACGATAGGTACAGCCGTTGGTTATACGAACACTCAAATTAAAACAGAGGCAGCCACCTCATTTCAAATTAATGATTTTTTGAACAAAAATGGTAACCAATATGATATTTTAAAGTTATCAGCGAATTTTGCATACGATACACGTAATAAAGCTGTATTGCCGGATAAAGGTATTTTGCAGCGTATAAGCGCGACCGTATCAGTCCCTAGTTTTGGTAATTCGCTTGAGTATTATAAGGTAAATTATGAGGCAACCTGGTTTAAAGATCTCTATCAAGGTGATTTTATCCTGGCGCTAGGCGGTGACTTTGGTTATGGCGACAGTTACGGTGATACATCTGAATTACCTTTTTTCGAAAACTTTTATGCTGGTGGTCCACGTTCGCTTAGAGGGTATGAAGAAAATACCTTGGGACCTAGAGATAATACCAACCGGGCATTGGGTGGTGATACTCGAATTATTGCCAATGCAGAAATAATATTACCAGTACCTTTTTTAGCAGAATATAAAAATTCTGTCCGGCTAACTACCTTCATCGACGCAGGTAATGTATTCGGTTCCAATGAGGATGTTTCGTTTGGTGAAATGCGTTACTCTGCGGGTTTGAGTGCGATATGGATTTCTCCTTTCGGTGCCATTAGTGCCAGTCTTGCCGCACCATTTGGAGATAAAAGCACAGATCAAATACAGAATTTTCAATTCACTTTTGGCACATCATTTTAGTATTAGTTATTTTGGAGTTTAATGTTAATGAATATCTTGTTTAAAATATTTACAACCGTTGTCGTTATTTTTGCTTTTTCTTCGCAGTCATATGCACAAGATGCGCTCAAAATTGGTGCAGTCAATGCGCAGCGTATTCTACAAGAATCACCACAAGCTGAAGCAGCTATAAAAATGCTTGAGAAAGAATTCTCACCTCGTGATAAACAGTTACTTGCTGAACAAAAAAAGCTTAAGGCTCTTGAAGATAGGTTCAATAAAGATCGTGCCATTATGAGTGAGCAGGAACGGACAAAGCTTGAACGAGATATCGTAGCAAAACAACGTGATCTTAAACGTGATCAAGATGAATTTAGAGAAGACTTTAACTTTCGCCGAAATGAAGAGTTTGGCAAAATTCAAAAACGTGTTGTTATAGCCATACAAAAAATTGCAAAAGAAAATAATTTTGATGTTGTATTAGGAGAGGGTGTAATTTTTGCCAGTCCAAAAGTAGATATAAGTGGACTTGTCATTGATTACTTAAAAAAGGAAGTAAACACTTCGGAATAAATACATAAATAACGAGTAATGATTAATGCCAGCCTCACTTGGAGAATTATCACAAGTAAGCGGAGCTAGGTTATTTGGTGATGCAGATTGTATTATTAGTTCTATTAATACACTGAGCCTGGCAAAGAATGGTGAAATCACGTTTCTATCGAATAGACACTACGCACATTTGCTTTCAAAAACAGCAGCCTCTGCGGTTATATTAACTGAAGAGGACAGTAAGAATTGCCCTACCAATTCTTTAGTATGTAAAGACCCCTATTTGGCATATGCCAAAATTGTGAATTACTTATATCCTAAGTGTAAACAACAAGGATTTATTCACGAAAGTGCAGTAATTGGCCAGAAATGTATTATCGATGAAACAGTTTCTGTTTCTGCAAATGTTGTTATTGGTGACAATGTCACCATAAAAGCGGATTCTCATATAGGCGCAGGCAGTGTCATTGCCGATAATGTCTGTATAGGCACAAACACATCATTAATAGCAAACGTAACTTTATGCCATGATGTTGTTATTGGTGATAAAGTTATTCTTCATCCTGGTGTGGTGATTGGTGCAGATGGATTTGGCTTGGCACAAGAAAACGGGACATGGTTAAAAATTCCTCAATTGGGGTCTGTATTTATAGGTGATAATGTCGAAGTTGGTGCGAACACAACGATAGATAGAGGGGCGATTGAAGATACCATTATCGGTGCCGGTGTAAAAATTGATAATCAGGTTCAAATTGGCCATAACGTTGTAATTGGTGAAAATACGGCCATTGCAGGGTGCGTAGCTGTAGCGGGTAGCGTAACTTTAGGCAAAAGATGCCAAATTGGTGGTGGCAGTTGTCTAAATGGGCACATTAGCATTGTAGACGATGTTATTATTACCGGTATGACTGGTGTAGCAAATTCAATCAAATCCTCAGGAGTTTATTCATCTGCATTGCCAGCAATGGATAATGCTGTATGGAGAAGAAATGTGGTCAGGTATAAAAATCTGGATGAATTATTTAAAAAAATAATGAGTAAATTGGAATAAGGATGGAAAATTATTTATGCAAGATACTACAACAATGATTGATATAGAAAAAATACAGGCGCTATTACCACATCGATATCCATTTCTATTGATCGATCGAGTTATTGAAGTTGAAAAAGGTCAATCTATAAAGGCATTAAAAAATATTACATTCAATGAGCCGTTTTTTCAGGGCCACTTCCCCAATAAATCGGTCATGCCTGGTGTTTTAATTATTGAGGCAATGGCACAAGCCGCAGGTTTACTCGGTACATTAGGTATTGAAGAAGGAAAGCTTTCCAAAGATAGCTTATTCTATTTAGTAGGAGTAGATAAGGTTCGTTTTAGAAGGCCAGTAGTGCCAGGGGACCAATTAATTCTGGACGTGAATTTTATTACACTAAAAAGAAATATTTGGAAGTTTCATGCTTCTGCACATGTGGATTCACATTTAGTAACATCGGCAGAGATTTTAACCACAGTCATGGAATAATCCATGATACATTCGACTGCCATAATTCACCCTGAAGCTATTATTGGTACAGATGTAAGTATTGGACCATATTCCATAATTGGTCAGGATGTCTCAATTGGATCAGGCTCGATAATTGGTTCACATGTGGTCATAAATGGCCCAACCAAAATTGGTCCCAACAATAAAATATTTCATCACTGTTCGATTGGTGAAGATCCCCAGGATAAAAAATTTAAGCAAGAAAAAAACTCACGTCTGGAAATAGGTGAGGGAAATACTATTCGTGAATTTGTATCTATAAATCGTGGTACAGGTGAAGGCGGAGGTAAGACCCTCATTGGAGATAATAACTGGATCATGGCTTATGTTCATATCGCACATGATTGTATTATAGGAAATGAAGTTGTTTTTGCTAACAATGTCACTTTAGCCGGACATGTAGTAATTGAAGATTATGTGATCCTTGGTGGTTTCACAGGTGTGCATCAATTTTGTCGTGTAGGAAGCTATAGTTTTTCAGCAATTTCGTCTGTAATCGTTAAAGATGTTCCACCATATGTCCTGGTCTCAGGGAATTCAGCAAAACCATCAGGCCTTAACCGTGAGGGTCTAAAAAGGCATGGTTTTGATTCAACCACAATAAATATTTTACGCAAGGCTTACAAAACTATCTATAGAGATGGGTTAATACTTAAAGATGCGTTGCAGGTATTGTCAGAATTAGCTGTTGAATCAAATGAAGTAGAAGTCATGCGTTCATTCATTGCGATGTCACAACGTGGAATTGTAAGATAAATGAATTCGAATTTTTCAGTCAATAACAAAAGATAATACAATGCTTCGAATTGGTCTTGTCGCGGGCGAAGTATCAGGCGACACGCTTGGTGCCGGTCTGATAAATGAATTAAAAAAAAAGGTTGATGCATTAACGGTAGAAGGAATTGGTGGAGAGAAACTTGCGGCAACGGGGATGAGCGTTCTTTTCCCTATGGAACGTTTATCGGTCATGGGGGTTACAGAAGTTCTTGGTCGATACTCAGAGTTAAGAAGTATTAGAAATAAATTATTAGATAATTTTATTAAAAACCCTCCAGATGTGTTTATTGGAATAGATGCCCCGGATTTTAATCTATGGCTAGAAAAGAAATTACATGAGGCAGGAATAAAAACAGTGCATTATGTCAGTCCATCAGTTTGGGCATGGCGTGAGTATAGAGTAAAAAAAATTAAAGTTGCTGTTGATTTGATCCTTAATCTTTTTCCATTCGAGACAGCTATCTATAATAAGCATGGGATTCCAAACAGGTTTGTTGGTCACCCTCTCGCCGATAAGATTCCGGTTCAAAACAATACCCGCGTAGCCAGAGCCGAATTGAAATTAGCAGATGATAAAACCATCATTGCCTTACTGCCCGGAAGTCGTCTGAATGAAATAAAAAGAATCGCCGGACCTATATTGCAAGCGGCTGAAATAACCCAAAGTAAAAATCATAATCTCATTTTTATATGTGGATTAGTAAATGAAAAATCTAAAATTGAATTTCAACGAATTAAAAACGAGGTGGCACCAGATCTCGATGTTAATATTAGTATTGGCAATACCCACAGAATAATGGAAGCGGCAGATGTTATTATGCTCGCATCCGGAACAGCAACACTGGAAGCAATGTTGTATAAGAAACCAATGATAGTTGCTTATCGACTTTCTTTTCTTACCCATTTGATTGTCAAGCTGCTAGCCAAAATACCTTATGCTTCATTGCCTAATATTCTGGCGGGAAAATTATTAGTGCCTGAATGTTTGCAATCCAGATGTACGGCAGAAATATTGTCATGTGAATTAAATGCTCTGTTGAATTCAGATGAACACATGCAGAATATGAAAAATCAATTTACTGTCTTATCAACGCAGCTTAGGAGAAATGCTGATCTACAGGCTGCAAATGCAATACTCGAATTGGTCGATGGTGATAAATTTGATTGATTACTCTGCCATTAATGAACTTGAGCTATTGGCCGGGGTTGATGAAGTTGGTAGAGGACCCTTAGCTGGCCCCGTTGTTGCGGCTGCAGTAATTCTGGACCCGCTTCAGCCGATCAAAGGTTTGCAAGATTCAAAGAAAATAAGTCAAAAAAAACGTGAATCGCTGTCTGATGAAATTAAATCTAAAGCACTTGCCTGGGCTTTCGGACGTGCAGAGGTTGCTGAGATTGACGAATTGAACATCCTACATGCCAGTTTATTGGCAATGAAACGAGCCGTAGAAGCATTAGAGAAACAACCGGAAATGGTTGTTGTTGATGGACAATATACACCTGACATAGATTATAAAAAATTGGCCATAATCAAAGGTGATAGCCTGATCCCTGCGATAAGTGCCGCATCAATCATAGCTAAAGTTGAGCGTGATAATGAAATGATGAGTTTTGATGAGATCTATCCTGGATATGGTTTCTCATCACATAAAGGTTATCCTACTAAACAGCATATTAAAGCACTGGAAAATCTAGGCATCACAAAAATACACCGGCGTAGTTTTGGTCCTGTTTCAAAATATATTATGTAGTTATACAGAATGAGTTTTGTCCACTTACATCTTCATACTGAATTTTCTTTAATCGATGGTTTGATTAAGGTTGATGCATTATCGGCAAGAGCAGCAGATTTTGGGATGCCCGCTATTGCTGTTACCGAACAAGGCAATACATTTTCAGCAGTAAAATTTTATCGTTCTATGTTAAGGCAGGGTGTTAAACCGATTATAGGTGCTGAATTAAAAATAATTAATGAAGATATCGGTGAACCTACAAGTATTGTGATGTTATGTCAGCACATTGAAGGTTTTCAGAATTTATCAAGGCTAATAACACTCAGTTTTACTGAGGGTCAATATCGTGGCAATCCATTGATACAATATGAATGGATTAAAAAATATAATGAAGGACTCATTGTTATTGATTGTGCAGAAGCGGGTGACTTTTTCGGTTCACTTTCATTGCAGGATGAATCACGGATTGAGAGTAACCTGGAAAAATGGATATCCATTTTTCCAGACAGGTATTATTTTGAATTACAGAGAATAGGTAAAAAGGGTCAAAACACATATATAGGCCAGACAATCAAATACGCTGAAAAATATAATATTCCACTGGTCGCAAGTAATAATGTTCGTTTTATTGGTCAGGATGATTTTGAAGCACACGAAGCGCGTGTTTGTATTCAGCAGGGCTATACCTTGAATGACCCAAGACGGTTGAGGCAATATACTGATCAACAGTACTTGCGTAGCATTGATGAGATGCAGGAACTATTCTCGGATATTCCGGAAGCATTGGAAAATACTGTTAAGATTTCACAGCGATGTAATGTTGAATTTACACTAGGCGAACATTTCTTGCCTCATTTTCCAGTCAGTGAATCTGAAACTCAGGATGAGTGTCTGCTAAACGATTCAAAGGCAGGATTACAAAATATAATAAATGATAATAATATTCCCGAATCCAGTCATGAAGAATATTTTTCAAGATTACAACGTGAAATTGATGTCATCACCAGCATGGGTTTTTCCGGCTACTTTTTGATTGTCGCAGACTTTATACGCTGGGCTAAAGAAAATGGCATCCCTGTCGGTCCAGGGCGTGGTTCCGGCGCAGGCTCTTTGGTTGCTTATGCATTGGACATTACTGAGCTGGATCCTCTGGAATATGATCTGCTATTTGAACGTTTCCTGAATCCCGAACGCGTTTCCTTGCCTGATTTTGATGTTGATTTTTGCATGGATCGTCGAGACGAAGTCATTGAATACGTGGCTAATAAATATGGGCGGGACCATGTTTCACAAATTATCACTTACGGCACCATGGCTGCTAAAGCAGTAGTAAGGGATGTTGGCAGGGTATTGGGTTTTCCCTATGGTTTTGTAGATCAAATAGCAAAACTTATCCCTTTTGAATTGAATATGACTCTGGATCGAGCCTTGGCTGAAGAGAAGGTGCTTAGACAGCGTTACAAGGCTGAAGACGATGTAAAGTCTTTGTTAGATCTGGCTCAAAAGCTTGAGGGTTTGTCCAGGAATGCGGGTCGCCACGCTGGTGGCCTGGTGATAGCACCTAAACCCTTGTTTGATTATATGCCGCTTTATTGTGAGCAGGGTTCACAAGCAACTGTTACTCAGTTTGATATGGGTGATGTTGAGTCTATTGGTTTGGTTAAATTTGATTTTCTTGGCTTAAGAACTTTAACGATTATTGATTGGGCACTACGTGATATTAATCTTATAAAAAAGCAAGAAAACAAAGAGGCCATTAATATACGAAAAATTCCACTTGATGACCCGGCAACATATGAATTGATTCAGCGAATGGATACGACTGCTGTATTTCAGCTGGAATCAGATGGAATGAAGAAATTAATCAAGCGCCTTCAACCCGATGTCTTTGATGATTTGATTGCACTTGTAGCATTATTCAGACCCGGTCCATTACAGTCAGGAATGGTCGATGATTTTGTTGATAGAAAACATGGCCGTGCACGTGTGCAATATATGCATGATGATCTGGAATCAGTTTTAAAACCCACCTATGGCGTAATTCTTTACCAGGAGCAAGTCATGCAGATTGCTCAGATATTAGCTGGCTTTACCCTTGGTGCGGCTGACTTATTAAGACGTGCAATGGGAAAGAAAAAACCGGAAGAGATGGCAAAGCAACGCGCTATCTTTACTGACGGTGCCGTTAGTAGAGGCATTGATAAAAGACAGGCAACGATGATATTCGATTTAATGGAGAAGTTTGCAGGCTATGGTTTCAACAAGTCTCATTCTGCTGCATATGCTTTAGTTGCTTATCAAACTGCGTGGTTAAAGGCACACCATCCTGCAGCATTTATGGCCGCAGTATTGTCTTCTGACATGGATAATACGGATAAGGTCGTTACTTTATTAGAAGAGGTTAGACGGATGGATATAGAGTTATTGCCTCCATCGGTTAACCAGAGTCAATACAGTTTTACTATAATTGATGATAAAACCATCTGCTACGGTCTGGGAGCTATAAAAGGTGTTGGCGAATCAGCGATTGAATTATTAGTAAACGAAAGATCGGAAAATGGACCTTATTTAGATTTGTTTGATCTTTGTAAAAGAGTCGATTTGCGTAAAGCAAACCGACGAGTTCTGGATGCATTGATACGCTCAGGCTCCATGGATAGTCTGGGTGCTGGAAGAAGTACACTCGCACATAATCTCGCTAAGGCAATATCTATGGCAGAACAGCATAGCCAAAATAGCACTAGCGGGCAGGATGATATGTTTGGCCTGGAAATTTCTGACCAGTATTCAGATGAGACTTCAAATGATTCCACAATGTATGAAATAGTTACAGATTGGGAGCATAAGGAACGATTAACCGGTGAGAAGGACACGCTAGGCTTCTATCTCAAGGGACATCCGATTAATCGTTATGAAGAAGAACTCAAGGGGATAATAAGCTCAAGGTTAAATGCGTTTAAATTTGGTAGCGTCACTGTGGCAGGCTACATAATGAGCATACGAACACGTACCGGGAGCAGGGGGCGAATGGCGGAAATCCGTCTGGATGATAGAACAGCACGGGCATTAGTTAATGTTTATTCAGATGAATATCTAAAGTACAGGCATCTATTAGTTAAAGATCAACTTGTTATTATTAAGGGCAAGGCTATCGAGGATGATTATGTCGAAAGTGGTATATCAATCCGCGCCAATGAAATATTTAGTCTGGATGACATCAGAAAGACTAGCGCAAGACTTGTATTGAATATTGACTACGAGCTATTGAAGAATGGAGGAATAGAGCAACTCAAGAACACCCTCTCTCCGTTTACGAATGGAAGCTCGAATGTGTCTATTCACTACGATAACGGCAATGCCATCGCAGATCTCCATCTCGGAGAGGAATGGTGCCTGACAATCAATGACGATTTGATAGATAAATTATCAGAATCTATTGGCAAAGATAAAGTAAAAATAGATTATAATATGCGTCGCATTTAATAAATTGTGTATAACTGTATGAATTTTCTAGATTTTGAACAACCAATCGCTGAACTCGAAGCAAAAATAGAAGAGTTAAAACATGTCGGTAATGATAAAGAGATAAATATTACTGAAGAAATTACCAGGTTAAAAAAACGGAGTAGAGAGTTAACCAAGTCTATTTTCTCTGTATTGACACCCTGGCAGGTTTCCCAGATAGCGCGTCATCCACAGCGCCCCTATACGCTTGATTATATTGACCGAATATTTACTGATTTTGAAGAATTACATGGCGAGAGATATTTTGCTGATGATCCCGCTATCATAGCCGGGGTTGCACGGCTGGATGGTAAACCAGTTGCTGTCATTGGACATCAAAAAGGTCGAGATACCAGGGATAGGATTAAACAAAATTATGGTATGCCTAAACCTGAAGGTTATCGCAAGGCATTACGCATAATGCAATTGGCAGAACGATTTAATCTGCCGGTACTGACATTTATCGATACTCCAGGGGCATACCCTGGTATCGACGCCGAAGAGCGTGGGCAAAGTGAAGCAATTGCCAGAAATCTTATGGTGATGTCCGAATTGAAAACGCCAATAATCGCGACAGTCATTGGTGAGGGTGGTTCTGGTGGAGCATTAGCTATTGGTGTCGCCGATTGTTTGTTGATGTTGCAATACAGTACTTATTCTGTGATTTCTCCGGAGGGTTGTGCTTCAATTCTTTGGAAGAGCGCTGATAATGCTAAAGAAGCTGCTAAAGCTATGGGTATTACGGCACAAAGATTACATGAATTGAAATTGATTGACCGTATTATCGAAGAACCATTAGGTGGTGCTCACCGTAGCTTTGATGATATGGCAAATAAATTAAAATTGGCTCTTGTTGAAGAATTGGAACAGCTACGATCCATGCCAACACCAGAAGTTGTGTTACAAAGACAAAACAAATTTCGACAAATTGGCGAATTTAAACAGTAATAGTTCTCATCTCGCGGATACAATCTAAATAAGGCATATGACTAAATCTATGTCGACAGAGCTAATAGCCTACTATAATTTCGATACAATACTGAATGCTTTCCCACATGCAAAAAATATATGGATTGCATGTAGTGGAGGTATGGACTCCAGTGTTTTATTACATCTGGTCTACCTAAATAAAAATAAAATAAAACAAAAAATTAATGTTGTATATGTGAATCATGGACTTCAGGAAAAAAGCATTGAGTGGGGTAAGTTTTGCAAAAAAAAATCTGAGAAGTATGGTTTAGACTTTAGACAACTTGATATTAAAGAGAATACACCTGACGGTGTCAGTATAGAGGCATGGGCCAGAGAACAACGTTATGCTCTTATTGCGGAGCTTATGGAAGAAGATGATTTTTTGTTTACAGGTCATCATCAGGATGATCAGGTTGAAACATTTTTTCTGCAAGCATTAAGAGGAGGAGGGCCTAAGGGTCTTGCATCTATGCCAGTCTATAAAGGCTTTGCCGGCGGTATTCATGCCCGCCCATTACTAGAGGTTAATCGCAGTCAGTTATTATCTTACGCAAATGAAAATAATTTGAGCTGGTGTGAAGACACGAGTAATGCAAATGAAAAATATGATCGCAATTATTTGAGAAAAAATATATTGCCTGAGATCGAACATCGCTGGCCTGCATATCGTGAAACAACTCAGAGAATCATAAGGCATCAACAAGATTGTGCGTTATTGTTGCAGGAGATTGGCCTTGAAGATTTAAAGCTTGCTCTAAATGAAGACTCTGCGAGTTTGCAACTTGATGCATTAAAAATGTTAAGTATCAACAGACAAAAAAATCTGATTTTTACATGGTTAAAAGAACTACAGCTAGCGTCTCCCACTTCCAGACACATTGATCATATATTTTCGGATCTGATTTATACTGAAAATGAAAATATGCCTTGTGTGAATTGGAAAGATGTCGAAATAAGGCGGTATAGGCGAATTTTATATGCGTCGAAAGTGATGTCAAAAAATAATGTGAAAAATGAATATAACTGGGATATAAGCAAGCCTTTAAGAATAATGGATGAAGTACTCATTGCAAAATCAAATGTTGGTTTAGGCCTTTCGAAAGAAAAAATAAAGGATTCATGCATAGTAATAAAATATAGGCAGGGCGGTGAAAAGATACGGCCACACAATAAGTCGCATTCAATTTCAGTCAAACAATTATTTCAGGAAAGTGGTGTTCTGCCTTGGGTAAGAGATAGATTCCCATTAATTTATATAGATAATGAATTAGCTCTTATTCCGGGCTTATGTGTTGACAAAAACTATTCAGCAAATAATCAAGAGTCATCATTCCAGATTGAATGGTCAGGCTATGAGAAAGCGATTCAATAATGCGTGATAATATATTTTCTCTCGCCTATGCATGTTTGTCAGAATATCAGTTGGATGATAAATTGTCATTATCCGAAAAAACAGCCAAGACTATATTGTCTCGTTACGTTGGCATAACGCCGGCTAAAATAGACTGTGAATCAATAAAGCCGGGACGACCAGATAAGCCAGCGCTTATTGCACCAAAAAACTTACCTAAACGAAATATTCAAACGATAGAAGGCCGTGCGGCAATGCTTCATTCTTTTGCGCATATAGAATTTAATGCAATTAATCTTGTCTGGGATTTGATCTGTCGATTTCAAAATATGCCGATGGAATTTTATTTAGATTGGGCGCAGGTTGCTGCAGAAGAAACCCGGCATTTTCAATTATTGAGAAAACAGCTAAATCAACTGGGGTATGATTATGGAGATTTTTCTGCTCATAACGGTCTTTGGGAAATAGCAGATAAAACTGCGCATGATTTGTTATTACGTCTGGCAGTAGTTCCACGAATAATGGAAGCACGAGGACTGGATGTTACGCCAGATTTAATTAATCGCTTTCGTCAAATTAAAGATGAGGAGACAAGTTTGCTACTTGAGCTAATACTTGATGAACAAATCGGGCATGTGCAAATTGGGACAAAATGGTATCGTTATCAGTGTGATAAATTAAATCTGGATCCAGAAGTAACATTCGAAAAAATAATAAGAGAATACATGCCATCAAATAAATCAAAAAAAATAAATCATGAAGCCAGGTTGATGGCGGGGTTCAGTCAGTCAGAACTTCAGTACATTATTACTCATTAACAGATGTATAAATAGTCACGAATATGTTTAAAAAAATAATATCAATATTTTCCAGGGATAATAAAAAAAGCTTATCTGTTGACCATGTGCAGCCTGTTACGATGCGCGAACGGGAGCGTCAAGTATACGATATAGAGCAATTGACATCTCAAAAATTATATGAGAAATGGTTGTCTAAAGACAAATGGTTGCTTCATAAAGAAGCAATACCTTTGCTGTTTGGACTAAACCCCGATGCAAAACGAAGTGATGAGTATGAAACTGATAAGGTAGATGAATTATGGATCCATGCAAAGGATTGTGTTCAAAAAAAATTATTACATGTTGTAAATCCGGAACAAGCAGATAATGATTGGGAGGTCTTGCCTGTCGATTTTTATAGGTGGGCAACAGTTAGTCGAATAACCGTCCCAGCGGAGTTTAGTACGCTAATGGCTTTCGTTATGCAAGTAGTTAAGTCGGAGAATGGAAGTTCTTATAAACGAGTAGAAGGCGCACAAGATTCAAATTATCAAAAACATAAAGAGATCGTTCTGGGTGCTGCTATATCATTATTGGTTAATGCGCCAGAGCAATGCAAGAACAATGATGAGTTTGTGATTGATAATATTGCGAGATTAATAATTGAGAATAAAAAAGAATGGTTTGGTGAGGATAATCTTTTATTAGAAAAGTCAGAAATGATCACCTTAATAAATGATTATATTAATTTAACTAAACCTGTTTTATAAAAAAAACCTGAATGAGTTAATCTATTAAAGTTTTGTTTTCTGCATTACAGTTGGTTCTTCAAGAGAGTAATCAGACGCATGTTGTGTGAAACGTAAAAAAACATCTCCTATTTCGATAGCATCGCCTTCGTGTAATTCTGCTTTACCGACCTTTTCATTGTTAATATAAACGCCATTCATGGAGTTCATGTCAATTATATTGAATGTGCCATTTATATTTCTCTGTATTTCTGCATGACGTCTTGAAAGTGACGTATCATCAAGTGTAAGTTCATTATCCTTACTACGCCCGATTCGCCAGATTGAGCGAGTTATTGGATACCGTGTTTCTTTATCGTCATCTGCGATTAAATAGGCATAAGGTCTATAATCAGTATTTGTATCGATAACTGATACAGGCCTTCGATTCCATAAAAGAAACAAGGTGATTAAAATAAATATAATAATAATTATAAATGCAGCTGGCAGACCATACCAAAGCCATAGGTTAATGGTCTGATTATCTGCCTGTTTTGTAACGATCTGGATTGGTTGCTTGTTGTTAAGATTTTCCTGAGTTGGTGCATTACTGACGTTAGCTGATGTTAACGTTTGTTTAGCGGCAGGTATTTTTACAACTTTAATTCTGATCGGTATATCTATGCTTTCCTGAGCTTTGATTGTTTTCAGTGTCAGCGTGATTTTATCGGGCGTTGAAGTATTATTAGTTAAAACATTAAGGTCAACAGAAAAGGAACCACCATTATCGATATTGTTAATCAATGGGTTTAACTTATCTGAAGACAGATTATAGTTCATGTCTGTTTCAATATAATCCCCACCCGTCTCTTCGCTTAACCTTCTAATGGTTTGTAAAGCTACCGACAATGTAATTGTTCTTGGATATCCTATTGAATTTATGACTACGCTATTTTTTCTTGCAGCCTTGATAACATCTGAATGGAAGTAGGCTTTATCTTCAGCCTGTCCATCTGATAGTAATATAATTAACTTTCTACTGGCATCAGTTGATTTCAGCTTTTCAATAGCTTCAATTAAATTACGATATAGTTCCGTTGTTTTCCCTGATGCTTGTAATGAATCAAGAGATTTAGACAATAAAAAAGTTGTTGTTCCTATAGGAGATAGGATACGTATGGTTTTATCAAATGATGCCAGCCCTGCTTTCTGGTGGGGCTTTAGGTCAGTTAATAATTCTTTTATCTGAGATTTATTTTTTTCTACTACATTCTGTCTATTTGGATCGCTTGTATCAACCAGGAACAATATTGCAGTTGTTTCACCCTTGCTTGGATAAGAAGTGATGTTGCTGGCTTCAAGTATTATATCATTTGCTTTAACTTCTATATCAACACGGGATGTCTGATTGAGAGGCCTGTAATTGCAATCAAGTCTCTTAGCGGTTTGTTGACAATTGATATCAAAATTATCAGTCAGTGTGTTCCATGCAGATACTTGTTGAACAAGTATGGATAAACATACAAATAATAATAAAGGTAAGGTCCTTTTCAATTATATGTAACCTCTACTTATCAGGAAAAAGAGGGTCTGGTAAGTCGTAAAATTCAATATGAACTGATTTGACACCTCTTCTTTGCTCATTAGTTTGTAGCATTGTTTCATCCGGATCTTTAAACTCACCAAGTTGAGCAATATCTTTATCTAACTTTGCTTTAACATTTATTATTTTTTCATGTAGTTCATTCGAGTATTCTAACTCATAAGCTCTTGGTTCAGATGTACTCGACATATTTTCAATCTCGGACAACCACAAATAGATTGAGCCTTCTTTTCCGGTTTCTTTATTAGGCTGTTCTACATGAGCCGAAATCAAACGAAATTGTGATGGTAGATTTTCAGTTGTTGGCCAACCGAGTAATGGTGGAAAAGAATAGTAAGTCACAACATAAAATGCTGACGTAATAATGATAGTCGCCGCTTTTACTTTCCAGGACCATTTAGAATAAAGGTTTATACTAAGTAAAAGTAAGCCTATTAATATATAAGCTGAAATTATCCCGGTTATACCCAATATCACAGTTATTTCTCCAGTATTTTTATTATTTAGCCAAGTTCAACAAGATTTTTTGGCAGAAAATTTATGCCGTATACATTTCCATCGCCACCAATCTTAAAGCGCAATGCTGTTTTTTCATCGCCTCTTTTTTCGAGATTAACCGTGCCATAGTATACAACTTCCAATTTGGGATTTACTTTGACTAATCTCACATTTACGTCAACTGGTGTGCCTGTTTCAGAGGCGTAGTAATGTAAATTGACAATATATTCACCTTTTACGACACCACGAAGTGTCACAACTTCCTGATTTAGCGGGTTCTGTACTTCCTCTCCAGCTATAGTAATCGTGTCATTGACTAAGCCACGATCATCACGATCCAGATGCAGTAAGCCAGCTTCGGGGGTTCGAAACCAGAGTATTTGGCCTTCTGGATCTTCTACCCAAGTATCAACATCATCTGGGCTATTATCTGCCCAGGTTATAGTGAGTATGTATTCTGCTTTTGGATCAATAATGCCTGATTTTGCTTCCGGATTCATAAACATAATGGCGACTAGAAATAAAAATGTGAAGCCCAGAAGCGCATTAAACAATAAATCTGTGAATGGATCAGAGCGTAGACGATCTTTAACACTCATCAGTACGATTAATTTCCGTTAAGTTTTGGAATGACATGAACTTGTGTCAAATGACGTGTTAATTCGATAAGTTCATCAGCATGCCTGTCAAGCATATGATATTGAATAGCGGATAATATGCTGCAGGTTAACCCGGCAAGTGTCGTATAAAGTGCGGTGCCCATACCATTACTCATGTGTTTTAAAATTTGCTGCATACCACTGACATCAAAATCTGCAATATTGGCGACTGAACCGAGCATAAATATAAAGCCTATAATAGTGCCGAGTAGACCTAGTTTTAACATCATGTCTGAAACCAGCCAACCGATTTCCTGTGGACCTTTTAAGCGGGATTCATAGACATCAATTAAATCCGATGATGAGCCCGGCTCTTCAGTATTATTTTTGTTTTTGTAACGATAATGGAGATCTCTAATATATTCGGTCATGAAGCAATCCGGCAGCTTGATATTGGAATTAACATAAACGTCTTCATCATCAATAGTTAAATCCAGCTTTCCTTCCTTTTTAATTATATCGTCAACTTTTCTGGATAGATTTGTTTGTAATGAAAGCGTGTAAATTCTACCACTACAGTGCAGGGTGACGAGAAGATAAGCCAATGCGATAACCCAGCAAATCTTGCTTTGGTCTACACTGAATAGCAGAGAAATAATATCTTTATTCCATGCAATAATCAGTGCAAATGCAATAAGTCCGGTTAAAATCAGCCAGCGGAGAAGTAGACTATGTTCAGGTTGTTCTTTCATTATTAGCTAATACCATTATTAGTTTTGTTCAAGAATAAACGGGTCTTCTGACGCAGCATATTCTATCATCGAGTGTAATATTTTATTGATATTTTTCGATATTTCATCCATTTTCGGATTACTAGTTTTGGACGGTATAAGGCGTGTGCCTACCGTCACAAAGTCATTTGAATCAGTTATGGTTATCTTGTAAGGACAGTAATTTATATATGCAGGTGCTACCCTCAACATTTCTTCGGCTAAAGTAAGGTTGCAAAATAACAGAATCTCATTTCGTGGAAAATCAGTATTCCCTCGTTCCTGTATGGCATTCCCAATGTGCAAGCGATTTATAATGCGAAAGTTATTTTCTGTAATCGCAAATTCTGAATCTTGCACTACATTTTGGAAAGATTTTTTTGTTTGTATTTGATAAATTTGCTCTACCTCATTCGTACATCCCATAATAAATAATATGGAACAGAGTGAGATAAACCAAAATTGATTTTTATTCAAAATCATCAGAAAGCCCGTTACATCTTTTGAAGCAATGAGTGAATAAGTCTTTACGATTAATGAGAAACATAATTCTTTATTCTTTTATGATGACCGGGGTACCGATAGCTACGAATTTTCTAAGGTCATTTATTTCCTCATTGGTTAATGCAATACAACCATTGGTCCAATTCAAAGCCTGATGGATTGTTAGTTTTTTATCATTTGTGACACCAAGCCCATGTATACCTATGAAGCCCCCTAAATTTGTGTCTTGAGGTGGTGATTCACGCTTTTTGTACGCAGTCGCTATACGTTTAAAATTTTCGGCATCTATAATCTCATTTTTGTAACCGTACCAGGCATCAATCAGATTTGGGTAATTCAGTTGAATAAAATAATGAAATCGACTGCTTTCCTTGAAACTGGTTACCTTGTATACCCCGAGCGGTGTTTTGCTGTCGCCACGTAATCGTTTTGTCCCTTTTCCACCTTTTCCGCTGGCAATGTGATATTTTTTAATTACTTGGCCGGACTTTTCAACGGTGAGTTCATTATTCTGCTTCGATATCATTAATTGATATTCATTGGCCTGTACCCACGATGTGCTCGTGAGTAGAAGTAATATAATAGAAATGATGGTGAAATATTGTTGCATTATGATTTAATCTAAAATCAGATTGGCATTTCACTGCCAAAAGTTATTTTGAGATAGTATTATCCTGATATTGATGGCCAAATGCCAGATAGTTCAATCCAACACTAGTTTAAGCAAATCAACCTTGAGGTATAAGATTTATCATGGAAATTGAGCGCTACAGTACTACCGCTATAATTATTCACTGGATTATGGCTCTCCTAATCATTGCAATGATTGGTCTTGGTATCTATATGGTCGATTTGCCAAAGGGCAGTGATGAACGAAGCTGGTTTTTTGCACTACACAAATCATTAGGCCTGACTTTGGCTTTATTGGCATTTTTCAGACTTAGTTGGAGGCTAATTAGAAAACCACCGGCTTTACCTTCTATTGTCTCTGCTACACATCAGAAACTGGCTAAAGCAACACACCATTTATTGTACCTCATGATGTTTATTCAGCCAGTTACAGGCTATATATCTTCTTCATTTAGTGGTTACAAAACCAGGTTTTGGGGAGTGCCTTTGCCCCATTGGGGTTGGAAAAACCCGGATTTAAATGAGTTATTCACCGAAATCCACGAGATCAGTGCTATCTGTCTGAGTGTCCTTATCCTTCTTCATATTGCCGGCGTGTTTTACCATCTACACAGGAAGGAAACTGAGATCTTTAAAAGGATGTGGTTTAAATAACAAAGTTTAGTTGAAGGGGATTTGCATTTTCAAGTATTCGTATCTACGCCTTAGGCATGTGTTATTAATATGCGGGCATAAAAAAAGGGTCTTGCGACCCTTTTATACTTCAGCTTGTTCAACAATTACTTGTTGTTGATGTACATGGTGACTTCGAAGCCAAAACGAATGTCACTATATTCTGGAGTTTCCCATTTCATGTTTAACTCTCCTTATATGTTATTAGTTAATAAAACCCAAATTTGATTTGGGACACAAATTTAGTGTGCAACTAATTTAATCCATTAATCATGCCAGATTATTGACTATTTAAAATAATCAATAAAAACAGTTATATATAATATTCTTTATTGTCTTTTAGGTGATATTTTGTTTAAGTTTGGTTAATTACATCCAATAATTTGGTTCATTATAACCATAATAAGTTATACTCCGAACATGACATTCAGAAGGCCTAAGTCACTAAAAAATCTATTATTTCTGCATGAGGTCGCAATATTATTTCTTGTTGCGGTTACAGGGCTCCTTGGTGGGTTATCGGCTTATTTTTGGCAACAGAATTCGGCAGAATCGGTACGTATCAATGCCATGTTCTATCTGACCGAACAGATAAGAGGTGAGCTATACGCACAAATCCAGGAAATGATCCGAGCTCGAGTGCTGGAAGATGCGCGCGCATTTGAGGCTTATCCTGAGTATTCGCGCAGTATTTCTGAACGTTTCAATGAACTACGTCGTCGTTCGCGATCCAGAGAAGCAGACACAGCGATTCAAGAATTAAATTTATCGTATCGTGAGATTCAACGCGACATGAACAATATCTTTGATAATCCCTATGTCGCGGATCAATTTGCAAGAATTCAAATCCTCAACCCTGCTTTTGCTCAACAGATGGTGGGTAAATTTGAAAGTCGATATAGCGCCTTTAAAGAAGTATTAACTAATCAGCATAAAAAGCTGGATGAGACTTTGGCCATGTGGACAAAATTCGCACCGTTCATTATTCCGATACCGTTATTTATTGCGTTTATTATTGTTAATTACACCAGACAAGTGATGCGTAAGGGCTTTATTAAGCCGATTGCTAATGTCATGCGCGGTGCTGGTGAGATTAGTCACGGCAATCTCGAATATCATATTGGCGTAGAGGGTGTAGAAGAGGTTTCCGATTTGGCAATGGCCATTAATAAAATGGCCGTTGAATTAGCAGAAAATAGAGAAGCATTGATAGAAAACGAACGACAAGCTGCATTAGGTGCATTGGTGCCGGTGGTTGCGCATAATATACGAAATCCTTTAGCCAGTATTCGTGCTACAGCACAATTACTTGAACATGCGGAAAATCAGAATGAAATAAATGAATCTAAACAGGCCATTATTGAAACGATAGATCGGTTGGGACGTTGGGTCAGTTCATTGGTTTCTTATCTACATCCTTTAAAACCAAATCTGGTTGAAGCTAAGGCCTCAGATCTTGTCGACGCTGCATTAGGGTTATTAATAAATAAAATTGTTGAGAAAAAAATTGAGGTTACAAAAACAGGCTGGGAAATAACTCAAGTCTTAAATGTTGATCCTGATTTAATGGAGCAAGCCTTGTATACACTATTAGCCAATGCAGTAGATGCATCGCCGGTGTCAGGCAATATAAAAATATCACTGATTCTTTCAGAAGATTATATTGAGATTCATATACTGGATAATGGTCCTGGGCTGCCGTTTGAACCTAAACCCAGCAATTTTGAACCCGGGCCATCAACGAAACGTTTTGGAACGGGTTTAGGTATTCCTATTGCATTCAAGATCTGTCAAAAACATGGTTGGAACTTAACGTTTAACGTAATTGAAGATCAAGGTACGGAAGTGATTATTACAGCACCCATTCATCTTATAAGTGAGGTAAGTACGAGTGAATGATTCTTTAACTACATCGGCCGAAGTCCCGGTATTGGAGAAAAATATTTTATTGGTAGAAGACGAGGCAGTCTTTGCCAAAGCTGTAAAAAAACATTTAGAACGGGCTGGTTATAATATCAATCTGGCGGCAGATCTGGAAACTGCGAGAGCAGCCTTTAAAGACAATGCGCCTGATTTGGTGTTGTTAGATATGCGCTTGCCAGATGGGTCCGGACTTGATTTATTATCAGAAATAAGAGCATTGAACCCGAGCATAGCAGTCCTTGTTATGTCTGCTTACGGTGAGTTGGAAGATGCTGTTTCGGCAATGAAGCTCGGAGCTTCTGATTATTTGAAAAAACCCATTGATCTGGATGAATTATTACTCAATGTAGAAAAAGTATTTGATAAAAATGAATTAACTCAAAAACTGACTTACTCAGCAAAACGCGAACAACATGCAACCGAGACTGTTGCCTTTCTAGGTGAATGTAAAAAGGTAAAAGATGTCCGGGGACAAGTAGAGCGTATATCAAAACTTGCGCAATCCGGTTCAGTCATTCCACCTACGGTTCTTATACTGGGAGAAACAGGCACAGGTAAAGACGTCATTGCACGTTTATTACATGCAAGAAGTAGTCGTTATCAAAAACCTTTTGTTCATGTTGATTGTGCATCTTTACCAAAAGAACTGATTGAATCTGAATTGTTCGGGCATGAAAAAGGTGCTTTTACTAATGCACATGTTGCACGTACCGGTCTAATAGAAGCCGCAGAAGATGGCGTGTTATTTCTTGATGAAATTGGTGAATTACCTCTCGATTTACAATCCAAATTATTAGCTGTGTTGGAAAGAAGAACATTACGACGTGTAGGAACAACACAGGAACGCCCGGTTGCTGCCTGGATAATTGCAGCAACCAACCGTGACATTGAATCATTAGCAGAGCAGGGTGAATTTAGATCAGATCTTTATTATCGCTTGAATGTGATTTCTTTAGCTATGCCTGCTTTACAAGAGCGTGGTGATGATATTTTATTGCTAGCTAATCATTTTGCTGAACAAACATCCAGGCGTTATGGTTTAAAGTTTAATTGCTTTACTGATGAAGCGTCCGAAGCCTTAATGGATTACCACTGGCCAGGTAATATTCGTGAAATGAAACACTTGATCGAACGTGCGGTTTTGTTAAACGGCGGAGGGACAGTTGACGATGACATTCTTGGGCTTGATAAAAAATATATATCCGAATGCCATGAACACGAAATAAATGAGGATCTGACTCTCGGTGAAGCTGAATTGCATCTAATAAAGCAAGCATTAGAAAGAACTAATCGTAATGTGTCAAAAGCAGCAAGAGAACTGGGGATTACTCGTATGGCATTACGTTATCGAATTAAAAAGTATGATTTGTAAATTCTATAGGAATTAAAAATATATCATTACGGCATATAGGCTAAAAAATAATGAATTATAAAACTTCTTTCTTAATAGCAGTTATTTGTAACTTGATGTTTACAGGTATGAGTGTTGTATATGCTGATGTGGATGTCCCTGAAAATGGGGTTTCACTTCCGGGTGGTCATCGGTGGGATTGCAAAGAAGGTTATTGGAAGAATATTCGTCGCAAGAGTTGTGACAAAGTAAATGTTCCTGAGAATGGCTATCTTGCCTATGATGGTCATAGTTGGGTTTGTGACAAGGGTTTTGTAAGAAACAACAAAAAAGAACGTTGCGATAAGATCATTATTCCAACGAATGCTAATCTGGCTTCTGATGGTCATAGCTGGTACTGCAATGAAGGCTACCGGGAGAATCTTCGCGAGAATAAGTGCGATAGTATAAAAAACGATTAATAGCTAATTTATTGTTCTATACCTAATGCAGTTTCATTCTTGGTTTTGTTTTCTGTGTCAGGAAGTTTGCAATGGTTGTTAGTGTTACACGAATAACGCCTTGAATGACAACTTGATGCATTTTATAGAGTGACCAATAAACAAACCTGGCTAATACTCCTTCAATCATGATACTACCCGCTTTTTTCCCAAGCAGATTGCCCATCATGTTGCCAACAGTCGAGTAGCGATTCAGATTAATCAATGATCCGTAATCAACATAAGTATATGTTGGCACGGGTTTATTATTCATGCGATTGATTATCGATTTAAATAACATAGTTGCTTGCTGATTAGCAGCTTGCGCTCGTGGCGGTACGTTCTGGTCAGTCCCTTTCATAGGACATGCGGCGCAATCACCCATTGCAAAAATATTTTCATCACGCGTTGTTTCTAATGTTTCTTTCACAATGAGCTGATTAATCCTATTGGTTTCGAGGCCATCTATTTCTGCTAAAAAGTCAGGTGCCTTAATGCCTGCTGCCCAGACTTTAATTTCAGAGGGGATGAACCCACCTTTGTCTGTAACATAACCTAATTCAGTTGCTTCAGAAATCCGATGGTTTGTTAAAACTTCAACGTCTATTTTATTGAGTGCATTTGTGGTTTTTTCTGATAGATCTGGTGGAAGGGCAGGTAGTATTCTTTCTGCGGCTTCAATTATCGTAATTTTTACATTTTCTTTAGGGATACCATCAAGACCGAATTCGACTAATTGGTTAATAGCTTCATGCAATTCAGCGGACAACTCAACACCCGTTGCGCCAGCTCCGGCAATGGCTATCTTCAATTGTCCTTCACGCAGTCCTGTGGTTTGTGCATGAGCCGTATAAGCATTTTTGAAAAAATGCTGATGAAATAAATCTGCTTCTACTCGAGTATCTAAAAACATGCAGTGGTCTTTTATACCTTTGATACCAAAGTCATTGGTTATACTGCCAACAGCAAACACCAGAGTGTCATATTTGAAGGTGCGCCGTGGAATATATTCAACGCCATTAACATCAAGTGTTGGGGTCAGGCTAATCTCTTGTTTTTGCCTATCTAAAGTGTCCATGCGACCAAGCCTGAATCTGAAGTGGTTTTTATGGCCTAATGCCAGATAACTTAACTCGTCATCATAGGAATTTAAGGTGCCCGCGGCGACTTCATGAAGAAGTGGTTTCCACAAGTGAGTCAATGTGGCATCGACAAGTGTAATCTCGGCTTTTTTCTTTTTTCCTAACTTCTTACCGAGTCTTGCTGCCAATTCCAGACCGCCAGCGCCACCGCCAATGATAATAATTTTATGTAAATCTTCTTGTGAACTCATAAATGCTGTGAATTTGATTAAATTTTTAGTTTTTAGCAAGATTGGTTATATCATGTCTTCAAAAATGGCTCTATGACTATTTTTTGACTATTTAATAATATTAACTAGTTCACCGAAATAAAAGTATGAAATTAATAAAGGAAATAAAAATGGATAAACAGACAGAAACAGAAGTTGAAGCTGCTGCATTTCGCCAATTAGTGAAACATCTCCGTGAACATACTGATGTTCAGAATATCGATTTAATGAATTTGGCCGGTTTTTGCCGTAATTGTCTCTCTAAATGGTATGTCTCTGCTGCTGAAGATAAAGGCATCGAGATAGATTACGAATCAGCACGGGAATACATTTATGGTATGCCATATTCTGAATGGAAAAGCCGTTATCAGAAATAATGTTTCTGGTAGGGGTTAATATTTATCAATTATTCACGATTAGTAGACGGGGATAAGGCGATAACCTTTAATTTGTAATTGATTTAATAAGCCTTTTTCTTCAGTTAAATGAGAAGCTCCAACCGCAACAAAGACATTGCCTCCTGAAAATTCTTTTTCTATGCGATTTAACATTCTGCTGTTGCGGTCATAAAGAATACGTTGCATGAAGCGCTCAAATACATCCTCGTCGTAATGTGCTTGATTATTGTACGCAACCAATCCCTCTAGATCCCTGGCCAAATAAATATCCATCAAATTTTGTGTGTCACGAATTATTTGTTTGTGATTGCAGACGGTATCTTTAAGGATTATCAACTGGTCATCCATTGCTAAACCATCGAGGGCGGTGAGTATTTCACTCATTGTCTCCAGGGATTTGACGCCAAGTTGATGCTGTAGTGCCAATTGTAATAAGTTGTCTTCCAGAGTGGGCGCTCTAATCGGTATTGGTCTTCCAATCAGGCTGAATACTGCCCAGGGCTTCATGAATTTGACTTGCTCCTGACTAACACCATAATCCTGTATTTGTATGTTTAATTCATTAAAAATGGCATTCTCAAGCAGATAGTCTAGCTGTTGATCTCCCTTGAAAGTCATCATTTTAAGAAAAGTCTGGTTAGCTGATTGGTCAGGGATTGTTTCCATAAGTAACAATTTGCTTTCTAATAAGGCCTTACGAACCTGTGCCGGTATGGCACTAATAGCAATATCCTGGGAATGCATGGTCCCGAACAGATAATTTATCTTACCTGCAGGATTTTCTATTTTCCAAAGCAGGCCACTCTTGAAATGTCCCGTGTGATTTTGTCTTACATCTTGTTCGGAATCTTCTATAACAGACCTAAAATCGCTACATGCTTCGGATAAACTATATTCCGCATACGACAATGATGACATTATCAACAGACAAAATAGATAAATAGCTATATTATTCATGGACATAAAATTTATTCTGGTAAGACACAAGGTTATTCTGTATTTGCTGGAAGTAGATTAATAATAATTTATATCAGAGTTACGCTTCATCATGAACAATGTAATTAATCCGACAAGCCCAGTACATACGTTCAGGCATAAATCATGTCTTTTTATATTGTTTCTATCTGTACTAGCGATTCAGGCTTGCGCTAAATATACCTATAATGATGTTCCCATCAATAACACGAATATATCAAATGAAATTAATTCCTGGTCAATTAATGACTCGGGATTGAATCATTTTTTAATAACAAATGGCCTTGCCGCAGAAAGCTTGATGAGTAATTTGTTTTCGATTAAACGTTTGTATTTAACCGGCCTGTATTATGATCCAGAAATGCAAGTAGCTTATAGAAAATGGAAGCAAGCTAAAATTGCCTTGGACCATAATGACTATAGCATTAATCCTAAGATATCATCCCCACTCGAACACCACAGTGATAATACCGATACATCAAACCTATGGTCGATTGGTGCTGTTATAAGCTTTATCTACGAACGCAAAGGTAAACGAGAGGCAAGAAAAGCGAAAGCTGAAGTGGATCTGCTTAATGCAACTTTGAAAATCAAGCAACTTGCTTTAAATCGGTATGGCCTGTTTGAAGAGCGTTATCATGCTTATGTTATTAAGCAGGCAGAAATCATTGAGATAAGAAATGAAATAAGCGTTCTAAAAGAATTATTGGCCCAATTACAGAATCAATATCAATTGGGTGCAGTGAGTCATTTTGAATTAAACAACACGAAGTTAGAGTTACAGCAAGGCGTATTTCAGCTCAGTATTGAGGAAAATAACGTACTAAAATTAACTGATGAATTACTCGCAATGACTCAGCTAATCTATTCTGATTTAGAGAATATTGAGATTCTAAGTACGTCACCACGGTTGTTTGAAAATACTGAATACCAAGCATCGGAATACTTCACCGCTGATTTTTCTGATTTACAAAAAATAATGTTGGATAGTCATATCGATATGGCAATTAAATTAAATCATTATGCTTTAGCAGAAGCTGATCTTAAGTTATTAATCGAAAAACAATACCCTGACATTGTCCTATCGCCGGGTTTTATTTTTGATCAGTCTGATAATGTATGGTCTTTAGGTTCTTCATGGGTATTACCTCTTTTTGAAAAGACACAGCAGAATCTTAATATATTAACTGCACTTGAAGAGCGGAGAATAAAACAGCAGGAAATCACGGTCTTACAAAAAGAATTATTAAATGCTTTATACAAAAGTCACCACTCCATATCCCGCCATAAAGAAGCTATTAAAATCAGCGATGAGATCGTCCGTTCTATTGAGGACCGTATGGAAGAAATTGAAACCCAGATCGATATGGGCGGTGTTGATCAAACAGCATTGCTCAGGAATAGAATTGAATTATATAAAGCCAGACAGGAACAAATGCATATCTATAAAGAAGCAATAAATGCAATACTTGAGTTTGAACATCTTTTGCACAGTACACATTCCGATGTAAATATAAATGATGTCATCACGAAATGGCTGGAACAGATTGAAGAGAGATTAAATGATGAATTGGTTAATTAAATCCTTTCTGGTTTTACTGGTAATTAGTTTGATACTTTTTTTGACTGTACAGATTACAGATGAAAATGTAATCAATGAACTGATAAATAATCAGCAATCAGATGAAGACGATGAGCAATCGGAACAAGAAAGAATATCAATTATTGATGGTTATAAGGCAATTCAACTCGATGAAGAAGTTATTTTGGTATCAGGTCTGGAGTTTGAAGAAATAAAAGTAATCTCAATTAGTCCGCAATTTATGGCCTATGCCGAGGTTATTGATGTATCAGAACTGGTTTCACTTAAAACAGAATATGATGGTCTTATTGCCGATCGGAATATTGTTCAAAGTAGTTTGCAGAATCAAAATAAAATCCTTGAGCGTGCAAATGCATTGCATAAGGCAAAAAGTCTTTCCACACGCGAATTGGAAAAAAATCTTGCTGACCGTGATCAGAAGATTGCCGAATTAAATGCCTACAATACCCGTGTTCATAGTTTTGTTTATAGCATCAAGTCTTCATGGGGAGAGCAATTAGCCAGTTTTATACTGAATAAAGAAAAGCAGAGCGAATTTGATCTTTTAGCCTCATATCAAATAAGCCTCATATTATTGTCGTTACCCAAAAACAAGGTGATGGATTTTGAACAACAAAACGTTTTTGTAAATAATCTAAATCAGAGGGAAACAGCACGAGTAGCTACTTATCTGGATCGTGCAAACCGGATTAATAATTCATTATATGGTGAAAGCTTTTTCTATCTATTGAAATCAGAAAAAGTCAGGGCAGGCATGCGTTTATTTGCGTGGATAGAGGAAGCTGACACTGATATAGAAGGTTACTTCGTGACAGATAATGCCACTATCTGGTATGCCAATGAACCGTGGGTCTATGTGAAACGTGGCGAAGACCTGTTTATTCGCAAACCGCTAGGCACTGCTAGAAGAATGGATAATGGTTGGTTATTGGAAGATAAATTACTTGCCGATGATGAATTACTGGTAACAAAGGGTAGTCAAACACTATTATCAGAAGAGTTTAAATGGGCCATCCCTGATGAAAATGATGATTAATTTACTCTAACCTCACTCATGCTCTCAACCTTAGTCAGATTTTCTATACATTATCGTGGTGTTGTTATCGCTATTGCGGCGCTATTAATGTTTTATAGTGTTTATCAATTATCTCGTGCCGGCCTGGATATCTTTCCTGAATTTTCACCTAACCTGATTGTTGTACAAACAGAAGCGCCTGGTTACTCCACAGAGCAAGTTGAAATACTGGTTACTCGACCAATAGAAACTGCATTGTCAGGTTTAATTGGCATAGATCATGTACGTTCAGAATCGATACAGGGCTTATCGATAGTAAACATTTATTTTGACGAAGACACAGATATCTATCGTAATCGACAGCTTGTATCTGAACGGCTAGCCGGCTTAACTAATTTATTGCCTGAAGGCGTTGGACCTGCTGTGCCAGTACCAATGGCATCCTCATCAGCAACTATACTTACCATCGGGGTAACTTCTCCCGGCAAGGATTTGATGACATTACGCAGTATGGTTGACTGGAATCTTGTGCCCACGATTTTAAGTGTGCCGGGCGTAGCTGATGTCAATGTTTTTGGTGGTGATGTAAAGCAATTACAAATTCAAATTAATGAAGACAAACTCAAACAATATGGAATAGGTATCAATGAGGTTGCCGATGCAGCAAAGCAAGCCACTGGTATATATGGCTCCGGATATATTGAGAATAATAATCAACGTTTGAGTTTAAGTCTGGCTGGTTTGCCAGAACAAAAAAATGAATTAGAGAAAGTTATTGTTAAGCATGAAGAAGGCGTTAGTGTCACTCTTGGAGACGTTGCCAATATTGATTATGGTGCTGAACCGGCCTTTGGTGCTGGTTCAATCAAAGGGGAAGCGGGTATTGTCCTCATGGTCATAGGGCAATACGGTGCAAATACGTTAAATGTGTCGAATGCAGTCGAAAAAGCGATACAAGGCCTGGATAAAATCTTTGCTGATAATGATATCAAACTACATCCGACCTTGTTTCGTCCTGCAAACTATATAGAGCGTTCTGTTAGTAGTATTACCGGCCATCTATTAATCGGCGGTTTATTTGTTGTAGCAGTACTGGTTGTTTTCTTGTTCAATTTTAGAACGGCATTTATCTCTGTTATGGCAATTCCCCTGTCATTATTAACAGCGATACTGGTTTTATTAGAACTTGGCGTTAATTTGAATATTATGGTTATTGGTGGTTTGGCTATTGCTCTGGGTGAAGTAGTCGATGACGCTATTATTGATACTGAAAATATATTTCGAAGATTAAGACAGAACAAGCTTTTGGAAAATCCTTTGCCGATGAAGGACGTGGTGTATAACGCGTCTATGGAAGTACGTGGTTCTGTTGTTTATGCCAGTTTTATTGTGGCTTTAGTCTTTGTGCCTTTGTTACATCTTAGCGGTATTACCGGTCGCTTGTTTGCCCCGCTTGGTATGGCCTACATATTGTCAATCATGATGTCATTACTTGTAGCATTAACGGTGACACCAGCATTATGTTATATGCTTTTGGCAAAGGACAAGTTAAGGAATATTGAGCCGCCACTGATTAATATGTTGCAACCTTATTATGCAAAATCATTAACATTGATTTCACGTTCACCTTATCTGGTAATTATTTCAACAGTATTATTTTGTTTGGCCGGTATTTCTGTGTTACCAGGTGTGGGCGGTCAATTTATCCCTAATCTTAGAGAGGGACACTACATTGTTCATACCTCAAGTATTGCCGGGACGTCATTAAAAGAATCCATTCGTGTCGGTAATCAATTGACTAAATCATTCCTCAAGATTCCAGGTGTAATCTCTGTATCGCAATGGGCGGGTAGGGCGGAGCGTGGTGCAGATACCTTCGGCAGTCATTATAGTGAGTTTGAAGTTGATCTCGATAATGCCTTAAGTGGCGCGGAACAACAGGGCGTATTAGATGCTTTACGAACTACTCTAGACGATTATCCGGGTTTACGTTATGAGGCACATAACTTTTTATCAGAACGTATACATGAAACCATCTCCGGTTATACGACTCCGATAGTCGTTAATATCTATGGTAATGATCTGAATGAACTTGACAGAAAGGCAACCGAGGTTGCAGCTGTTATGAAAGCCGTTAAAGGAGCCAGTGGCGTTCAGGTGCAATCCTCTTCAGCAACACCTTCATTACAAATCGCATTAAAACTGGAAAAACTCAAAGAGCATGGTCTTAGCCCAGTTGCTGTTGTGAGCAGTATAAAAACTGCATTTGAAGGTCTGCCAGTTGCTAAATATCAGGACAACAATCGTATCTATGATGTTGTTGTCACTCTACCAGAAAATGAACGACAGACACCTGACGATGTTCGGAAATTACTAATCAAGACCGCTGGAGGGTTATTATTACCTTTGGAAGAGTTTGCAGATATACGACAACAAAGTGGTCGATATAATATCCTGCACCAGGATGGGCAACGGTTACAAAGCATCACTAGTCATGTCAACGATCGTGACATAGTCAGCTTTATGCAAGAACTTGAAGATACTATATTTGAGCGTGTGAAATTCAATGCTGAACTCTATCCCGAGTTTACCGGCGCTGCGATTGAACAAGCCAAGGCAAAAGAAGAATTAATCATACTCTCAAGTATGGTGTTAGCGGTAGTTATGATGTTGGTTTATATCGCTATAGGTAGCCTGAGGAATGTTTTGTTAATGTTAATTAATTTACCGTTTGCACTAGTTGGTGGTGTTATTGCTGTATTAGTGACAGGGGGGAGTCTTTCCGTTGGGTCATTGGTGGGGTTTGTTACCCTCTTTGGTATTACAATCCGGAATTCAATTATGCTTGTCTCTCATTATCAATATCTTGTTAAAGAAGAAGGGTTATTGTGGAATCTCGATGTTGCTATTAAAGGCGCACAAGAGAGATTGCCCTCTATATTGATGACGGCCTTAGTCACAGCATTAGCAATGTTGCCGATAGCTATAAATAGCGATAACCCGGGACGTGAAATAATGGGACCTATGGCCGCAATAATTATTGGTGGTTTAGCTTCATCGACTATTTTAAATTTGCTTGTTATGCCGGCAATAATGCATAAATTCGGCAAATTTTCTGAATAAACCTGCACTGTATCTCGCAAACACCAGACCCTTTTCTGTAATATCGGGTATTAGTTTCTATTAAATTCAACTCTTTAATTAAAGCTTTACATTATTTTAATAATATAAATTATTGAAATTAGTATTAAAATTTACTAGACTTAATATTTAGCCTTAGTCCAATTATTATCTGTGCCGCATAACAAATTTAAGTAGTATCCAAACTATGAAAATATTAGTAATCGATGACTCTGCTGACTTCAGGGCTTTACTCAAGGTCTATTTGAATAAAGAACTCAAGGATATCGAAATTGTAGAATATGATTTTGATGCTTTGGGAAAACCGCCTGATAACTATGATTGGACTCCTTATGACATTCTATTTCTTGATTATAAGTTGGGACCTCATGAAGACGGATTAAAGTGGTTAAAAGAATTCAGGAATAAACCCGGTTTTCCGCCAACTATTGTGTTAACTGCTGAAGGTGATGAGTATATAGCCGTTAAGTCAATTAAACTTGGTGCGGCAGATTACATAAATAAGGTTGATATAAAGCCAAAACGTCTCGCAGAGATGGTTCATGACGCGACTGAGTTTTCAAGGAAAACTGATACTGATCAGGAAAATGAATTACATAATGCGACTCAGATAATCAGAAAGGTACATAAACAAGATGTAGTCCCCGATACTGGACTGGAAATTGGTTATAAATTTGTACGTATGATTGGTGAAGGCGCTATGTCGAAAGTATACCTCGCCGAAAGGATTGTCGATAAAAAGACTGTTGTTCTTAAAGTGCTGGATCTGACTCGGGTTAGACAAGAAAAATTAGTTCAACGATTTATTCAGGAAGCGAATTTAATTGCTACGCTAGACTCACCTTTTGTCGTCAAGATATATGAGCACGGTATTACTGAAGAATATGGTTATATCGCAATGGAGTTTTTTTCACGAGGAGACTTAAAACAACGTGCAGAGTTAGGATTAAACCATGAGATTGCTATTATCTATGCCACCCATATTGCTTATGGACTAGAACAGATACATGCCATCAATGTAGTGCATAGAGACCTGAAACCGGCCAATATAATGTTTCGAGGCGATGATAGCCTTGCATTGGCAGATTTTGGTATATCGAAGAAAATAGATGAAGTTAGTGACATTACGACAATAGGACAGATTTTAGGTACTCCACACTATATGAGTCCTGAGCAAGGAAGTGGGGATGAGGTTGATGCCCGCTCTGATTTGTATAGTCTAGGTGTCATTTTGTACGAGCTACTTACCGGAGATAAACCTTATCGAGCAGCAACAGCAGCTTCCTTAATCTATCAGCACATTCATGCACCAATACCCCGTTTACCGAGTAAACTAAGCCAGTATCAGGATATTATTGATTCCCTTTTAGCGAAAACACCTGATAAACGATTACAAACCGCTCGTGGATTAATAAAATTATTAGAAGCATTTCAATAAAACTATTAATTAACTGTCTTGCGTATCTGTTGGCATGTTCTTTATGTGGTTGAGCCACCAATTAGCCTGTTCTTTCGTCGATTGATCCGATAATGCGTGAGTGAATGCTTGAGTAGCTTTGAGTAATTCTTTGGCATGAAATTGTGCGATTCCAAGTAAGAGCTTTGCTTTAGATATAAATGTATTATCGTCAGTATTGAATTTCACATCCAGAACTTCAATAGTTTTATCCCATTCTTTCGTTTGAATATAGAGTTGTCCTAAACGAAGGCGCGTACTATCGTCATTGAATTTTTTAAGAATTTCCTTATAGACTGTTTTTACTCTTTCATTTTCATGTGCAAGCAGCCAGCTATCTGCTAATAAAGTCAGCATTTTTTTATCAGGTTGTATATCTCCATTGTTAATTTCTTTCTCAAGAATAACAGCCGCCTTGTAGGGCATGTCCAGGTAAAGGTAATTATTAATCAATCTAAGGACGTCATCTGGTTTCAATATTTTTTTTGTGTAGGCAAGTTCATAAATAGCTAATGCTTTCTTGTCTTGTTTCATTCGCTGATATATCTCTGCCAGATGCAACCAGTAATTGGTTTTTTGTGGATCTTTGCTGATTATTTTTTCAACCAGTGACGCTGCTTTCTTATACGACTTTGCTTCGTAATAACCAGTTAATAACAGCTCATACCAATTCAGAGGTGGGTCATCAGAAAGGGACAGCGCTTTCTCCGCATGAGCAACCATCTCTTTATAGTTTTTGATTTTGTAGTTTATTGTAGCAGCTAATATATGTGCTTCGGCGTTAGGTGTAGCTTCATCGGTAAACCATTTGGATAGATATTGCAAAGCTTCTTTAGGTTTGTCTATTTGAAGCAAGATTTCAGAAGTAGAGTAATTTAATTGATGCGTCACATCTTTCGGCAATGCTTTGAATGATAATGCCTTGATAAAATTATCTGCGGAGATAGTGAAATTACCTATATTATACTCAGCAAAGCCCAACGTTTGATAAACAACAGCCGCATCATAATCTTTTATTTTATCTGAAACGAGTAATTGCTTTAACTTTTTAATGGCATCTGCATTTTTACCGTCTTCAATATATTGATGACATTCAGATAAGACTGTATGTGTTTTTTGATCTAATAAGTATTTTTGTTCTTCTGCCGATAACCACGTAACAGAATAAAAGACGCATAAAGAAATGAGCGTGAGTTTGTAGAGTAATTTTTTAATAAGGATAATCATCGTTTTAATTTAAACTTCACATCTTGTCGCGCACGTTTTTCGACCGGTTTTCCATCTATAATATCAGGGGCATATTTCCACTTTGATATGGCCTTTAATACAGCACTGTCAAATATTTCAGAAGGTGTGGATTTCACAATAACAGTATCTTTTACAGAACCATCAATGGCTATCGTAAATTCAACTGTGACAACGCCTTCAATGCCGCTGCGTAGTGCGCGCATCGGATACACCGGAGGTACTCTTAAAGTTGGAACCACATTACTGTCAAACTTGGGGTTTCCTGATTTTCCAAGCCCCATACTTTTCATCGAAGCACCAAGGTAGGGTTTTCCTGATAGGGATGAAGGCAGGTTAATGTTGGGCAAAGACAGGTCCATCTTCGATGGTTGTAGATTTTTTATATCAGGTTCAAGTATTTCAGGTGGTGGAGGCTCTTTTTCAGGCGGTGGTGGCTGAATTTCCTCAATCTCTTTTTCGGGTTTTGGTGGTTCAGGTTTTTTATCCAGGCGAATAAATTCAACTAAATTGATATTAGTTAAAGCTGATTTGAGCGAGTGTTCTTTACTGACTAACTGTTGAATAAGAATGAATATCGCTATATTTAAAACTATTGCGATTAGCATTAAAGAGGGAAGCTTTATTACATTCAGAATATTCTGTTTTTGGGATGACATAATTTACGCAATGCGAAATTTATATTATTCATTTGAAGCAGCGATAGACACATTAGATACGCCGGCGAGACGAACTTGATCAAGTACTTCAACGGTAGTACCCGTCCGGGCATTTTTATCAGCGAGTATAATGACAGTTCCTTCCGGATTTTGTGCGTGTAAATGCTCTACGTGTGCTCGAACAGCACGTAAGTCTATTTTTTGATTATCTATCCATATATCGCCTTTCTTGCTGACACCAATGATCATGCTGCCATGTTCTTCCCGGTTGGCCGTTTGTGCAGTGGGTCGGTCAACATCTATGCCTGATTCCTTAGTGAACGATGCCGTAACCAGAAAGAATATCAATAGTATAAATACCATATCGATCAGAGGGGTCAGGTTAACGCTCTCTGCTGCAGTTTCTTGTTTAGTATGTGTGCGTCTCATAATCAATTATGTGTTAATAAATCTTTGGCTAATAATTCTTTAGTTTTAGTTCGTTTATTGAGATCGGCACTAAAATAAATACCAATAATTGAGGTAACCAGTCCAGCTGTTGTAGGTAACAATGCTTTTGAAATACCATCAGCCATACCACGTGCATTGCCGTTACCGAAGACATTTAAAACTTCAAATATAGCAATCATGCCGGTAACTGTACCGAGTAAGCCCAATAACGGTAAAATGCCTGTTAATGTTTGTATTGGTATCAGATTACGTTTTAAAGCGATAGATGCCTCACTCAAAAGGCCATCTCTGATTTTAAGTGCATACCATGATGATTGTTCGCGTCTTTCTTGCCACTGCGTCACTATTGACTCAAGGTGTTTTGGGTAAACCACATACAGAAAATAATATCGTTCAAGTATTAATAGCCATAAAAATATTGACAATATAAATACACCTGAAAGGACAGGACCTCCTTTAGAGAAGAAATCTCTCATTATGTCCATTTGTTCAAGCATTGTTATTAGTCTGGTTTTTCTCTGCAAGCAGGGCTACGAAGGCAGTACTTTTTTCATCCAGTACCTGAACCAGAGTATTACTTTTTGAAGATAATAAGCTATGAAACAACAGCAGTGGGATAGCTACCAAAAGACCCATTACCGTTGTCACAAGTGCTTGTGATATACCGCCGGACATAACCCGTGGGTCACCAGTGCCATAAAGGGTAATTGATTGAAATGTTTCAATAATTCCTGTTACCGTTCCAAGCAAGCCAAGTAATGGCGAAACAGCAGCAAGTAAAGCCAGTGTGCTTAATCCGCGTTGTATTTTCGGCATTTCTTTCAGAACCGCTTCATCCAGTTTTAGCCCAAGGGTTTCAGTATCAACATTCGTATTCTTTAAATAGACCTGCATGATGCGCCCGAGTGGATTATTTTCAGGATTTTTATTTTTAAGTTGTCGGTTTACTTTTCGTCCAGTTAGCACTAACACGAAAAGTCTCTCCAAAGAGATTAAGATTCCAACCAGACCAATAAATAATATTACGTAACCCACGAGCCCACCCTGCTCAATACGATTTTTCAAATCGGGCACTTGTACTAATAGTGCCAACATTGCACCGCGGGTGGGGTCGATAGGAAATGCATGTAGTCCTGCATCAGACATTTCAAGATCTTGCGCCATATCCAGATAACGCTGTCCGGGTTGTCGGCCAGGCTCAATCAATTTGCCTGTTTCAGGGAGATTCCTCAAAAAACGACCTGCAGATACGGCATTGAATACTCCGATGCGTGTCACATCTTGCTCAATTTCATTCCCAGCTGCAGTAACGATTTTGCCGGGGAATGTAATCACTTTTCCGGATTCGACCATCTCATCCATAGCCAGTATCCAGAGTTCTTCTAATTCCTGTAACGAGGGTAATTCTTTACGACTGGATAAAACATTTAAGATTTTATCGCGCCCCGGTTTTTGTGCGGAAACCAGAGATGTGTCGATTATGACATCAAGGTCACCTGCGATTTGTTTGACTATGCCATCAAGCTCACCCAGTGCGCCCATTTTTTCTCTTAACAGGGCGTTTTGCCGCGCAATCTCGATATCATTACCGTTATAACTTTTTCTTAAAAATTCACTGCGCGCTTCCACTTCTTCCAGTTTTTTTGATGCTTCAGCGAGTAATTCTTTCTGTTTATTACGGTCATTTGCAAAAACTGATTCACGTTTTGCCAGAGCCTGTTTTTCCTGTGAGCGATCATTTTTCACTTGTTCTAATAGTGACTGCAAATCATTTGGTTCATCAGCAAAAGCGGGGGACAGGAAGATGAGTAGACCTAAAATAATTAATCTATTCATTTTCTTTTACCTGTGACATCGATGGGTAGTTTTATTAATTCAGGTGGAGCCTGCTTTTTCGCAATTTGAATCCCTTGCTTGATGGAACGGTCATATTCAGATGATAATTTTTCCCACATATTTGATTCTTTATTCCAGAGCCCACTTAATTCCCCATCTAATGATTGAAAACTAATTAGTAATCGGCCAACTCGTAAAATATCAACGGTATATTCCTGACCATCTATCTTGACCGCGTCTGTGTAGGTTTCAATGGTTCGTCCATATTCCATTTCGATTTGGTAGGCTTCCATAATACGACGGTATTTCTCAGGCAAGCTGACATCTGGACGGTCCATGATAGTTTTTAAATCGGCGACACGTTGTTGTCGCTCCTGTGTCAGGAATGGCAAATCAAGCATTACAAATTTATCGAGAGTATCAATCATCTTGATCATAAATGGGACAATGCTGCGTTGAGTCTCTTCAACATTGTCAAGTTGACGTTTAATTGAACTTAACGATACTTTCTGTTGTTTGACGAGTTTTGATAGCTGAACATTATATGTTTCAAGACTGTCTGTCTTTTCAATAATATCGCGATATTTCTCGACCATATCGGCAGTTTGTTCGACTAATTTGTCGACTTTTGCCTGCGATTTTACAACATCTTTCTGAGCCTGCATTTTAGTTTCGATTGCTGCCTCAAGAGATGTGATTTCAGCGGATGAAGTGTTATAACCCGCCAAAAGCAGAATAACGATTATAACTGAAAGCTGGTATTGTTTTCCCATCAGGAGTTTTTCCTAATTGATTAAATAGTTACTGAATAATTTTAAACTGTGCTGTAGATTCATAATTTACCCTAAGAACATAATATTTTATATAGTTAGTTTTATTACTATAGTTAGTGCTATAAATCTGCATAAGTTCTGGAATCATAAATGAAGAGGTTAAAATATCAATGAGCCTTAGAGTCAGGCTTAATTTTCTTATAACATTGTTATTCATTAGCCTGTTTATTAGCAGTAGTTTTTATATTATTGCTAACGCACGTAATTCTGTACAGCATGAAGTTGAATCAACAGCAGAACTGGCGCTGAATCTAATCCAGATTGCCTTCTCCTCGGCAACATTGGAATCCGATGAAAATGAGCAAAAACAGCTTATAAAGAAGCTATCAGAATTAGATGAGACGCGTCATCTACACATCGATATATATAATTCGAATGACGTGTTAGTGCCGATTGAAGAATTTACTTCACTAAATGCTACTAGTGCTCCGGACTGGTTTGTAAAGCTTGTACAACCACCGCCAACTGAAATCAGACATTGGATCTATAACCCGGCAATTCCTCCAACAGGTATACTTATCCGTGCTGATCCTGCAGATGAGATTGATGAAAACTGGGTTGAAGTAAGGGGGGTATTGGCTTTTCTGTTAATCTTTATTGTTCTTGCGAATTCGATGTTGTATTTGGTTATAGGCAAGTATTTAGCTCCAATCGATATAATATTATCAGGCTTGTCTGATATTCAAAAAGGAAATTATCAATTAGAGTTGCCACGTTTTCGATTGCCTGAACTTGATCGAATATCACAACAATTTAATCATATGGCGAAAGTCTTATCGGAAAGTAAGGCTAAAAATCAGTCACTAACACAACGCTCGCTGGAAATTCAGGAAGAAGAGCGGCGCCACCTGGCACAAGAACTACACGATGAATTAGGACAAACGATTGCTGCAATTAAAGCAGTTGCGGCTGCTATTATGAATAATCAAAAGTCTGACGAAAATCATATTAAATCCAGTGTAAAGACAATTATTGAATATTCAGATCATATCTATCAAGTGGCTAAAAATATGATGCATCGCTTACGTCCATCAGTGCTGGATGAATTTGGTCTGATTAAGGCTTTGCAAACAATGATTGATGATTGGAATAGCAGGCAAGATGATATTTTTTGTCATTTTTCGTTTTCAGATATACCTGACGGGTTGTCAGAGTCGTTAAATATCAATCTATTTAGAATCATTCAGGAAAGTTTAACAAACGCCCTAAGACACTCATCAGCCACTAATGTTTTAGTAACAATGAATAAGGTTACTGAATCGGGGTCAGACTATATAATTTTAAAAATCCAGGACGATGGTATCGGAATTGATAAAGAGAATATGGTGATGGGTTTAGGTTTGTCTGGCATGAAGAAAAGGGTAGGGATGAATAACGGGAGCTTTGAACTCACGAGTGAAAGTAAGTGTGGAATAGACATAAATATCCGTATACCACTAAATTCATGAACGATGGAGCTATGAATGAAATGATTAAAGTAATGTTGGTTGATGATCATGCTGTCGTTCGTGCGGGTTATCAAATGTTGTTGAAAAATTCACCAGAGATAGAAGTTATTGCGGAAGCGAGTAATGGCGAAGAAGCTTATCAATTATATTGTAATCACAAACCTGATGTAGTAGTTATGGATCTATCTTTACCCGGGATAGGAGGTATAGATACAATCAAGCGGATTTGTTTGCGTGACAGTAAGGCTAAAATTCTTGTTTTCAGTATGCATGAAGAAAATATCTTTGTAGAACAGGCATTACAGGCGGGGGCAAATGGCTACATAACGAAAAGCACTGATCCTCAGTTGCTGGTAGATGCTATATCAGTTCTATCAAAAGGAGGAAAATATATAGATACCGAAGTTGCACAAAGATTAGCTTATGAAAAGTCTAGAGGACAAGATTCTTTATTGTCAGATCTATCTACACGTGAATTTGAAATATTTTGTATGTTGGCTGAAGGCTCAAATACCAGTGAGATTGCCAAGCGCTTATCCTTGAGTTACAAGACGGTTGCTAATTATAGTACACAGATCAAGAATAAACTCGATGTTACAACTGTTGCCGATATTGCGCGCATTGCTATCCGGTATAATATTATTCAGGCATGAATATAATAATAACTAACGGGACAGATTAAAGTCTATCTGTCCCGTTAATTTAGTTGTTAATCGTTAATGATGACTCCCCATGGGAATTCACCAACGTTAATGGTTTTAATGACTTCATTCTGTTCTGTATCGATAACAGATACAGTTCCACTGACACCATCGGTAGTGAATATGCGTTTTCCATCTTTACTTATGGCCAGTCCCCAAACACGTTTGCCGACTGGAATGCCTTTTATGATTTCAAGCGTATCAGCATCCATCACCACAACCTTGTTCGCCCTGCCGCCAGCGACATAAATAGTTGATTCATCTTTGCTTAAAACAACATCCTTTGGTTTTGATTTGCTATCACCGGTGCTTCCTATTTTTAAAATCTTGCCACTGTCCACATCCACTTTAACGACTTCGCCACTAATTTCCGCAGTGGCATAGGCAATATTACCTGCTTGTGTGAAAGTGGCTGCTCGTGGACGAGAACCAACCAGAATATTACTTTCAATTATATTTTCAGGTGCTTTTATAACATGCAGCATGTTGGTTGATTCACTGGTAACAATGACGCGTTTCCCATCGGGAGATATTGCAACGCCCTCTGGTTCTAAACCGACTTGTATAGCCGCTACTTGCTCTCCAGTCTTAGGGTTAAAGACACTTGCCTTGGCATCATCTTCATTAGAGATATAGATGTTTCCATTAGGATGTACCGCAAATGTTTCCGGATCAGAGCCTGCATCAAATTCTCTCAATATCTTGAGTGATGATGGATCAACAACTTTAATCTTATTTTCTTCGCTAACAGCGACATACAGTTCACTTCCATCTGGAGAGAGACCAATGCCTCTTGGCCGTTCACCTATATCTATAGTTGCTTCAACGTCCAATGTACTACTACTAATGACGGAAACAGTATTGGATCGCTCGTTTGTAACAAATATGCGCCCGGTAAGTTCAGCAGCAGTAGCATTGAAGGTAAATAATAATAACAGTGGTGCCAAATATAATTTCATGATTAAACTCCTGATAGTTAAATTCTTATAATTAATAGACTATTTTTTACAGCTTAATGCTCCTAAGCTATCTAATGTTGGTGGTTTGGCAATGCCCCGAATTGGTGCTTCAGCAACAATTTTTTTGTCCTCAACCAATAAGATCGGTTGTCGTAATTGGCCTGTTTCTCTGAAGTTCATATCACTTCCTTTCTGACCATCAAAAAGTAGTTTTGTCTTTAGATAATCCAGGATTTTTGTCTGATCAGTAAAGTTTGTTCTTGCTACTGTATCTGAGGTCATTTTAACCGCTGCCCATCCGGCCCAGGAGAAATCATCCATTTCAACGTTATGCGTTTTTTTAAATCTTTTGTTGAGATCTCGTGCGGCAAACTTCACAAAATCAGGATGCCATGCATGTGCAGTTGCATGTGATTCAGGGGTCTTTTTTAACCATTGTTTAATGGCATCTTGTTTCATTTGCTTACTTGGAATTACATTTAACGCATTTTTTATGCATGAAGTTCTTAAATTGTCATCATCAATGGTTAAATTAAAGACTGGGACATTGGGTAATTTTTCGCTGAGTAATGTAAATGTATCAATATCAACAGCGGTCAGAACTGCTATGTAGTTAGAAAAATCAAACGTTGCAATATCGCTTGGCGATATAACTTCAAGATTATATTTTTGATTTAGAAACTGACCTTGTAAGTTTGCTTCTTCAATTCCTTGTTGTGCGCCTAGTAAGGCACTATGGTCACTTTTGCCAACATAGACAAAGCTAACCTCAATGACTTCTGCAAATGTAGTATTGGTCATCAACAGCACTACACTAATGCTGGCAAGTATTCTAATGATATTTTTTTTCAACATAATTATTGTTACCGATAGTTATAAATTTTTGTTTGTCCTACAAATAAATAGTGAAATTTTCTAATCGAATGTTCAGTAAGTTAGGTGATTTTTTGAATAGCCGAAGTAACTAAACATTCTGACAATAGAATATAAAATAAATTCCATTGAAATAGGATAGGAAAATTGACTGATTATTAATTTCGGGAGAAATAAGTTTGTAGTACTGTCTGTATTATTGCCAGATTTTGCGTCGACGATATATTGTTGTCCGATCTATGTTCAAGATCTTTGCCGCTTTACTTATATTATTATTAGTTTTTATGAGGGTATTTTTTATCAAATCATCTTCTTGTGAACGTAGACTGGTAAAGTTGTTGATAATATTATTTCCTCCAATAACCATTATGAAGCACCCTAATTTTTTTCCCTCTATCATAATCGGTTTTAACAGCAGTCGTGTTGTACCAATAAGTGTTTTTTCAAGGTCTATTTCAAATTCTTTTTCAGTATTATCAGTAAAGCATTCTTCAATTAACGGAATGAGGTTGGGGAATGTTTTTATTACGGGCAAATTAATTAAAGATGATGGAGTATTAAACAAGATGTTTGCATGCGAGTTTATATCAATAATAAACCCGTGCTCATCGACTACAAAAGAAGCTTCATTTGGCCAGTTTATTTGTATATCGCAATAGGCTAATCGTAATTTTTCACGATTTCTGAGTTGAATCACACACAATTCGGACTCAATAGTTTGTGTTATAGACATCGCCAGAGCCATTGCTTCAATACAGACTTTGTCTGCAGGACCAGTAATGTCGATACATCCAAGGATTGAGTTATTATGCGGGTTATGAATGGGTGCGCCATAACATACCCAGGGTTGCCAACCTCTACAATAATGTTCGGCGCCCAGAACCAATTCGGGGTGTCCGAGTGCTATTGGTGTGCCAATACCGTTGGGTCCAGCAACATCTTCATTCCAGTCACTACCCGGTCTGAAATTTATCTTTTCCAAACTGTCCCTGATGCCATCATGACCTACGGAATATAAGATTCTGCCACCACTGTCGGCAAGAATGATTGCATGTCCAGTGCCTTCAACTGAACTTGACATTTTGTCGAGGACATTTTTACCTGAAATACCAAGATTTTCTGAGTGAAGTCGTGCTTCTATCTCTTCTTCTGTGATACTTGTTTGTACGCGGTTTTTGAATGGGTTTATTGATAACTCACGACAACGTAACCAGCTGTCTGCGATCACAGGACGTAAGCCTTTATGGTTTAATTCCCCGGTACCAACAAATTTTTCCCAACTTGCGGCGACTGCGCGTTGTGAGGTATGTGTACTGTTTGGAATGGTTTTTTTTATTGTTTCCAGCGTAGACATTGGTTGCTCATTTGATTCTGTATATCAATAATAGATCGAGTCTTTTGCTTAAATAAACCGTCTTACATAAGACTATTATGGTTAAAAATAGCAAATTTACTAGTAATATAATTAGTATGCTTGTTAATAGCCTGTTGTTTAGGCGGTGTTGCATTTTGCATCATTTTAATTTCATTGAAAAAATACGATATATGGAAAAACACCGATAGGTGATATCCTCATAAATTGTGTTTATAATTCACAGAGATGATTAAGGGTTCTATTTTAAAAAAATAGATAGAACTATAAAAATTAGCATGATAGTGGATCATTAAGAATCCTAACCAAGAATTAAGTAACTAGAGGGGTATTCAAATGCTGAGATCTTTACAGATCGAGCCGGAAAAATGTACCGGTTGTCTGCAATGTGAAATGGCGTGTTCCTACCAGGCTGAAGGGGTCTTTAACCCATCTAAATCACGTATAAAAATATTCTCATTTCATGAAGAAGGACGTTTTGTACCATATACATGTACACAATGCACAGAAGCATGGTGCATGCATGCATGTCCTGTGGAAGCTATTGTTCTTAACGAAGCTACCGGAGCAAAAGAGGTTATAGATGACATCTGTGTCGGCTGTAAAGTCTGCACAATTGCCTGTCCATTCGGAACAGTCAATTACAATCAGGATGCCGGTACAGTGTACAAATGTGATTTGTGCGGTGGAGACCCTGAATGTGCCAAGGCATGTCCTACTCAGGCGATTACCTATGTGGATTCTGACCACGGTGGTCTGGAAAGAATGCGTGCGCATGCAGCACAAAACCTTCCACAAGATAGCGCGCAAACCTAGGAGAATTAGAAATGTCTTGGACTAGAAATGTATTACGTGTGAACTTAAGCAATGGCTCAATTACACATGAACCTCTGAATATGCAATGGGCAAATGATTATCTCGGGCAGCGCGGTCTGGCAACAAAATATCTTGTAGAAGAAATCGATCCTAAATGTGATGCTCTCAGTCCTGAAAACAAGATGATCATGACAACGGGGCCGTTGACGGGCACGATGGCGTCAACTGCAGGGCGGTATTCCGTGGTAACGAAAAGCCCTTTGACAGGCGCAATAGCTTGTTCCAATTCGGGTGGCTATTTTGGCAATGAGATGAAAAACGCAGGCTGGGATATGATTATCCTGGAAGGTAAATCGCCAACACCTGTTTATTTGTACATAGAGAATGATAAGGCCGAACTGATACCTGCGGATGACCTGTGGGGTAAATCTGCCTGGGAAACCGACGAATTAATTCACAGTAAACATCAGGACCCAATGTTGCGTATTGCAGTGGTTGGTCGTGCTGCTGAAAAAGGTTGTTTGTTTTCTGCCATAGTTAATGATCTGCATAGAGCTGCTGGACGCTCTGGCGTGGGCACCGTTATGGCATCCAAGAATGTGAAAGCAGTTGTTCTCAGAGGGACTAAAGGGGTCGGTGGCATTAGTGACCCAGCAAAGTTTTTCAAGGCAACTGAAGATGGAAAAAAAGTGTTAGCTGAAAATGCGGTTACCGGTGAAGGTTTGCCCGCGTTGGGTACTCAGGTATTGATGAATGTGATTAACGAAGTTGGTGCATTACCAACCCATAATCACCGTGAAGTTCAGTTTGACGGCGCGAGCAAAATTTCTGGTGAAGCCATGCTAGAAGTACGTGCAAGTGATGGTAAGGCTAATCTAACCACAAATGGTGCGTGTTTTGGTTGCACCATAGCTTGTCAAAGAATTTCCACTGTCGACAAGAATCATTTTACCGTAAAAGACAAACCTCAATATCAGGGCAATTCTGGCGGACTTGAATTTGAAAATGCCTGGTCATTAGGTACTGACTGTGGTGTTGATGATCTGGATGCGGTTACATTTGCTAACTTTCTCTGTAACGAGGATGCGGTTGATCCGATTTCACTTGGTGCGACGATTGCTGCCGCGATGGAGTTGTTTGAAGAAGGTGCCATTACAGTAAAAGAAACCGGTGGGATGGAACTGAAATTTGGTTCTGCTGAGGCGCTAGTCTGGGCAACCGAAGTTACCGTGAAAGGCGAGGGCTTTGGTCTAGATCTGGGTATGGGTTCAAAAAGACTGTGTGAAAAATATGGTCGTCCCGAGTTTTCAATGACGGTTAAAGGCCAGGAATTCCCGGCCTATGACCCACGCGGTATTCAAGGTATAGGTTTAGCCTATGCCACATCGAATCGTGGTGCGTGTCACCTCAGAGGGTATACCGTTGCCTCTGAGATTCTAGGCATCCCCGAAAAAACTGATCCGCTGGTTACTGAAGGAAAGGCAGCGCTAGTCAAAGCATTTCAGGATGCAACCGCCGTTGTCGATTCTGCAGGGATATGTGTTTTCACCACATTTGCATGGACATTAGAAGATATCGCACCACAGATTGATGCCGCTTGTGAAGGTGACTGGAGTGCTGAGCGATGTCTTGAAGTCGGTGAACGGATCTGGAATATGGAACGTGAATTTAATCTGGCAGCTGGCTTGACGGCGATGGACGACACATTACCGAAACGTTTGTTAAAAGACATTGCTGCTAAAACCGGCCCGGCAAAAGGCAGAGTGAACGATCTGGGTCAAATGCTACCAGAATATTACCAGCTTCGTGGTTGGACACCGGAAGGTGTGCCTACAGATGAAACGCGTATGCGTCTTGGTCTTTAAGTAGCAAATAAACAATAAGGAAAATAGCTAGATGAAGCATGTCATTATTGGCGCTGGCCCTTCAGGTGTTATTGCAGCGGAAACCTTACGTAAAGTAGATCCTACATCAAGCATAATTATGATTGGGGATGAACCCGAACCACCATATTCACGAATGGCTTTGCCCTATTATTTGATTAATAAAATTGATGAGTCTGGTACCTATCTCAGAAAAGATGCTGCGCATTATGGAAATAAAGAAATTGATGTGATCAGAGACAGGGTGAGCAAGATAGACACAAAGTCGAAATGTTTAAGTCTTAAAAATAATGACAAAGTTGATTACGATAAATTGTTAATTGCCACAGGTTCTCACCCTGTTAGTCCTCCCATTGAGGGGATAGGTCTGCCTGGTATACATTCGTGTTGGACACTAGAAGACGGTAGAAATATCGTAAATAGAGCACAACCCGGTGCCAATGTTATCTTGATGGGGGCAGGGTTTATTGGTTGTATTATTCTGGAAGCACTCGCACTCCGTAAAGTTAACCTAACCGTTATCGAAATGGGTGACAGGATGGTTCCAAGGATGATGGATCAAACGGCGGGCAACCTGATAAAAGATTGGTGTAAGAAAAAGGGCGTAGCGGTGCATACCTCTACACGTGTAGATGCTATCGAAAAAGGCAGTGGCGACTCACTAAAAGTTAAACTTGATAATGGCGAAGTACTGGATGCAGATCTTGTCATATCAGCAACAGGCGTAGCAGCAAACATTCAATTCCTGGAAGGAAGTGGTTTAGAAACTGATTTCGGTGTCTTGGTGAATGACAGGCTTCAATCTAATATCCCTGACATTTATGCTGCTGGTGATGTTTGTCAGGGTAAGGATTTTTCAACAGGCGAATACACAGTTCAGGCTATTCAACCAACAGCGGCAGATCATGGTCGCATAGCTGCGATGAATATGTCGGGTAAAGATACTGCACATCAGGGATGTGTGAATATGAATGTTCTAGATACTATGGGATTAATTTCGAGTTCTTATGGACTTTGGATGGGCGTTGATGGGGGAGAATCAGTCCATCTATGTGATAATGATCGCTATCGTTATATAAGTTTACAGTTTGAAGATGACATTCTGGTTGGGGCTCAGGCGCTTGGCTTGACGCAACATGTGGGTGTGTTACGTGGATTAATACAAACCAAACTGAAACTAGGTAAGTGGAAAAATCATTTATTAAAAGATCCGACTCGAATTATGGAAGCTTATCTAGCCAACACTCAGGCTATTGGTCACAATGCTGGAGTAATCTAGATATTTAATGGAAATCACATTAAAACTCTACGCGAGTTTAAGTCAGTATTTGCCGGAAAATTCAGTAAAGCACTCGGCTAAGTTTGAAATTTCAACATCAGATACAACTATTTCAATCCTTGATAGATTCAATGTACCAGACAAAGAAGTTCATCTGGTACTGTTAAACGGGGTTTATCTGCATCCTGAAGAAAGAAAAAGCTTGAACTTTAGTGACGGCGATACACTAGCTATATGGCCACCAGTGGCCGGCGGTTAAATTTACTTTCAATCCAAAACCAGGATACACAGTGACTGAATCAATTGAGTTAAAACGCGATATGGCAGTGACGCATGACGAGTTTTATCGACTGATTATTAAAACAATAATCGACGGTCATTTATTAAAAATTGATCCGGAAAATTCAAGTGTTAGTTTTCCTTTCTTGAATGGGTATGTGGATATTAACCTGGATAATCAGCTAACCAGAAAAATCGCATCACTTTCAATCCATCACACACCAATGAATTTTAAATTTCAAGGTTTGACCAAAGAACAAATAGATACGTATCTAGAGAAATTTAATACCACCTTTCAGAAAGGCGGTGGATAAAAAATAGTTTGGAATGCACTAATTAAATCGTGTTAATAGCTGTTTAATTATCGAACGATTGTAATGCAAGAGTAGAGCGCCCACCCAGGAAAACCGGCGTATTAAATATATCAATAATGTCGCCATCAAGTTCATAGCGTATCTGTTTCACTAATCCAACTCCTGGGGCATACCATTCTTCCACCTTCATAGGAATTTCTGTGTCGCCACTGACCGCATCGGTATAGGTATTGAAGGTCCCATTTGCGACCACTTTAATACAATTTTCAAATGTGCCAGCTGCTACAGTGACAGTTTCGGATAAGGATTCAATTCGATAAATCATAGGAACCTGTGCATCTTTACCAACACGCACACGATAAGGGTAAACGCGCAACATAAGTAATGGACGACTGATCTCACGCCATTCCGTACCAATTTCCAACGGTTGTTTTAAAACATAGCGTTTCGCTCTATCCATGCGTGGTTTGCTTTCGACTAGTGTACGCAAGGCTTCACGAAACAGTCCTGTTTCATCAAAATTATGATAGTAATCGATCCCTGAACTGGTTCGGCGTACGTAATAAGTTTGTTTACCAAATTTTTCTACACCAAGATTGGTAATAGTTAATTGTTTCTCGAGTGATTCTTCTTCATTGCTATATTCTGTTGTTAAACTGTAAGTCCAACTCATCCCCTCATTTAGTGGAAAATATTTACTTCCTACTGGTTTTTCAGAACAGCCTGCGAGTGAAAAAACTAGAAGTATTGAAAGTATTAAGCAATTAAAAATTTTCATAGTTAATATGTTTTTTATGAGCATGATGTTATTTTTCAGGAACCTCAGGATCAGGCAGATCAAAAAATTCAATCTCCTCACGTTTCTGTCCGTACTTAGAAAGGTCTCTGGCTAAGTCATCAGTGGTTTTACCTTCTTTTTTCTTCCCAAGTTGAATGTTTCCTCTGCGTTGTTCTTTTAATGCGGCTTCTAGGGCGGAGTGCAGATCAAGATCATAAGGTAGTTCATAGGCACGTGGTTCAGCTGCCGGTTTATTATCTTCAAACTCAGTCGCCCAGATATGAATACGGCCGGCAATACCTTCGTCTTCGTCTGGTTCTGTTATTGATGAAGCCATAAGTTGGAATGTATCTGGCAATTCTTGTTGTGTAGGCCAACCTAGCATGCCTTGCAGACTAAAATAGGTTAGATAATAAAATCCACTAACGGTTAGTACAAATGTGAATTTTAACCATACCGGTAAACGGGTGAGTAAAAATATTCCCAACACTAATGCCGCTAATGCAACATACGTTAGCGTGAGCCCTAAAACAGCCTGATTCATAATTTATTAACCTCAACGATGGATTTAAATAATGTATTAACATTAGTGACATTTCCTTCTGCATCTATAGTAAAACGCACTGCCGTTTTTTCATCACCTTTATTTTCTAGTGTAAGCGTACCGTAATATACAATCTGTAATTGCGGATTAACTTTTACAGCTCGTACCTCAACGTTTGCTTTTCTTAATGATTTACTATTGTAGTAATGCACATTAAAAATATATTCTCCTGGTACATTGCCGCGTATCGTCACTACTTCCTGATTTAATGGATTAATGACTTCAACTCCATTAACGATAATGCTGTCTTTTGCTATACCACGGTCGTCACGATCAAGATGTATTAATCCAACTTCAGAATTTCGAAACCAGACTACACCGCCGTTTGGTCCCTGCACCCAGGTATCCACATCATCAGGACTACTATCATCCCATTTAATAGTCACAATAAATTCTGCCTTGGGGTCAATAATTCCTTTTTTAGCTGGCGGATTAAGAAATAATATTGTGATGAGAAAAAGTAGCGTAAAGGCTAACAAAGAATTAAATAACAAGTCCGTAAACGGATCCTGCTCGAATTGCCTTGATGAGCGTCGGATACTCATCTACTAAGCCTTTTTAAACTTTTCCGGTATTAACTCGGTTTCCATAAAATGTACAGTTCTCGCGACGACTTCATCTGCACCTCGATCCAGTAATAAGTATTGAAAGCTGAGTAACATACTACCCAATAGACCAACCAGGGTCGTATTCAAAGCAACTCCCATTCCAGCTGTCATTGACGTGAGAATGCCTTGTACATCTGCTATATCGAATGATTTTAAAGTGGAAAGTGGACCAAGCATAAGAACAAATCCAATCACGGTGCCTAACAAACCCAGCTTTACTAATAAACTTGTAAAAAACCAGCCTATCTCATGCTGCGCATGAGCCTGATCAGCGAATACTTCCGCTAGCAATGCATTATCTGCAGATTGTTCACCTTTAAAAGTTTGTCCTTCCAGACTTTTCGTGATGGTTCTTAAAAATTCAGCGGGCAAAGAACTATCGTTCTCCCAGGATAAGCTATTGTCTTCAATATCCATGATTGCATTGAGTTGATTCGATAAATAATTTGCTCTGATACCACAATGTATAGTCCCACCAATAAAAAACAGAGCTATGAGGAAGGTGATCTTGGTTGGATCACTAATGAAAATTTTGACTAAAAGATGGAGTTCCAAACTAAACCATAAAAGGAAGATGACAACACCTGTGTATATGCACCATTGTAGAATTAATCGCGATTTGAAAGTTTTAGTTAGCATGGTTTATTAAATATATATTCTGATATGAATGATGTATCTGAAATCTAGTTTAGCGTCTTATTAACAATAAAGTAAAAATCTTTTTTGATTTTATACCACGTATATTCAGATTATTTTTAAATAAGATAAAGCTTTACTGAAATAATTATTTTGATTGTGAATCATAATCAAATTCTTCGGTATTTTATGTAACATATATTTATCACTTATATATAATATAAATCAGTTATTAAAACCCTACTGAATTAGCCTATCTTGGCATAATATTAAAATTATAAAAAGATTTTCAGAAGCAAATAGAAATTACGGGCCATTAATGTTTTTGATTAAACGTTCAGACTAATAATAGACCGGTGTTCGACCGATCGGATGAAAATCATACGCTTTTAGATGCTATCTAATAAATGCACGCCTACAATAAAGCCATTATAAATCAAATACATATCTTCATATAGCAACGTTTTTTAAAAACGGCATGACTATTGCTCTTAGAGAACGTGGAAATATAAAAACAATCTGGTTTCATTAAGTCCATGATGACTTATGTACCAATTCTTAGGAGGAAAACATTTTGAGTTCAGATAATCCTATCGAAGTACTGGGAATTGATGCCGGCGGCACAATGACAGATACTTTTTTCGTTGCGGCCGATGGCCAATTTATTGTAGGCAAGGCGCAAAGTAGTATTGATGAGGCCTCTGCCGTTGTTGAATCAAGTAAGGATGCACTTACAGATTCAGGCCGTAGTCTTGAAGAAGTCTATGGGCAAATGACTACATGTGTATATTCTGGTACAGCAATGCTGAACAGAGTGGTATCACGCACAGGCATTCGTACTGCATTGATTTGTAGCAGAGGTTTTGAAGATAACCATCGTATGGGTCGTGCGATTCAATGCTATCTTGGATACGCATTTGAAGATCGTCTTCACCTGAATTCACACCGTTATGATGAGCCACTAGTTGCTATTCAAGATACACGTGGTGTTACCGAACGTATTGATTGTCAGGGTACAGTAGTAATTCCAGTGCGTGTTGAAGAAGCTGTAATTGCGGCAAAAGAATTGCTTGCAACAGACATTAAAGCAATTGTAATCAGTTTCTTAAATTCACATGCTAATCATTCTCATGAAGAAGCTGTTAGAGATGCTGTTCTTGCTGAAGTTAAGGCTTCTGGCAAAAACATCCCTGTATTTGCTTCTTGTGACTACTATCCAAGTCGTAAAGAGAGCCATCGTACCAACACTACTATCCTTGAAGCCTATGCTGCTGAGCCTTCACGTGTCACATTGAAGAACCTAAGTGACAAACTGAAAGGACTAGGTGGTAAGTTTGATGTCCGCGTAATGGCAAGCCATGGCGGAACCATTAGCTGGAAAGCAAAAGAATTAGCTCGTACGCTGGTTTCTGGTCCAATCGGTGGTGTAATCGGTTCTGCTTATCTTGGTAAGCAACTCGGTTATGAAAACATCGCTTGTTCAGATATTGGTGGCACAAGTTTTGATATGGCATTGATTGTAAAGGGTAACTTTGCAATTGGTCGTGATAAGGACATGGCGCGATTGGTATTGTCATTGCCGCTAGTAGGTATGGATACCGTTGGCGCAGGCGCAGGTAGTTATGTGCGTATTGACCCTTATTCAGATGCTATTAAGCTTGGTCCAGACAGTGCTGGTTATAGAGTGGGCACATGTTGGGAAGAGGGCGGTGTAGACACCGTATCTGTGACCGATTGTCACCTTATGCTGGGTTATTTAAACCCTGATAACTTCTTAGGCGGCGCATTAGAGTTAAATGTTGACCGTGCTCGTCAATGCATCAAAGAACAGATTGCTGATAAATTAGGTATGAGTGTCGAAGATGCATCTGCAGGTGTTATTGAATTACTTGATCAGTCTCTGAAGCAGCATCTTGGTGACATGATCTCAAGTAAAGGTTATACGCCTTCTGAATTTGTTTGTTTCTCATACGGTGGTGCTGGTCCAGTACACGCTTATGGTTATACACAAGGTTTAGGCTTCCAGGAAACAATCGTTCCTGCATGGGCGGCTGGATTCTCTGCCTTTGGTTGTGCTGCTGCAGAATTTGAATATCGCTATGATATGAGTGTCGATATTGCAATGCCACCAGATAGTGGTGACTCTGCAAAGGCAGAAGCTTGTGCAGTCTTACAAGCAGCTTGGGATGAACTGGAAGTTAAAGTTTTGGAAGAGTTCAAGATTAATGGTTTTGGTAAAGAATCAGTTACTCTCGATCCTGGTTTTAGTATGCAATACATGGGTCAATTGAACGACCTTGAGATTGTTGCCCCAGTGAAAAACATAAAAGGTGCTAAAGATTGGCCTGCATTGACCGAAGCATTCGAAGAAACTTTTGGTCGTGTCTATGCAAAAGCAGCTCAATCACCTGAGTTAGGTTACGGTGTTACCACCGCTATTATGCATGGTACAGTTGAAGTCAAGAAACCGGCTATTCCTTCTCAGCCAGATGCAGGTCCTAATCCTTCTGCAGAAGCTAAGTTGGGTAAACGTAAATTCTACTTTAAGAAAAAATGGCATGAAGCTGATTTATATCTAATGGAAGCAATTATGCCTGGAAATAAAATGCCTGGACCATGTGTTATTGAGTCCGATGCTACAACCTTTGTTGTGCCGCCTGGTTTCGAAACGTTTATGGATAAGCACAGACTTTTCCATCTGATCGAAGTATAGGTTCAAGTTTTGATACTTAAGTTCAATTTAAGAAAGAGGAATAAAATATGAATAAACCAGAATCAATATCAGGTGGTTCTACTAAAAGAAAGTCTATCTTGCACAATGGCAAGAGCCTTTCTCAGAATCGTCGTGATATGTACAGTACGTCTAAGAAAACTGGACATTATGACGGCTTGAAAGAGCTAAAACTGAAAAAATCTGACCCAATTACTTTCGAGAAGATATTTTCAAAATTACGTGCCGGTGTTGTAAACGCACGTGAAACAGCTAAGAAAATTGCTGCATCTCCTATTGTTGAGCAAGAGGGTGAGCTTTGTTTCACTCTTTACAACACAGCAGGTGATTGTGTTTGTACTTCTACCGGTATCATTATCCATGTGGGTACTATGGGTATGGCCATCAAGTACATGATTGAAAACGAATGGGAAGAAGATCCAACAATCAATCCTGGTGATATGTTTACCAATAACGATTGCCAAATTGGTAACGTACATCCATGTGATATCGCAACGATCGTCCCTATTTTCCACGAAGGTAAACTGGTGGCATGGGTTGGTGGTGTAACACACGTTATCGACACCGGTGCAGTTGGACCAGGTTCTATGTCTAACGGTCAAGTACAACGTTTTGGTGATGGTGTTCAAATCACCTGTCGTAAGACTGGTATTAATGACAAGCCTATGCGTGATTGGCAACATGAAGTTCAACGAAATGTACGTACACCAAAATACTGGATTCTTGATGAAAGAACCCGTATTGCTGGTGATCATATGATTCGTGACATTGTCGAAGAAGTGATTGCTGACGTTGGTGTTGAAACCTTCTTACAGTTCACCTCTGAAATCATTGAAGATGGCCGACGTGGTTTGGTAAAACGTATCAACGATATTCTTATCCCAGGTAAGTACAATACAGTCGCTTTTGTTGACGTACCTTACATGCATGAAGATGTACATGTGCCATCTCCATTTGCAAAGGTCGACACCATCATGCACGCGCCTTGTACAATCACTGTTAAACCAGAAGCGACATGGCGTTTAGATTTTGAAGGCTGTAGTCGTTGGGGTTGGCATACCTATAACGCAAATCCAACCGCGTTTACCAGTGGTATATGGGTGATGATGACGCAGACTGTTGTACCAACGGAACGTATCAATGATGGTTCACTCTACGCTTCAGAATTCCGTCTGCCTAAAGGCACATGGACTAATCCAAACGATCGAAGAACTGCACACGCTGATGCTTGGCATTTCTTGGTCTCTTCTTGGAGCTCTTTGTGGAGAGCAGTAAGCCGTGGTTACTTCTCACGTGGTTATCTGGAAGAAGTGAATGCAGGTAACTCAAATCCATGTAACTGGATGCAAGGTGGTGGTTTTAACCAGGAAGAAGAAATTCACGCAGTGAATAGCTTCGAAACAGCCGCTTGCGGTACCGGTGCCTGTGCTATGAAAGACGGTCTTAACCATGCAGCAGCTATCTGGAATCCAGAGGGTGACATGGGTGACTGCGAGATTTGGGAATTAGCTGAGCCATTACTGTATATGGGTCGTGCAATCAAATCTAACACCGGTGGCTATGGTAAGTATCGTGGTGGTATGGGTTTTGAAACCCTGCGTATGGTACATAACTCTGCTGACTGGTGTATGTTTTTCATGGGCAATGGTTACATGAACAGTGACTGGGGTTTACATGGTGGTTATCCATCAGCAACCGGTTATCGTTTTGAAGCTCACAATACTGGTTTACATAAGCGTATTGCTGAGGGTAAATCATTACCTATGGGCCATGACTGGAATCCTGATTATCCTGATTATGAAAATCATCTGGAGCCAGGTGCCATTGTTAAACGTGACAACCAATGTATCACCACCGAAGAAATCTTCGAAAACGGAGATCTTTACCTGAACTACCTTCGTGGTGGACCAGGTTTTGGTGATCCATTGGATCGTACGATAGAAAACATTCAGAAAGATTTGAATGATGTTGTTCTGTTAGAAGAGTATGCGTTCAAAATTTATGGCGCTATCTTCACGAAGGATGATGAAGGTTATTACACCGTTGATGTTGATAAAACTAGAGCACGTCAAGCAGAGATTCGTAAAGAACGTCTAGCACGTGCTAAGCCTGTCAAAGAATGGATGAAAGGCGAACGCCAGAATATCCTTGATAAGAAGGCTTCGAAACAGGTTCAGCAAATGTATGCGTCGTCTTTTGAGTTGTCACAACCATTTCTGGATAAGTTCCGAGCATTCTGGAGCCTGCCAGCTGATTGGCTAGTAACAGAGAAAGAACTGGGTGTTCCTTGTTTCGGTTCCAAGCATGCTATGGACTTGAGTCAAATGCCAGACGTTAAGACTGTTGTCTTGGTAGAGGAATAATCAACTCTGGGTTTGTGGGCGTATACAATACGCCCACATGCTTGAACAATAAATAATTAGAGGTTTTAAAAAATGGCTACAACTTACACAAAAAAACAGGTTGCCGACCTTATCGACGGTGACCTAGATTGGGAAACAGTTCGGAAGATGTTATTCATGCCGAAGGATCCACTGCGATTCGAAATGTACATCGACGTTCTTCAAGATAGAGCAAAGTGGGATGACAAAATTGTTCTGCCTTTAGCTCCTCATTTGTACATCGTCGAAGATAAAAATGGCGATATTGTCAACAAATGTGACTGTGGTTATGTCTTCGGTCCATATACGGAAAACTGGAAGTTAAATGCAGTTATTTTTGTTCGTGATACGGATGAAAAATTTAACGAAGTTTATCCTAACTTGATGGCACCTAATCAGGAATGGCAGGTCTATCGCGAATACTATTGTCCAGAGTGTGCATGTCAGCATGATGTTGAAGCGCCAACACCCTGGTATCCGGTAATCCATGATTTTGAGCCTGATATTGCGGCGTTTTATAAATGGGTAGGCTTAAAAGTACCTAAAAAAATAGCTGCTTGATTATCCTCCACTAAAATAAAAGTAGTTTAGCTATATCATTAAAGCCATCCGTTTTAATTAACGGATGGCTTTTTTTTTCATTAAACTTAATTCTCGTATATCTTAATCATAAATATGAGCAGAGAATCGTTCAATAATTTTTGTGTTGCATTTTGCTACATGTTGATTCTATTAATTAAATTATTATTGTTTGTATCTGTATTCAATGATATTTTGTTGTATGAATAAATGTATCAAAATGAGACGTTCGACATTGTTATGTATTAAAATCGGACGGTTTCTATTATTATAGAAAACATTAATAATATAATATAACAAATTGATTAACATGATATTCTCTTTTACTTAATATTAATAACTTATTAATGGCTTATCTTTTGCTAGTATAATTAGTGATACAATATTCATAGTTTTAGATAATTATTTCGATTATCTAAGTTAAAGACATGAAAGTTAGAAAAATAGTTAGTTCATACACAACACAAAGAGGGGTGTAAATATGAAGTCCTTATCAATTGCCTGCGAGTCAGGTTTTCTTAAATCAATTGCCATAGCCGGTATTTTAGTTGCCGCGCCAATGAGTAATAGTCTCGCGGCGGGTGTTACTGCTGACGATATTAAAAATGATGCAACGACAACGGGTGATGTTGTTTCTTATGGTATGGGTACACAAGGCCAACGTTGGAGCCCACTTGCGAAAATCAATGATAAAAACATAAAGACATTAGCGCCTGCATATACCTTCTCCTTCGGTGGGGAAAAAATGCGTGGCCAGGAAGCACAGCCATTAGTCCACAATGGTGTTATTTATGTTACCGCTTCATACAATCGCGTTTTTGCAATTAATGCTGAAACCGGCATGCAAATCTGGAAGTATGAGCATCGTTTGCCAGAAGGCATATTACCTTGCTGTGACGTAATTAACCGTGGTGGAGCGTTGTTCGACAACCTGTTTATCTTTGGTACACTGGATGCAGAGTTAATTGCACTAGATACAGCTAACGGTAAAGTGGTTTGGAAACAAAACCTGGGTGATTTTAAAGCAGGTCATTCTTCTACAGCCGCTCCAATTATCGCTGAAGATAAAGTCATTATCGGTGTTGCGGGTGGTGAATTCGGTATTATTGGTATGTTGAGAGGTTTTGATGCTAAGACTGGTAAATTAATCTGGGAACGTCCTACAATTGAAGGGCATATCGGTACCTTAAACGGTAAACCAAATGGTATGACCGGTAAGTTAAATGCGACATGGCCTGGCGATCTCTGGAAAGTTGGTGGTGGCGCACCTTGGAACACAGGAACCTATGATCCTGAAACCAAAACCATTATGTGGGGTACAGGTAACCCTGCACCTTGGAATTCACATATGCGCCCTGGTGACAATCTATACGCAATCTCAACAATTGCTGTTGATCCAGATACAGGAAAAATTAAGTGGCATTTCCAATATACACCAAATGAAGCATGGGATTATGATGGTACAAACCATACGGTCGCTTTCAACAATGGTGGTAAAAAGTTGGCTGCTCACGCGGACAGAAACGGTTTTTTCTACACACTAGATAGAACTAACGGTAAACTCGTTAACGCTTTCCCATTTGTTGAAAAGCATAGTTGGGCCAGTGCGATTGATTTGAAAACAGGTCGTCCAATTGAAACAGGGATGCGTCCAGGCAATCCTGCTGACAGCGCTGATGGTAAAAAAGGTTCTGTTATTACAGTAACGCCTTCTTTCCTTGGTGGCACCAACTGGATGGGTATGGCATACAGCCAAAATACAGGTCTATTCTATGTTCCTGCCAATGAAATGGGTATGGACTTATGGAATGAGCCTGTTACCTATAAGAAAGGTGCAGCATACATGGGTGCTGGATTCAGCATCAAACCTGTCTTTGATGATTATATAGGTGCGCTACGTGCTTTTGATCCAATGACTGGTAAGAAGGTGTTTGAAGTCAAAAACAAAGCTCCTCTTTGGGGTGGTGTAATGGCAACAGCAGGCAACCTGGTTTTCTACGGTACACCAGAAGGTTACTTCAAAGCTGTTGACGCTAAGACCGGTAAAGAGCTTTGGCAGTACAACACCGGTTCTGGTATCGTCGGATCTCCAATTACCTGGGAACAGGGTGGTGAACAGTTCATCGCAGTTCCATCTGGTTGGGGTGCTGCAGTACCTCTATGGGGTGGTGAAGTTGCTAAGCAAATTGAGGGAATTAATCAGGGCGCTAGCTTAGTCGTGTTTAAGCTCTATTAATAAACTCTAGGTAATACTTGGGTACCAGTGACCCAATATAAGTAATAAGTCGGGGCCAACGTAATGTTGGCCTCGTCACTTATAAATGATGGTTTGTCTTTACTCGATCTAACGTTGTAAAAAAATAAAACGCCTGTTTGCACAATATTTGTATGAACTCATAATATTTCGTCGAGTCTAAAGATATGCTCATAATTATAATTTAAGAGAAGCTAATCTTATGAAACATAATAATATTTCTGCTATTGCATTTATTTGTATTTTTTCTTTTTTTTCACCTTTACTTTTTGCACACGGTGATGTGGCGCCGCAACCGGTTAATACGGAAGGCTTGGAAGAACTTGGTGACGAATGGTTAGAGAGAAATCCTTATTCCGGTAATGAAAAAGCCATTAAAATCGGAGAAGCGGCCTATGGACAGAACTGTGCGCGTTGTCATGGTCTGCAGGGCAAATCAGGCGGAATAAACCCTGATTTACGAAAAATGAAACATAATGCTGAGGATGATGCGTGGTATGTCATGCGCGTTCGCAAGGGATCTGTAAGAAATGGTGTTACTTATATGCCTGTCTTTGCAGATACTGACGGCGGTCCTTTTAGCCAGGAAGCGTTATGGGCTATATGGGCATGGATCGAGACCATAGCAATCGAGGATTGAAGGAGATTATATAAGACATGCTAAAAATGAAGATTAAATGTGCAAATCTTTTATTACTGTGCGGAGTTTTGTTTTTATCAATGCAAGTTTCCGCCGATGCACAAGCTGAAACTACCAGTGATATTCTAAAATTCGCTGCCTATGATAATTTTCCTCCTTACTCTTATCAGGCTGAGAATGGTAAGGCTGAGGGTATTGATGTTGATATTGCCAGAGCATTAGCAGAAGAGTTAGGACTTAAGGCTAGTATTCGTTTGGTTTTTGCAGATGAGTCCCTGGAAGATGATTTGAGAGTATATGTATGGAAAGGGCATCATGTTACTGGTCCGCCGGCGGATGTAATGTTACATATACCTTATGATCAGTATCTTATGAAAAGAGAAGACAAGGTGAATTTCATCGCTCCTTATTCTGAGGAACAGGTAGTGGTTGCTGCTGATACAGAACAACTTGGTGGTAACCCGCAAATAACGACATTCTTTACAAATAAGATTGGTGTTGAGCGCGTAACCATGGCGGATGGTTATTTGCTAGGCGCATATCAAGGACGAATTAGAGATAACGTTGTCCATTACTATTCGATAGCAGAGGCTACCCAGGCCTTATTGAAGAAGGAAATAACGGCCGTAATGGGAGCTCGAACTGAAATCGAAGCAAGCTTAGGTGACGCCAAAGCTAATTATCAAATTGGACTTATGTCTATGCCGGGCATAGCTAAACCATCATGGGATTTGGGCGTGGCAGTCAAAGCTAGCAATGAAAAACTGACCAATTCAATTAAGACCGCTATGGATAAACTGGTAGAGAATGGAACTATCAAGCAAATTTTCAATAATCATGGTGCTAGTTATCATGTGCCAGCAGCTAGAATTAATTATCAGTGATGATAAGAGAATCATGACTATCAAGAGACTTCTTTCTTGATAAAGCCAATTTCAAGGTGTACGATAATCATACGTTTCGTCCTATAAAATCAATTATTAGATCGCAAAAATGCGACAATAGGACATATTTGAAATACTTGAAATAAAGACGCATTGGTGAATGCACCTTTATTAAAGAGTAAAAATTCAGGTTGAGGTGATTTACACATGAAGAATAATGACTCTTATTCAGCATTCAATATAAATCCTGGTCAGGTAGATTTAGCCTGGGATAGATATGTTAACAGCGGAGAATTACCCAAAAATTCCATCCGAAGAATCATTATTGATTCATGGGCGCGATGTCTAGAAGATGGCGTAGACCCCTCAAGTAGTAAAACACGATTAAGCGTTAATGACCAAACCTATCAAAATCTCCTCAGAAAAAATGCTCAATTACTAGAAGCAGCTAAACCGGTTATGGAACATGCACGAGATCTCTTGGCCGAGTCAGGCTCGATGATGATTTTGGCAGACCGTGATGGTATTTGTTTGCATGTAGAAGGTGACCCCAAGACAGTTGAAGATGGCCATGATATTCGTTTATGTGTCGGGGCAAATTGGAGTGAGCATGCGGCGGGAACTAATGCTATCGGAACAGTTCTTTCCGTTGGTCGCCCGATACAAATTAATACGACAGAACATTTTTGTGAGGGTATCAAATCATGGACCTGTACTTCGATGGTTATCCGTGATCCAGGTACTCAGGAAACCATTGGCGTTTTGGATATATCCGGATTGAAAAGTGATTTTAATTTTCATACACAGGCTTTGGCTGTAGAAGCTGCTGGCAGGATAGAAAGTAGGCTTATGGGAATTAAGCTGGAAGAAAAAAATCGATTATTAAATGCCGCGGTTTCTATGTTTTCTTCACCAACAAACGATGCCTTGATGCTCCTGGATAATTATGGATATCTTGTGAAGGCAAATGAAAATGTGGCATCTAACCTCGCAATGCGCGGTATTGATTTTAAATGTAATGGCAAAAGTATTATCCATAGTATAAATAATGAATCTAAAATGCCGGAAGCTGAATGGTTGTCTACAGATTGGATAGAACCAGTTATGGAAGGACAAGACCAACTAGGAAGCATGTTAATTATTCCATCCCCGCACAGTGTCCATTTAGGAACAAACAGGAACAGGGTGCCTTTAAATAGTGATGCAAAATATTTCGAAGATATTGTGGGCTCCAGTTCAGCACTTAAAAAAACTATAAATAAGGCTCAACGTCTTGCAGCACTTCCAGTACCAATATTAATTAATGGAGAAACAGGGGTTGGTAAAGAAATGTTTGCCAAGGCTATTCATGCCGCAGGACCCAATGCTAAAGGCCCACTCATCACTCTGAACTGTGGTGGTTTGTCACGCGATTTAATTACCAGTGAATTGTTTGGTTATGTTGAAGGGGCATTCACAGGCGCTATCCGTGGTGGTAAAAAAGGAAAAATTGAAGCTGCTGACGGTGGTACGTTGTTCCTTGATGAGATAGGAGAATTGCCGCTTGATATTCAGGCTAATTTTCTAAGAGTTTTGCAAGAAGGTGAAATATGTCGTTTGGGAGATTACCAGCAACGCAAAGTAAGTTTTCGCGTACTTGTTGCAACTAACCGTGATTTGAACCTTGATGTGAAAGAAGGACGTTTTCGCATGGATTTATTTTATCGAATTTCAGTGATAACACTTACAGTTCCACCATTACGTGAACGTGATAATGACATTGAAGTTTTGACGCATTATTTTGCCAAGGAGATTGCAAAACGAGATGGCACTTCGGTCAAACAATTCGAACCTGACTTTATAAAAGTATTAACAGAGTATGAATGGCCTGGCAATATCAGGGAATTACGAAATATAGTCGAGTGTTCTGTGCTGATGTCACAAACTGATACAGTCACACCGGATGATTTACCTGGCGAATTCTATTCTAAATCAAGCAAAGATAGTAGCCCCACTTCTATAAAAGATGTTATATCAAACGATAGTAGTTTAGGTATTGATGATGCGGAACGCCTTATCATTATATCTGCGATAAAGGATCATAAAGGGAACCTTACTAAGACTGCCAGCCATTTGGGTATCGCAAAGAGCACATTATATTTAAAGTTAAAGAAATACAAAATTGATAGAAATTTAGCATTTTCATATAACTGAAGTAGACTTTAAAATATCTCACACAATTCATACTTCATGCTATTACTCATTTACATTTATTATTATTCCCGGTGATTACTGATTCGGTAAATCACAGGGTAATTTCAGATGGATAAAATATGTCTATAAACATCAAACAAAGATTTTACTTTAAAATATTTTCAAGCTTAAGCTTGATTGCCGCTGTAAATTTTGTGTACGCACAAACATCAGTTGATCCGCTAGACGCTCCCACCTGGGAAACAGTACATAAGACAATGTTATTCAATGAAGAAGTTGTTTTTGATGAGCGTGTTAAAGTTGTTGTGCCTGATGTAGCTGAAGATCCAATGAATGTGCCTGTATCTGTCAGAGTCGGTGACATAGGTGAAATTGAAGAAATCAGAGTGTTTGCCGATTTAAATCCTATTCAGAAAATTTTAAACTTTTACCCTGGCAAGATTGAACCCTTTATCGCGTTTCGATTTAAGGTGCAGCAGTCAACGCCGGTCCGCGCCGCTGCCCGCACAAAAGACGGTGTTTGGCATGTTGGAGGTCATTGGCTCGATGCGACGGGTGGTGGTTGTACAGCGCCCAGCGTGAGTAGTGGGCTTGCTAATTGGGAAGATACGCTGGGTGATGTTAAATCACGTCTTTGGTCACGAAAAGACCAACCGGATAGATTACGTTTTCGAATTATGCATCCGATGGACACGGGATTGGCATCCGGTATTCCGGCTTTTTATATTGAATTACTGGAATTGAAAGATAGTAACGGTGATTTATTGGCGCATATAGAGTCTTACCAGCCCGTGAGTGAAAACCCTTTCTTTAGTCTGGACCTTGAAAGTAATCGATATCAAGGACTCACGCTTACCGGGCACGATAATAACGGCAATCAAATAAATAAAGTATTGCAGTAATTCTAATATTTAAAGATTTAAAAATATCCTTACAAAGAATGTTTATTTCAATGAAGCCGACTGTACGATTCTTCCAACCACATGATAACGTTAGCATATTAATGCGAACCTTCTCTGTTTTAATTTTATTCATACTAACTATTCAGGTTAGTAAAGCTGCTGAACTTGATTACAATTTAATAGCGGAACCTGTTGTCGAAGGGACCTATGTTTTTGTTGGTTCAACTAAATATTTCTCAAAACAAAATGGCGGTAATATTGTTAATACCGCGTATATCGTTACTAATGCAGGTGTGGTTGTTATTGATACAGGGCCATCATATCGATATGGCAAACAGATGCGTGACTATATTGAGTCAACAACGGGCTTATCAATTATTAAAGTATTTATTACTCACCATCACCCAGACCATTTTCTCGGTAATCAGGCGTTTAATGATGTGCCAATCGCATCATTGTCGGGTGTTATTAATGGTATAAAACTTCAGGGCAACGCCTTTACCGATAATTTATATGCACTTATTGGTGATTGGATGAAGGAGACTGAGGCATATATACCCACGGAAGTAATCGTTCCCGGTAAGTTTTCAATTGGTGGGCATGAGATAGAAATAATTGCTTTAGATGGACATACTGATTCGGATATGGTCATTTATGATCATACTACCGGAGTATTATTTCCAGGAGATTTAGTATTCCACAACCGAACACCCGCTGTGGCCAATGCTAATATTCAACATTGGTTAGATAGCATCAGCAAATTGCAAGAATTGAACTATAAATATATGGTTCCTGGTCATGGCGCAGTAATTAGTGATGAACACGCGATGATACAAACGCGCGACTACCTTTCGTGGTTGCATAAGCACCTTCAAAATGCATTGGACAGAGGTTTGGCTATGAGTGAAGCCTTGACGTTAGAATTACCCGCATCATTTCAGTCTCTCGATATTTTACACGAAGAGTACAAACGTGCTGTTTTACAACTTTATCCTGATATGGAACAGAATTATTTCAATTGAAGCGTAGTGATTAAATATTGCTTTATATAAGTATCAGTTAACTTTAATAGTTGAGTGAACTGACTAAACTCCATTAGTAATAGGTCAGTTCAAATGAAAATTCACTTATGTGTAGAATTAAGCTCCTCAATAAAACCTTCTATTTCAAATTTAAAAATATCTGTAAGTAATTGTAAAATAAGAATAATATGGCAGATGTTGCGTTTATGCAACGCTCTGTCTCTATACTAATCAATAAAATATAAATCATCTATCCGATTAAGAAATGCTAATTACTGTAAATTATGCAGTTTTAACCTTTCGTTGTTAAAAAACAACAATTTTAAATGATTTATACTGTTGTTGTATTAAAAACAATAAATGTTTGCAAGGCATGGAATTATGTAGTATTTTTACAGCTGTCTTATTAATGGCTTTTCTAGCTATATAAGATGTAGCTTCAAAAGACTTGTTGAATCTAGATTTAGGGGAAACGAGGCTGGGGAGGCCAATTTTTATCTCTAGAGATGTAAATTAGTAAATAAATTTGTATTTTCTTAAGGAGGAATACAACGTGAATAAAACAATTAAAGGAGCTTGCTTAGTCGCTGCGGCAGCACTGCTTCCATTATCACAAGCAGCAACCGCCGGAGAAGTTAACATCTCAGGTTGGATCAACGAAGGTATGTTGTTCACCGACGATGGCACAAATAGCGATTTCTCAGCGATTCAAGATAACGGTACTACACTTGCTAGTCGTCTTTCATTTACTGGCACACAAGCATTACCAAATACTGGGTTGACTGCTGGTTTTGAATTGTCCTTTGAGCCTGCAAATACGCTAAGTGCAGATAACGGTCTTACACCATTATTGAGTAACCAAGCAGCAATTAGTAATAATAATGCTTTCGGTACTGACATCGGTTTACTTGGTAGCAATATCCATTTGAGTGGTGGCTTTGGTAAGGTAACGTTAGGTACTCAATCAATGCCTACAGATAATATTGCCGTTTTGTCTGATCCTTCATTGACCTTATGGTCAGGCGTAAGCCCAGTGTTCCGTGGCTCAGGCTTTACCATTCGTGGCTTAGGTGCTGGTGCAGTTGATACCACATGGGGTAGCAATCTACAGTGTCAGACTAGCGGTTTAGGTATCGGTTTTGACTGTAACGGTGTCTATCGTACTGGTATCCGTTATGACCTTCCTGCAATAATGGGTGTTAAATTAGCTTTTGGTTATGCTAACGATGACATTTATGATGTAGCTCTTAACCACTCGGGTTCAATCGCTGGCTTAAATACTGTTATTGGTATCGGTTATGCTATTAATCAAGGCGGCGGTAATACAACAGTTGCTGAATCTGAAGTCTTTCAGGTACAAGCTGGTTTGATGGATCCGGGTACAGGTATCTTTGGTTCAATTGCCTACATGATAGACGAGGGTGACCTTACCGCAGCTGCTCTAGCTGTGAATGCAAATACTGCAAATACCGGTATTCAAGTATCAGACGAAACAGAATCATACTTTATTAAAGTGGGTGTTAAACGTGCGTTTAATAATCTAGGTGATACTTCGCTTGCATTCAAATATGGTAGTTATGAAGATGGTTTCGGTACTGGTGGTGTCGGTGTCACAGGTTCTGAAGTCGAACGTATTGGTTTTGAAATAGTTCAATACTTTGGTGCAGGTTTTCAAATCTATGGTACTTGGGAACAGCTTGACCTAGACGTAGATTGTGCTAATGCGGCTGCTCTTAATACTGCAGCTGCAACTTGTACTGCAGCCTACGGTGGTGCTGAAGAGCTAGATATATTTGCTCTTGGCGCAACCTACTTCTTCTAAGACTAAAATTTTATAGTTGGAAGAAAACTGGTAAGTACTAAAAGGCCTCTTCGGAGGCCTTTTTTTTGTACATGGAATGTGTACTTATGCCGTGTAGAGTACGACTACATGGAAGTAGGAGGTAGAGTAACGCCGGGAGCAGTTAGCGAGGAAGCCCGAGAACGGCGTAAAGGGATGTAATTTTATGTCAGTTGTTCACGACTGCATGGATGCAGGAGTTAGAGCGACACAGGAAGATGAACAGGATGTTCAAGTATCGTAATCGCAGGAAAGCGATAGAGCGATTGACAAAGCCGAGGACGAAAACAAAAAACTATGCAATAAATCATTCATTTTCCATTAATTCTATATTTAATGTAAACTTCACGCCTGCTATCAACTCTAAATCTACCAATCGATTAAAATATTACTCATTTATGAAAAACACTCAAAATCACCTAATATCCTTTTTTATTATTTCCTTCGTATTTTTTACTAATAGTGTTTCTGCAGTAAGCTGGTTTGGTGGAGATGAAGAGATTATTTGGGAAGGTGCAGCAAATAACTATTTTAAGCTTGCAGAGCAAGAAGACTCAAAATTTGGTAAAAACGATCATCCCATTTCAATCGATGAAGAAGAGATTATCGATGCACTTACCGCTTTAGAGTATACCGATACAAGTATTTTGGGTTCCGAATCAATCGTTTCTGTTTATTCTTATTCACAAGTACGGCTTCTTGCCGAATATATTTCAAAAGGGCTAAGTGAGGCAAAAGCAACGCAAGATATTATTTTTGCGATTGGCGGAAGTAGTAGGAAACTGCTTGTTTTAACAAAAAAATCATACACAACCGGTCGGGTATTTTATAAAGCAGGTAAACTTAATATTATTATTGGCGAATATGATTTAGTACGAAGTGAAGCGATGGAAAAAGAACTCGACCCTTCAGGTAGAGGAGAGGTTAATTATAATTTTAGTCATGGGTATCGTGATAAAAAATCCAATCATTTTAAGGATAGTATTATTGGTGTTACTGGGGTAGCCCAAAAGGTAATTAAGGGTGAGCCACGACTAGATTGGATTGAAATCGATATTAAACTAGCTGCAGAAGCTTATGTAGCAAGAAAAAAAGAAAGAGAAAACCCGCAATTGCAAGGAAGCCAGGCATTGAAGGTCGAAGCAGCAAAGCTCGCTAAACAAAGACGTGAAATGCGGGCTGAAATGGCACGACTTAGAAAAGATGTTGAGCAACGAAATAACGAATCATCATCTGCTAAAAGTATTGAAGAACGAATTAGCACACTCGACCAGTTGCTAGAAAAAGAGCTGATCTCAAAAGAGGAATATGCTGTTAAAAGAAAGGAAATTCTTAACGATATTTAATTTACCCACTAATAAATACTATTCGAATTGAGAAACCTCTATCCTGAGTGTGAGCCTTTTGATAAAGGCTTATTAAACACAAATTCAGCTCATCAAACATACTACGAACAGGTAGGCAATCCGACGGCTCCCGCTGTCATTTTTTTACATGGAGGCCCCGGCTCCGGTTGTAATGAGAATCATCGACGATATTTCAATCCTGATAAATATCGCATTATTTTACTTGATCAACGTGGTTGTAATCGATCAACACCAAACGGTTGTGTAGAAAATAATACCACTCATGACATTCTTGATGATCTTGAGGCAATACGAAAAAAATTAAATATTGATAAATGGGTTCTATTTGGTGGTTCCTGGGGTGCAACATTAGCCTTACTGTATGCTGAACAATATTCAGAACATGTAGCAGGAATTATTTTGCGTGGTTCTTTTCTAGCAAGACAATGTGATTTTGACTGGTTTGCTAAATCAGGAGTCAATAAAATATTTCCTGACTATTGGGAAAAACTAATATCTATAATAAGTAAAGATGAACAGTTAATAGCATCGTTACACGAACGTGTCTTTTCTGATAATAAACAAACACAATTAGCTGCGGCCAAAGCATGGGGTTTATGGGCCGGTAGAATAGTGACGCATAGTTTCGTTGACGAATATGTGCTTGATATCAGTGATGAAGACAAGTTAATCAATGAAACAAAAATTGAAATGCATTATGCGATAAATAAATATTTCATAACCGAAAATCAGATTATCAATAATATTTCAAAAATTCCCGATGTGCCGATTACGATTATTCACGGCCGTAAAGATTTAACGTGTCTTCCAGAATCATCCTGGCTAGTTCATAAAGCATTACCTAAATCTAAATTAGTCATCATTGCCAATGCTGGTCACTTGGCAGGTGAATCAGCGATGATCGATGCGCTTGTTTCTGCAACTGATCAAATGGCAGACAGCATTAGATGATTCTCCATGATAAAAAAGGACCATTAATAATGGGGATCCTTAATGTCACACCTGATAGTTTCTCTGATGGCGGGCAATATAATAATTTAGAGGCCGCTGTTAATCATGGCAAGAAAATGATTGATGAAGGGGCAGATATTATTGATATAGGTGGAGAATCTACACGGCCAGGTTCTGAACGAATTAGTATAGAAGAACAGATAGAGCGAGTTGTTCACATAGTTAAAGCTATCAGTGAGACTAAACCAGGACATGTTCAGATAAGCATTGATACGACACGATCAAAAGTAGCTGAAGCTGCACTCGATGCCGGGGCTTCTATCGTTAATGATGTTTCAGGCGGCAATGATGATCCGGAGATAATCAATTTGTGTGCGGATAAGAATTGTCCGTACATTATTATGCATATGTTAGGTACACCTGAAACAATGCAAAATAAGCCAGCTTATAATGATGTTGTTTCAGAGATTAAACATTTTTTGGAAAGCAGAGTGGAAGATTGTATAAAGGCGGGAGTTGATAAAGATAATATTGTTATTGATCCCGGGATAGGATTTGGTAAGACAAAAGAACATAACTTGATGTTATTAAATAATCTTAATGCTTTTGTAAAAACAGGTTATACAGTTTTATTAGGCACTAGTCGCAAACGATTCATGGGTAGCATATGCACGGTCAATACAGCCGATGAGTTGATAGGCGCGACAGCAGCAACAACAGCATTGGGTGTTCAAGCCGGTGTTAAAATGTTTCGTGTGCATGATGTAAAACCGAACAGGCAAGCAGCTGATGTTGCCTGGGCGATTTTGAATAGTTAATAGCTATACGTCCGCAGCTTCTTTCACAATCTGTTTAGAATTTTTCATGTTTCGAAAGACCAGTGGCTTTGCCTCGACTTGATGCGCCGCTTCTTGCGCTGCTAATTTTTCAATACGTTCTACATCATCCAGTAACTCCTGATGTTTGGGTGATTTATCACAGACTGGATCGGTATTAGCCGCATCTCCCGTCATCATGAATGCCTGACATCGACAACCACCGAAATCTTTCTCTTTCTCATCGCAAGATCGACAGGGTTCTTTCATCCATTCGAAACCGCGGAAATGATTAAAGCCGGGTGAATCTTTCCAGGCTTCTTCGACACTGACCTCTTTGACATTGGGAAAATCGATGGGTAACTGTCCTGCCTCATGACAGGGGAGTGCAGTACCATCTGGCGCAATAGTCAGAAAGATAGCACCCCATCCATTCATACAAGGCTTAGGACGATTTTCAAAATAATCAGGAATCACATAGATGATTCTAGACTTACCTTTCATTCTTTCCTGATATTCTTTAGCGACGATTTCAGCGCGAGCTAATTGCTCTCTCGTGGGCAGGAGTTGATCGACATTGATGCGTGACCAGCCATAGTACTGTGTACTGGCTAGTTCAACGTAATCGGCATCTAGCTCAACAGTCATCTCAAGAATATCTCGGATCTGATCGATATTTTTGCGATGAATCACAATGTTCAGGACCATGGGGTATTCATATGCTTTGACCAAGCGCGCCATTTCCTTTTTGTGTTGAAAGGTCTTGGTGCCGCCGAGAAAGTTATTCAACTCTTCATCGCTAGCTTGGAAACTGATTTGAATATGATCCAGTCCTGCATCTTTGAGGCGTTTAATACGCGCTTCATCCATGCCGACACCGGACGTAATCAGGTTAGTGTAATAACCCAGATGTCTTGCCTCCTGCACCAGTTCTTCAAGGTCCGGACGTACTAGCGGTTCTCCACCAGAAAAGCCAATTTGGGCAGCGCCCATCTTACGCGCTTGTTGCATCACACGAACCCAGTCTTCAGTAGAGAGCTCGTTTTGATACTTCGCTATCTCAAGTGGGTTTGAACAATAGGGGCACTGTAGCGGGCACCGATAGGTTAACTCTGCGAGTAACCATAAAGGGGGTTTCAAATCACTTTTTGTTTCTAATCCAGCCGGTGTCATAGGCGACCTCCAGGAATTTTATGACATCATCTTCAAGCTTGTTCTCTGAAAATGTGGTTTCTAAATCTTTAATTATGGTGTCAACGGAATGTTCACCATTGATACGTTTCATGATCTCTCCGGCACTTCCACTAAGCTTAACCATGCCTTCCGGGTAGAGGACAACATAACAATCCTGCACCTCTTCCCATTGAAAACGAAATGTTGGTGCAATTTCCGGGATATCAGCTTTATTAATATTCATGACAATAGTCTTAACAATTATGAAAAGGTGGTTTTTTTTCTATGTAGGCCATCCACATGCAATCGAGCATCGTCCATAGAATATCCAGTTTTAATTGTAAAATGTCCAAAGCACGTTCTTGCTCATCGCGGGTCTTGAAATAATCCAGCGTGATATGCAAACCATGTTCAACATCACGGCGTGCTTCTTTAAGGCGTTTTCTAAAATAGATGTAACCTTTGCCATCAATCCAGGGATATATTTCTGGCCAGTTATCCAGTCGTTTCTGATGAATCTTCGGTGCGAATAATTCGGTCAATGAAGAACAAGCGGCCTCTTGCCAGGTAGCCCGTCGGGCAAAGTTTAAATAGGCATCAATCGCAAAGCGGACACCGGGTAGCACATGTTGATAAGAGGTTGTTTCTTCGCGACTCAAACCGACGGCTTCAGCCAGTTGTAACCAGGCTTCAATGCCGCCTTCCTCTCCTTCGACACCATCATGATCAATAATTCTCTGCACCCATTGGCGACGGACATCACGTTCCGGGCAGTTAGCCATGATGGCAGCATCTTTAATGGGAATCGTTGTTTGATAATAAAAACGATTAGCAACCCAGCCCTGGACGGCTTCTTTATCAAGACCACCTTCATTCATCAAATGATGAAATTCGTGGTTAATATGATAAAACTTTTCCTTTGCACGGAGCTGCGCCTCAAATTCTTCACGTGTCCAAGGCGTTCTTTCTTCTGTCATTTATGATATCTCCAAATCTTATATATGAATGTCCATTCCATCGAACGAAACTTCTATCCCGGCATCATCGAGTTGCTTACGTTCAGGTGAATCTTCATCTAATATTGGGTTAGTATTATTGATATGGATCAATATCTTGCGAGGTTTTTTTAGACTGCTTAATGTATCTTTGATGCCGCCTTTACTGGATTGATCAAGATGACCCATCTCACTCGCTAATTTATCGCTAATACCATGACGTGACATTTCGTCATTAGTCCAGACGGTGCCATCAACCAAGACAACATCGGCATTTTGCATGTATTCATAGACATGCTCTTCTATTTCACCTAAACCCGGCGCATAAAAGAGGTTCTTTCCTGTTGAGGTGTCTTCAACCTTATAACCGACGTTATCACCAGGAACAGTATTGTGTCTGTGAGGAGAATAGGGTGGTGCTTCACTTTTCAGTGGAACTGCCGTAAAAATTAGATTATCAGCTTTTGGGATTGTGAAAGGAACTTGCTCGGTACTTACTTCATGCCAGTTTACGCCACGGAAATGCCCTAATATATTGAATATCGGGTAACCGCTTGTCATATCTTCATAAACACTTTCAGTACAGTAAACATCCCAGGGTTTGTCGTGTTCTCGAAGAATTATCAAGCCTGTTGTATGGTCAATCTGACCATCACAGAGAATGATAGAACAAATTCCGGTATCTCTTACCTGACGGGCAGGTTGTAGAGGAGGAAAAGATTCAATCTGTGCACGGATATCGGGTGAAGCATTAAATAAAACCCAATCCACGCCATTGCCACTAATCGTGATAGATGATTGAGTTCTGGCAGAACTCTTTATTGTTCCTTTACGCAGTCTACTGCAGTTATCACAATTACAATTCCACTGTGGAAAACCACCACCAGCACCCGTACCTAATAAATGTATATGCATAATCTTTTAGTTCTAATCTCTTGTTAAATTGTATCGGAATAATAGACGAGTTAAATGTGCAGATCGAATGATCATCACACTATGGAAATAGCCAGGCATATCGATAATCTAATATGCCCGGCAGAGGGGTGTTCTAAACTTATCTAACAATACTAGGATTATTTATTGTTGATATACATGGTGACTTCAAAGCCATAACGGATATCGTTGTACTCAGGTGTTGACCATTTCATTGTGATTCTCCTTAAAGTGAGTTTTGTCATAATTACCTCTAATAGAGCTATAATCGTGCCATCATTATTATTACAGGTAAAAGATTTAATAAATATAATAAAAACATATTAATAGAAAACAAAGTTAATGTTAATAATTGAATCATATATAATGATGGTTTATCCATCTGGATGTATTGAATCGGGAAATATGGTTCAAATAAACCATATTTTTAAAAATAAAATAGTGCTCTGTTATTAGTCATAGCCTGCTTATAATGCAGCAGCAATGCAAAAAACTACTCAAGAACATATCCTCTTTCTGACTGGTAAACTGGCTCAAAAGCGATTAGAAAATATCCTTAAAGAGATGGCACCAACGGAATTCACCTATGAGATTCGTAATATTGGTGTCAGTGTAGCGGCATTGATGACGGCACAGATGGTTACGCGTCGTTTATCAGATTTGATGGGTGTAAATAGAATTATTGTCCCTGGTCTGTGTCGCGGAGATTTATCGGTGACGACAGAAGCTTTGGGTATTGAGTGTATTAGAGGGCCTATCGACTTAAAAGACCTCCCTGTATTTTTTGGGAGGGATTGCAAACCGCCTGACTTGAATAACTATAATGTTGAGATCTTTGCAGAGATAGTCGATGCGCCTATGGTTAGTATCGATAATATACTGAATCGGGCAGAAAAATACCGTCGTGATGGTGCCAACGTAATTGATGTCGGTTGTTTACCAGATACTTCATTTCCTCATTTAGAAGAAACAATTCAAGCATTACATAACGCAGGCTTTAAAGTCAGTATTGATTCTTTGGAAGAAGAGGATTTAATACGTGGTGGACGAGCTGGAGCAGATTATTTACTTAGCCTTAAAGAAACTACGCTGTGGATTGCCGATGAAGTAGATTCTGTTCCGATCTTGATCCCGGAAACACATGGAGATATGGAATCCCTTTATCGCACTATTGAGAAGTTTTCAGATAGGGGCCGCCCGTTTTATGCAGATGCGATACTAGATCCGATACATTTTGGTTTTACAGAATCGATCATACGTTATCATGAGTTACGTCAAAATTGCCCGGATATTAAAATCATGATGGGTGTGGGTAATCTTACTGAACTTACTGAAGCTGATACTACGGGGATTAATGCTATCTTGTTTGGTTTAATATCTGAAATGCAGTTGAATGCAGTATTAGCTACGGAAGTTAGTCCGCATTGTTGTTCTGCTATACGTGAGGCAGATAAAGCTCGTCGATTAATGTATGCAGCAAGAAAAGATGATAGTTTGCCAAAAGGTATTGATGGTTCTTTATTAGGCATGCACGCTCGAAAACCCTTTCCTTACACTGAGGAAGAAATCCGGGAAATTCAACAACAAGTAAAAGATCCGAGCTATCGAATTCAAGTGAGTAAAGACGGAATTCATGTATATAATCGAGATGGTTTTAATACTGAAATTAATCCATTCGAACTATTTCCAAAACTGGATTTACTTCAGGAAGACGCACCACACGCATTTTATATGGGCGTAGAATTGTCAAAAGCGCAAATTGCATGGCAGTTAGGAAAGAATTATATGCAGGATGAAGAACTCAATTGGGGAGCCTGCACAGATACAAAAACCGAAGCGCAAAAAGATCTGGATTCTCGTGCGGCTCACACTATGAAAGATCTAAGGAAGGATACTGCAGAATATAAAGAAGAGGGCAGTACTCTAAAAGCCTCTCGCAATAGAAAGAAAAAAAATAAATGATTCAGGAAATTATAGTAACAACCACTAATAAGGATGGGACTACCCACATAGCCCCAATGGGTATACGTGAAGAAGCTGGCGAAATTATTATCGCACCATTCAAACCATCTGCGACGCTTGATAATATATTACGTAATAATACTGCCGTTATTAACCGTATTGATGATGTAAGGATTTTTGCCGGATGTCTAACCGGTCGCAAAGACTGGCCGCTAAGCGCAGCTGAAAAAATTGAAGATTTTCGTTTGCAGGCTGCTCTGAGTCATGTTGAACTACAATTGGAATCATTCGAAGATGATGACCTAAGACCTTGTTTTTATTGCAAACCTGTTCATGAAGTTACACATAGACCGTTTAAAGGTTTTAATCGTGCGCAAGCTGCGGTTCTGGAAGCCGCTATACTGGTTAGTCGATTACATATGCTTAGTAATGAAAAAATTGATCAAGAGCTTGAATATTTGATGATTGCGATTGATAAAACTGCGGGTGAAAATGAAAAAATTGCATGGAAATGGTTAATTGAAAAAATAGAAATATTTAGAAAAGAGTCATTAAAGGATAAGTCAGTATGACGGGCATGTTGGCCAGTGTGACTTCTATCGATGAGACCCGTCTCGTGTTGAATGAGGGAGTCGACATTATTGATTTGAAAAACCCACATGACGGCGCATTAGGCGCGCTTGATAATACTATCGTTTCTGAAATTGTGGCATCAATAAACGACAAGGTGCTCACCAGCGCTACGGTCGGTGATATTAAATCTGATAGTGAATTTCTATATGACAAGATTGTTGCTATGTCTAATACGGGAGTACATTTTGTTAAGGTAGGTTTGTTTGATAAATATCCTACAAAGCATTTTATTAGTGTGATAAATAATGCGGCAAAAAAAAATATTGATTTAATTATTGTCTTGTTTGCAGAAAATATTTCCGACCTTAGTTCATTGGAAGTGTTAATGGATAGCAATATTAAAGGTGTCATGCTGGACACAAAAGACAAGTCAGATAAAAATTTATGTACCTTGCTTGATTATCATGTGTTGGATAATTTCGTACAAATGGCAAAATCATCTGGCCTGTTAACTGGTCTTGCGGGTTCTATAGGGCATAAGGATATAAAGCATCTGTTGAAAATTAAACCTGATTATTTAGGTTTTCGTGGTGCGCTTTGTTCCGGGCATGATCGGGTTAAATCAATCGATCCAGCCCAGATAAAAAAAATAAGAAATGCAATCCCAATCCCAAACCAGAACAATATCAACTATGATAATAAAGAGTATCAAAAAGAGGAGTTTAGTAATGGCGCAGTGGCGTAAAAAAGAAAAAGACGAAACTTACACGGATGAAGAAGTAGAAGCACGTTTAAAAGAAGAACTACCATTATGGAATTTAGAAGGTGGTTGGATACGTCGTAAGTTTAAAACCAGCGGTTGGAAAGCCACGTTAATGGTAGTTAACACAGTAGGTCATTTGGCAGAATCAGCCTGGCATCATCCAGACCTTACAGTTTCTTATGCCTTTGTTATTGTGAAGCTTATGAATCATGCAGCAAAAGGAATTACGGAAAAAGATTTTGAGTTAGCTAAAAAAATTGAGGAAGTTATTCAATGGCAACCAGCATCAGAAGAAGGAAGTGCTTTGGAGGGAACGCCAGAAGATCCAAGATTTAAATATATTAAATATGATTGATGCCCCTCACCTGAGGACATCAATCATATTTTTGAATAGCTAACTTTATGCTATTTCGCCTCTTACAAATTCATAATTAGTAATATTACCAACATTATTGATTGTAAAAGTACATTGACTGTTAAAACTAATAGCAGATTTAGTGAATTTAATGGCTTTATGTCCACTTTCAAGATCCAGTTCATGTTCTGGAATCCCAAAATGCTCTACTGCCTTGACTATATTTCTACCTACAAAGTGGTCTAATATTTTAATAAATTCAACTTCAGTGCGCGGATATTTCAGAATACCGTGACTTCTATTAGTACTGCTATCGGTTTTGTATGTACCCATTATTCTAATACTCCAAACATTAACTGGTATAAACGACGTTAGACTATTTATGCTAGCCATTAATTTGACCGTAGTATACTCAAGGATTTGATTTTTGTCGTAATAATTACGATATATGGTGAATAATACCAATCCAAATACATTTTTACGAATCTTGAAATAATGCAAGGATAATTCCCGAAATATCTATCGATTTATCTTTCCCAAGCGCCTGATTTACCACCAGATTTTTTCAATAATTTAATATCGGACATGGTCATTCCTCTGTCCACCGCTTTACACATATCATAAATTGTTAGCAGAGTGATCTGGACAGCGGTTAATGCCTCCATTTCAACGCCTGTTTTACCCTCAGTCTCCGTTCGGCATTCGCAATAGATAGAATCAGTTTCTTTAGTGATACTTAAATCAATATTAATATGTGTCAGAGTAAGTGGATGACAAAGCGGTATCAACTCGCTGGTTTTTTTCGCTGCCATTATGCCGGCGATTCTTGCTATCCCCAGGACATCGCCCTTCTTATGACTACCGGCTTCGATTAATGATAATGTTTCCGCCTGCATTGATATAGAACCGCTAGCGATAGCAATTCTGTGCGTTATCGATTTTTGACCGATATCGACCATATGCGCGCTACCTTTATCGTTAAAATGGGTTAATTTAGACATAAGATTCTTATCTCTTTGATATAATGTGTTAATACTACTCAAATAAGCAATTTAGATAAATAACAGGTTGAAGAAATGCAGGTTTCCATTAAATACTTTGCCAGTCTACGTGAATTAATCGGTGAGGCTAGTGTGACCATAGATATTGAGGAAAATACCACGGTACACGATCTTTGGATGGAAATAATTAGACGTAAAAATATCGAATTCGATAATGTCATGATGACGGTAAACATGGAATATGTAAAATCCGAGCGGCAGCTAATAGCCGGAGATGAAGTTGCTTTTTTCCCCCCTGTGACTGGAGGTTAGACGATGCTGGTTGATATTCGTAAAGAATCATTTAATGCATATCGAGAGATACTTTCATATCAGGAAAGTCAAAACTTTTCTGGAGAGTATGGTGCAACAGCTAGCTTTGTCGGATCCATGCGAGATTTTAATGAAGATAGAAAAGTAACCAGCATGACACTAGAGCATTATCCTGGGATGACTGAAAAACATCTTAATGCCATTGCCAGAGAAGCCACAGAAAAATGGAGATTACTTGATGTGCTTATACTGCATAGAATTGGCAAGGTAACGATAGGTGAGGATATCGTAGTTGTCGCGAGTTGGTCTGCCCATAGAAAAGAAGCTTTTGAAAGTTGTCGGTCTATGATGGAGCAACTAAAGTCTAGCGCACCTTTTTGGAAGAAAGAGAGTACTACTTCGGGTAGCAAATGGGTTGAGAAGAATACACCAGGAATTTGAATAAAACATGTTAAATAATAAATCCCCCGATTTTTTGATTATCGGAGCGGGAATTGTCGGCCTGACAATTGCTTTTGAATTAAAGAAAAGGTTTCCCGATCAAAAAATAATGATAATTGAAAAAGAGAGTCGACCCGGTGTTCATGCCAGTGGTCGAAATAGTGGCGTATTACATGCCGGTTTTTATTACACAGCAGATTCATTAAAGGCAAAGTTATGCCGTGATGGAAATTTTGCCTGGCGTGAGTATTGTTTAGAAAATGATTTGACACTTAATCAATGTGGAAAACTGGTCGTTGCACGGAATGAAGAAGAACTGAATGGACTGGACGAGCTAGAACGGCGAGCCAGAATCAACAATGTTAATCTGGAAATGCTTTCAGCTGCTGAAGCAACAGAAATAGAGCCTCATGCATTCACTTATGAACGTGCCCTTTGGTCTCCAACAACGGCTACAGTCAATCCAAAACAAGTTGTCGAATCAATTACAAAAAAGCTTATTGATGCTGGTGTAGCAATATTGACAGACACTGCTTATATAGAAAATTCAGAGAATAACGTCATAACATCGAAAGGTAATTTTTCCCCAGGATATTTGATCAATGCCGGAGGTTTATATGCGGACAAAATCGCGCGAGACTTTGCTTTCTCTAAAAATTATAAAATATTACCTTTTAAGGGTTTGTATCTATATGCAAATGATAGCGGCTTGAAATTAAAAACGAATGTCTACCCTGTGCCCGATCTAAGAAATCCTTTTCTCGGTGTGCACTTTACAGTCACAGCAGAAAATAAAACCAAGATAGGCCCGACAGCTATTCCTGCATTTTGGCGCGAAAACTACACTGGGTGGGAAAAATTTAATCTGGAAGAGCTGGTTGATATTGTTGGCATTGATGCGGGTTTGTTTCTGTCAAATAATTTTGGATTTAGAAATCTCGCTTTCCAGGAAATGCAAAAATATTCTAAAAAGAAACTTGTGCAATTAGCAGGCACATTAGTGAAAAACATTAACCCAGGAGATTTTAAGAAATGGGGACATCCGGGATTAAGGGCGCAGCTCATAAACACCAAAACGAAACAACTGGAAATGGATTTTAAGTTTGAGGGAGACACTAAATCCTTTCATGTCTTAAATGCAGTTTCACCCGCATTTACATGTTCATTGCCGTTCAGTCGTCTGATTGTAGATGAGATAATGAAAATTAAAAATAAGTAAGCTTTAAACTAATTTTACATAAACGTGAATTGCTTCCCAGATTGAAATAATAATGTCTGCTAATGTAGTCTCTGGTTTATTAAAATGAACATAAAATGATCGTCAAGACAGAAGAGGTGTTAGAAAAGACAGATCTTAGGACACTTTGGTCTGACACATTGTTTGAGATGCTTTTTGACGGGCTTGAAAATGAATGGTCAACTAATGCCATGCGTCAAATTTTGAAGGAGCTAAAAGCAAAAGGATTAAAAACAGAGAAGATTTTGAAAGCTGTAGAAAAACGGTATGGTAAAGCATCGGCTCATGAATTTTATGAGAAATTTAAAAAACGTATTTGGTCAAATTAACCCATGAAAGACTTGCACATCCACCAGATCATCAGGTTGCACACCGTCATTATTTATTGGCAATACAATAAAACAATTAGCATCAGCCATTGAGCGTAAAATTCCTGAACCTTGAGCGCCGGTTTTTCTAACAATCATGCGACCTGTTTCGTCTTGCTCCAAAACTCCACGCTGATATTCCACACGACCCGGACGTTTCTTTAACTTACTTATACAAGGAACTTTCATCATAATGGGTCTTGTTTCATTTTCACCGGCTAACTTACGTAAAGCGGGTTGTACAAATTGATAGAAAGTAACCATTACTGAGACGGGGTTTCCAGGGAGGCCAAAGAAATAAGTTGAATCCAGTTTGCCAAATGTGAGAGGGCGGCCCGGTTTCATTGCAACCTTCCAGAAATCAACTTTGCCATGCTTTACTAATGTTTCTTTAACATAATCTGCTTCGCCAACTGATACACCACCTGATGTAATAAGAACATCTACATTTCCAGCAGCTTCTTTAAAGGCCATGTCCATTAGTTCGCGATCATCTTTAACTACACCCATGTCAATTATCTCGACTCCAAGCCGTGACAACATTCCATAAAGCGTATAACGATTGCTGTCGTAGATCATGCCAACCTCAAGTTCTTCACCGACTGAACGTAACTCATCACCGGTTGAGAAAAAGGCGACTTTAAGTTTCCGTATTACATCAACCGTCGCTATACCCAAAGAGGCTAATAAACCTATGTCCGCGGGAGATAACCGCATGCCTTTTTCTAAAACAAGATCACCAACGGCAAGGTCTTCACCGGCCTGCCGAACATTGTCTCCAGCTCTTGTGTCTATGCCTATACTAATTTCGTTTTCAATCGTATTTACGTTTTCCTGGATAACGACGGTATCGGAACCCTCTGGCATTATGGCTCCAGTCATTATGCGAATGCATTCACCTTTCTTGAGTTTTCCAGTATAAGGTCTCCCAGCAAAACTGGATCCAATTAAACGTAAAGTGTTTATCCCTTCAGAGGGTAGGTCTTCTGCGTTAATTGCATAACCATCCATAGCAGAATTCCGTCCAGAGGGGACGTTTATTTCTGATTTAATATTTGACGCCAGAACACGAGATAATGCATTACGAATCGGTACTGTTTCTTTTTCAGTTAATCCCGATATTGCATTAAAAATCCTGGTTAATGCTTCTTCTGGCAAGATTGACTCTGGATCAAAATCATCCATACAGCTTATGTCTTTATTGATAGTTTTTTCTGACATTCATGCATCCATTATCTAATTAGTAACTTTCCCTTTCTTTAAATCAAAAGTATTAATAATGTAATTTACTATCGATTCATAATTATTCAAATCAAGTATCTTTAAATCTATACTTTCTGCAATGTCACCGTCAGTGGCAATGGCAATGACACCTTCATCCGTTTTGCATAACAAAGGATGACCCAGGCTAGGACGATGTAACTCAATCTTGGTAAGCACCTCCGGTTTGAAACCCTCGACTAATATGATGTCCAGTTTATTTTGATCCAGATGTGAGATATATTCTTGCAGACGGACTGCTGGATCGGCTTCTTCTTTTTCTACCATCAAGGCCCACCGGTTTTTTGAGCCGATCAACATCTGACTCGCACCTGATTTTCTTAACTCATAACTGTCTTTGCCGGGTTGGTCTATTTCAAAATTATGATGTGCATGTTTAATTACACCTACCTCTATACCATGCTGAATTAGTAAGGGAATTAATTTAACTAATAAGGTTGTTTTGCCTGTGCCACTATAAGCCGCAAAGCCCAATACCGGTATTTTTGAATTAATTTCAGTCATTATTGGCAATTACCCGTGACAATGCATTTTCAATATCTTCAGGTGTATTGATATTATCAAAAGTTGTTGGCACATCAGAAAAATCTGCGACTGCATAATTATGTTGTTCAAACCAGCGATCAATTTTTCTCTCGCCTTTGGCAAGATAACCATTTAAAGATTGAGCAAGGGATTTTTTAAGCATACAAAAGACAGGCTGAATGCGATCTCCATTATGTGCAACACTTATATCTGCTGATTCATTTTCAATCGCTGTGGCTAGTCGTTGTACTAAATCAGCGGGTATAAAGGGTGAATCACACGGTGCGGTAACCATATACTCTGTTTTAATTGTCTGTAACGCACTTGCCATTCCAGCCAACGGACCACAAAACCCTGACAGGTTGTCCGCTATAATTTCGATGCCGTAACTTGAGTAGACTTCATGGTTTCGGTTTGCATTTATGAGCAGTTTTGATGTTTGTGGTTTGAAGGCCGCGATGATGTATTCGATCATGGGTTTATCATTAAGTCTTATAAGTCCTTTATCTTTACCCCCCATACGTCTGGCTTGTCCGCCCGCAAGTATTACACCAGTAACATCTGAGTTAATATTCATTATCTTTAATTAGTTAATTTAGCGGTGCTAATGTTCTGGATTGAAAAGTTAGTCTTCTTTCATCATATTTGCGACTTCTCGTTTCGGTGGAAGTACAACATCATATTCAATATTTTCCATACCGTTATAGACAAGAAAATGTTTGCTCTTGGCTCTGGATAAGAGCGTTATGTTCATGTCCCGCGCAAGATTTAACCCCATTTTAGTAATACCTGAGCGCGAAAGTAATACAGGTATTTCCATTTGCGCGACCTTAATCACCATCTCTGAGGTTAATCTGCCAGTGGTATAAAATATTTTGTCATTACCGGAAATACTTTCCAACCACATCTTGCCTGCAATCGCATCAACAGCATTATGTCGCCCCACATCCTCGATAAAGATTAAAGGTTCCGTATCATGACAGAGTGCACAACCATGAACCGCACCAGCATTTTTATAAACATCGTTATAAACATTCAGGTTCTTTAATAATTCATAAAGTCGTGATTGTTTTATTGTGATTGACTTTATATCAAGTGCATCCAGATGTTCCATAATATCGCCGAAGACAGTGCCTTGACCGCAACCTGTGGTAACAATTCTGGGGCCCAATTTATCTTTCCAGTCATTGCGATCTTCAAATGTGGTGATTGCAACAGCATTGACATCCCAATCTACCTGAATGGATTTAATTTCACTTATATTTTTTACCAGACCCTGATTCTTTAAATAACCTAGCGCGAGCATTTCTGGCTGTGTACCTAAAGTCATCAAGGTGACGATTTCATAGCTATCGATATAGATTGTTAACGCACGTTCTTCTGCGACATGGAGTTCACGTATATTCTGGTATTCGTCAGTGGCGAGTACGAGCTGGGTAGGTGAAAGTCCGGCAGATGTCATCTCCGGACGATAGGAGGTTGACATCTTAGCCTCCAGTGACATTCATATGTCTAAATATGATTGGTTTTTCGGTTAAATTAAAATCATGCCCTTTAGGTTTTATTAACATCGAATCTTTTATTGCTTGTTTCAGTTTATCCATATCGCCGGGGTAGGCACGAAGTATTTTTCGTAGATCAACCGAATGTTCCTGACCTAGGCATAACAACAAGCGACCTTCACAAGTCAATCTTACCCGGTTGCATTGCTCACAAAAATTATGGCTATGTGGTGAGATGAAGCCGACACGTGTGCCAGTTTCATTTAACTTGTAGTATTTTGATGGTCCAGCAGTGGTCTCGGTCGTGGGCACTAATGTAAATTCTTGTTCCAGATCGCTTTTTATTTTATCACTGGAGTAATATGCCTCAGCTCGGTCATGGTCACCTATGACACCAAGTGGCATTTCCTCAATAAAACTGATATCCATTTTTCTGTCACTGGCATAACGAACCAGATCAATTATTTCATCATGATTACGATTTTTTAATATGACAGCATTTAATTTTAGTTTTTCAAAACCAACGGCGAGTGCCGCTTCTATACCTGCAAGAACATTTTGTAATTCGCCGACACGTGTTATGCGGTTGAATTTTTCAGGATCAAGCGAATCCAGGCTGATATTTATGCGTTTAACACCGGCATCTTTCAGGGGTTGCGCAAGTTTTGTCAATTGTGAGCCATTAGTGGTTAAAACCAATTCATCCAGGCCGGGTAACTGGCCAATATCTTCAAACAATTTGATGACGTTTCGACGAATCAGTGGCTCACCACCGGTAATACGTACTTTTTTTACGCCAAGTTCAGTGAAAGCCTGGGCTATTCTTGCAATTTCTTCCAACGTTAAAAGTTGTGCGCGTGGCACAAACTGCATTTCTTCATCCATGCAATAGACACAGCGAAAGTCGCAACGATCTGTAACCGAAAGACGTACGTAATCGACAACTCGATTAAATTTATCGATTAATACTTCTTCATTTGTGTTGGTTTTAACGTCCATACATATATAGAGAATTAAATATCTTTGTATTTTAACGAATGTACTGGGTGCATTGAAATAGTTGGATTATAACGTACTTGGATTATAATGTACTTGGATTATAACGTATTCGGATGTTGAAACATATTGAAATAACAATGGTTTATGCTAATAAAGCGCTATCAATTTAGAGATTGTTGAATTATGCCACAATGCTACTATCACCAGTCTTTATATGGGTGACTTACAAGGCAAATATTGTAATAGCGAGGGTCGTCTGTTACCTCTTTACCTATCCAATCAGGTAAGACGAAGTTTTCGTCGACGGAATTCAACTCCAGTTCAGCCACGATTAACCCCTGATTTTCACCGGCAAAAACATCTATTTCCCAAGTGTGATCTTGAAATTTTACGTGATAACGCGTTTTTTTAATAAAGGGTTTATTACATAAAGTCTCAAGCATTTCCATAGCTTCTGCTACAGGAATAAGATAATCAAATTCACTACGTTGGGCGCCAATAGTTTTACTCTTGATATTCAGGTTTGCTATCTCGCCGTTAACCCGGATGCGAACCGAGCTTTTATCATTACTGCTCATATAACCTTGAATCATCTGTATGCCTTCATCAGCATTTTCTTGCCAGGAATCATTAGCTATAAGATATTTACGTTCAATTTCTATGCCCATGCTTTATGATAACGTGAGAATAACAACAATGACATTCCATGTTACTAACTAGACAATCTATCGAACATCTATTCAATGCGCGGATGATGACGATCCTGCTTTTGGGGTTTTCGTCTGGTTTACCATTAGCGCTAAGTACCGGTACATTACAAGCATGGTTGGCCGACGTTGATGTAAACATTCGTTCTATCGGTTGGTTTTCATTAGCGGGTTTGCCTTATACCCTAAAATTTATCTGGTCGCCTTTAATGGACAGGTTTGTACCAAACAGCCTTGGTCGGCGTCGAGGCTGGATGTTCCTTACGCAGTGTGGGCTATTAATCCTGATTACTTTAATGGGCTTATTAACGCCCGATGAAGACTTAAAGATCATGGGAATGATTGCGTTCTTTATCGCCTTTTGCTCTGCTTCTCAAGATATTGCCTTTGATGCTTATCGCACAGATGTGCTCCCAGCCAAAGAAAGGGGGTTTGGTGCGGCTGTTTCGGTTGCTGGATACCGTATAGCAATGCTTATTTCAGGAGCGGGTGCGTTGATTATTGCTGATCTGATCGACTGGAAAACGGCTTATTTTATTATGGCCGGATTAATGTTGATTGGGATGACAACTTCTTTCTTCTGTTATCAACCCGATGACAGCAATGCGCCCAAGTCACTGCAAGATGCTGTGATAAAACCATTCGTAGAATTCATAAATCGACCTTCTGCAATCTTGTTATTAGTATTAATTATCCTTTATAAAATGGGTGATGCTTTTGCTGGAACGCTAACAACGGCTTTTTTAATTCAATCACTCGATTTTTCCATATCTGAAGTAGGGGTGGTGAATAAAGGTTTTGGACTCATTGCAACATTAGTCGGCGTTATTTTTGGTGGCGCCATTATGGTACAACTCGGTTTATATCGTTCTTTATTATGGTTTGGAATCTGCCAGGCTTTAACCAATCTTGGTTTTATGGGCTTAGCTATTATTGGGAAAAATTATCTCGGCATGATGATAGTGATAGGTATGGAAAACCTATCTGGTGGTATGGGTACAGCTGCTTTTGTCGCGTTATTAATGGCCTTATGTAATCATAAATATACCGCTACACAATTTGCCTTGTTATCAGCGCTATCTGCGATAGGGCGAGTCTTTGTTGGACCTCCATCGGGTGAAATTGTCGCCCTTTTTGGTTGGGAAATCTTTTTTATGCTGACCTTTATTATTGCATTGCCAGGATTATATTTGTTAATTCGTTTGAAGAACCTTTTGCAACAGTATGATGTGCAGTAATTTAATCTCCCAGTTTTGTACTTCTGTTTTTTCTCTCAAACTCTCGGCCATGTCGGAAGCCATTATTGTATGAATTTTGAAAGCGACGGTTATTTCTATTATATGAGTTGCCGTATTTTTTTTGATTGTACATGGCCCGCTCATACTCCTGTTTATTACCCTGATACTTATAGAGGCTGGAGAGATCAGTAAGTCCGCGATTTGAATAAGCATTGTTATTTCTTTTGTAGAGATTATTGTGTCTGTTGTAATTATTTTGTGGATAATAATGCTGTTTGTTATGAGTAACAGTAGGCACGCCAAAATATATTTTTACGTCTGCATAAGAAGTTACTGGAAGCAATGATAAAATTACGGAATAAAATACTGTTCTGTAATGATTATTTAACACGATTCTTCTCCTGCAATTAATGTTTTATAGGTTTTAGAGGTGTTTGTATGGAAATGGTTGCAAAGATTCACACTCCCAGAGTAGAAATTCAATATTGTACACAGTGTCGTTTTATTCTCAGGGCAAATTGGCTGGCGCAAGAGTTATTAATGACCTTTGCTGAAAAGCTGGGAGAATTAGCTTTGATTCCGTCTACTGGAGGAGTTTTTACCGTATTTCTGGATGGGGAAGAAATTTTCTCCAGAAAAGAGTTGGGCAGGTTTCCAGAATCTAAAGAATTAAAGCAATTAATTCGTGATCGGATAGAGCCCGATATGTCATTAGGACACAGTGATGTTAGTCACTAGTATGTAATATGTGATTAACGGATTTCTCTGACAACGCGGATGCCAATATGGTCATAGACTTTATCGGATTTGTATTTATCCCTTTTGGCGCTTCTTATTGATTGTGGTGGCGTGCTATATGCTCCACCTCTTACAACACGATAGGAACAATCCCCACCTTCCCAGATTTCTCCATATTTTGGCGCTTCGTTATAATTATCATGCCAGCAATCATGTACCCATTCTGCGACATTGCCGGAAGTGTCATAAACTCCAAAAGCGTTTGGTTCAAAACTCCCGATTTTTGTTGGCTTACGCGGGTCCAGGTTAGTGCCACAACCAAAACAGTGTGCTCGATTAGGCTCTTCGTTGTAGCCCCACCAAAAAGTAGATTTTTTGCCTGTTGAAGCCATATATTCCCATTCGGCTTCGTTAGGCAAACGGTAGCGCTCTCCAGTTTGTTCGGAAAGCCATTTTGTATAGTAGTAGGCCTCATCCCAGGAGACGAATATAACCGGGTGTGTTTCTCTATCCAGATAAAGGGAGTCAGGTATTTTACGGTTTTCAGCTTTTGCAAAAAGATCATATTCAGCAAATGTGACCTCATATTGGCTAACAGCAAATTTCTCAACAGTTACATCATGTCGGGGGCGTTCATCCGAGTTTTTGGCGCTGCCGCTACCCATAGAAAATTTTCCAGCAGGAATAGTGACCATCAGCGGGCCTTTTCCGCCCGACTTCAAATCATCTTGAATAGTTTTACTGGCGACAGCTGTCGCTTTTTCTGTTTTCTCTTCAGGCGCTGCTGCTGTGGTTTTTGGTTCTTCCTTGGCTTTTTCAGCAGTCTCTTCAGTAGCAGAGACTTCAACAGTCACTTCCTCATCAGAAGCGGTCATTTCATCTGTGCTTGCTTCGGATTCAGCCTGCATCTCAACCTCTGAGGCAACACTAGGCTCAGTTTCTTGTGTTGATTTTTTGCCCATCATGGTAAAGGCAACACCACCAATGACAAGAATTACCGCAGCTGCAATACCAATCATCAACCCCATTTTGCTCTTCGGTTTATCTGCTGTTTCAACAGTTTCTTCGACAAATGCAGGCTGACCTATCTGTGGCTCGGGTTGTGGTTCTGAAATGGGTTCTGCTACTGCTTCTTCTGTAGAAACATCAGAAACTGACAATTCAGCGGTAGATTCACCTATTTCTTCAGGCTCAGGTTCCACTGCTGGGACGCTGGTGACACCGTTTGCGGCTTCTTTTACATTTACAACAACCGCCGTGGTGTTGTCTTGGCGGGGCATGTTGGCTTCTTCAACGGCCGTCATTAATGCATCAGCGCATTCTTTTGTTGATTCTGACCACTCGGAGTATTGAATAATTTTGCCGGCACTTAAGGTATCAAGACCATCACTACATAATATTATTCTATCGCCAGATTCGAGTTCCAGTGGGGTTGAAGAGACATCAATTTCATTAATATCTTCCCCCGTTACGGCACTCATTAACATATTTCGAGACAAGCCGGGCTCTGCTTCAACCGGTGTGCCTTCGGCTTCCATCCTGTCTAAAAAACCGCCATAACTATGATCGGCATTTTTCTTGGTCAGTTCACGATTGCGAACTAAATAACAATGACTATCACCCACGCTTGCCCACCACATTTTTCCTTCTTCAAGGATTGCAGCTACCATGGTACAGCCCATGCCCGATAATGCAGGTGTTTCTTTAACCGTTTCTTTAATTGAATTGTTTGCTTTGACTACAGCCTGTTCGAGTACGTCAGCTATGTTTTCTGTAGGGTAATTTGCAGACACATGTTTGTTGAATGCTTGTACAGCCATGTTGCTGGCAACGTTTCCAGCAGCATGGCCACCCATTCCATCTGCGATAACAACCAAAGCACTTGGTTTGCCGTTGGCATCAGTTAAATTAGTTATAAGAAACGCATCTTCCTGATAGTCTCTTGCGCCATCAATCTGTGAACCTGCTAATTCGAATTCAAGTGCCATACGTTAAGGAAACCCCGTGTGAGAAAAGTAATATAATCTACTGATATTATTTATTATGTGTAGTACTTAACGTAGAAAATACTGCTTGGATAATATCAATATTTTATGTTTGATTATCCTGCCAGTCCATCAATAAATTACAAATAAATACTTGATTCGTGTCAATAAAATAAGATTTCAAATATTAATGAATAATCGTAATGCCACATTCTATCAATGGACAAGAAAAGCATGACAACTGTGCAAATAGATCAAATTTCGGAACATTTATCGGAGGTTCGTGCTTCAGACCGGTTTCGACTTAAACGTCAGTTTGATCGATTGAAAAAAGATAATGTAGTTAACAACTCTGAATGGGATGCTTTATATCGTGATATTGAAATATCGATTAATAATAAAACTGAACGAAAAAATGGACTGCCAAAGTGTTTTTTTGATGAAAATTTACCAATAAATCAATGTGTTGATGAAATATATAAAACAATAAAAAACAATCCAGTAACGATAATATGTGGTGAAACAGGATCAGGTAAAACAACACAGTTACCCAAGCTGTGTCTTACTCTAGGTCGCAGTATTGAAGGCGTAATTGGACACACGCAGCCCAGAAGACTAGCCGCCAGAACGGTAGCAAAAAGAATCGCTGAAGAATTGGGCTCCGATTTAGGTTGCGATGTCGGTTTTAAGATTCGTCATCAGGATGTAACGAATAAACATTCCTATATCAAATTGATGACAGACGGTATTTTGTTAGCGGAATTACAACAGGATAGATATTTAAATCAATATGACACTTTGATTATAGATGAGGCGCATGAGCGTAGCCTGAATATTGACTTTATCCTGGGTTATCTTAAGGAGTTGCTGCCAAAAAGGCCTGATTTAAAGGTCATTATTACCTCGGCGACGATAGACGTAAGCAGATTTTCGGCTCATTTTGACAATGCACCGGTTATTGAAGTGTCTGGTCGAACTTATCCGGTTGATGTCTTATATCGTCCACTGCAAGAGGATGACGAGGATTCTATTGGGCGTGAAGACCATATTTTACAAGCGATACATGAATTAACGTCTTACGATATGGGGGATATCCTGATTTTCATGGAAGGTGAAGGTGAAATCCATGAAACAGATAAATTTCTTCGAAAACAAAACTTGCCAGACACGGATATCCTGCCTTTATATGCTCGTTTAAGTTCATCCAGACAAAATAAAATATTCGCCCCACATAAGCGACGACATATTGTACTGGCTACCAATATTGCCGAAACATCACTAACTATCCCCGGTATACGTTACGTGATCGATACTGGTATGGCACGTATCAGTCGATATAGCTATCGCAGTAAAGTGCAGCGTTTGCCGATTGAAAAAATTTCGATGGCAGCCGCGAATCAAAGAAAAGGACGTTGTGGTAGAACAAGTGAAGGCATCTGTATTCGTTTATACAGCGAAGATGATTTTTCATCACGCCCGGAATATACCGAACCCGAGATACTTAGAACCAATCTCGCTTCTGTTATTTTACAAATGAAGGCATTAAAGATTGGAAATGTGGAAGAATATCCATTCATTAATCCACCGGATAAAAAATTTATCAATGATGGAATGCGCTTGTTACGCGAAATTAATGCGCTCAATAAAGAAGAAAAATTAACACCGATCGGGCGAAAGTTAGTCCGATTTCCACTGGATCCAAGATACGCAAGGATATTGATAGCTGCAAATGATCTTAATTGTCTGCATGAAATATTAATTATCGTCAGTGCGCTAAGCATTCAGGATCCGAGAGAACGTCCGCTTGATAAGCAGCAAAAGGCAGATGAATCCCATCAACAATTCAATCATGATGATTCGGACTTTTTATGGTTTCTTAATCTTTGGAATTTTTATCAAAAACAAATAAAACAACTTTCACAGAATAAACTCAGGAAACTATGTCAAACAAACTTCTTGTCTTATATGAAGATGCGCGAATGGATTGATATACACAGGCAGTTGCGGCATGTTTGTACAGACATGAAATTGTCTATAAATAATGAATCGGCCAGTTATCAGAATATTCATTGTGCAATATTAAGTGGTATGGCGAGCCATGTGGCATTTTTATCAGATAAACACGAATACACCGGTGCGCGTGATATCAAGTTAAATCTGTTCCCGGCCTCAGGCCAATTTCATAAAAAACCAAAATGGATTGTTGCTGCCGATTTGGTTGAAACATCTCGTTTGTTTGCACGTAATGTGGCTAAAATTGACTCGGCGTGGTTAATAAATGTCGCAAAACATTTACTGAAATATGATTATTCTGATGCTTATTGGGATAGTAAAAGTACACGTGTTATTGCACTTGAAAAAATCAGCTTATACGGTATGACGCTAGTAGCCGGGAAGAGAATTAATTATGGGCTTATTAATCCTAAAGAATCACAGGCACTGTTTATCAGAAATGGATTGATAGAAGCTGACCTTGAATCAGCCGCAAGTTTTTATAAACAAAATAATAAAGTTATCGATGAAATCCGACATCTAGAGGTAAAGACACGTCGCCCTGATATTCTTGATGAAGAAGCAGTTTATGATTTTTATAGTAATGCATTACCTATGCACGTCTATGATGGACAATCATTTGCTGCATGGTCAAAAAAGCTTAGTAAAGATCAAAAGCAAGCTTTACTCATATCCAAAGATAAAATAATGCGTCGGCACGCGGATGAAGTAACAGAAACTGCTTTTCCTGAACAAATTGAATATCGAGGATTGTCATTGCCACTTGAATATAAGTTCCTGCCGGGCAATAGCAACGATGGGCTTAATATTGACGTGCCGATTGAGGCATTAAATCAATTCAATCAACACCAGATGGATTATCTGGTGCCGGGTCTGATTGAAGAAAAGATAACCTTGTTGTTAAAGTCATTACCAAAACATATCAGGAAGACGCTTGTGCCGATTCCCGACACAGCGAATGAATGTGCCAGGAACATAAGTAATAAATCAATATCGTTAAAACAAAACCTGATCTCGTATTTATACAAAACACGTTTAGTTGACATAACAAATGATGATTTTTCTGAGGGCCTCTTGCCCGAACATTTAAAAGTAAATTATCGGGTGCTTAATGCAGACAATAAACTAATTGCAGAAGGCAATGATATTGTCGATTTAAAAAATAAACTTGCCACAGAAATAGAATATGCATTTACCGAAATCCATCAGGATGACAGTGGAGCTGAAGAAGTCACTACATGGGATTTTGGTGATTTAGCTGTAGAGGAAAAGATTACTGTTAAAGACAATGTTTTGATTACTTATCCTTCTCTGCTGGAGGAGGATGGCAGAGTTTATCGTTATGCATTTGATAACTTGCAAACGGCTGAGTATCAATTGCGTTTTGGTCTTAGAGGCTTATTGAAATGGCAATTACAAAAAGAGATTAAATATCTATGTAAAAACCTGAAAGATTTTGAAAAACTGGCACTGTTATATGCCCAATTCGGTAACAAAGAAGAATTAATCAGTTCAATTATAAACCTTGTTCTGGATGAAACATTTTTATATGAAAATGAACTGATTCGTAAACAGGATCATTTTCTGGCTAGATTAGAACAAGGTCGGCCCGAAATGATACTTAATGCCGATAGAGTGTGTCTGTTATTAAAGAAAATACTTGGGCTGAATCTGAAAGTTCAAGCATTACTTTCCGAAGAAGCGACTATGAAATATAGCCATGCCATCAATGATATTGAAGAGCAACTGGAATATATGATATTTCATGGCTTTATTGAGGATATTAAAACAGATTATTTGAAACAATATCCACGATATCTGGAAGCGATATTGAAGCGTATTGATAAACTTGAGTATGCTATAGAAAAAGATCGCCAAACAACGCATCAGATTCAGCAACATTGGAACAGGATTAAAAAACTGGTGGATCAGGCTTATGAAATTGATGGTAATACATCGTTGTTTGATGATTATCGTTGGATGTTTGAAGAATTAAGGATATCGTTGTTTACGCAAGAGTTAAAAACCAGAATACCAGTTTCACTAAAAAGACTGGATAAAGCATGGGAACAACTATCAAAAAATATTAAATAAAGGTATCAGGCTGATATAAGCAATGATTGAACAATCAATTCAATACTCAATTTTCCTCATCTTTACCGGTGCGGCAATATTCGCAACCTTTGCCTTGTATGCCAGACAGGCAATGATTGTTGCTTATATCGCCCTTGGTTTGATACTCGGCCCATGGGGCATGGGTTTCATCGATGATGCTGAGCTGATTAGCGATATATCCAATATTGGTATTATCTTTCTGCTCTATTTACTTGGTCTGGATTTGTTGCCGCAACAATTATGGGAAATGTTGCGCGAAGCTCTGGAAGTGACCTTGCTGAGTTGCGTTGCATTTTGCCTGATCGGATTTTTGATTGGTTTTTTATTTGGCTATGAGATTTTACAGGCTCTCTTGATTGGTGCCGTCATGATGTTCTCAAGCACAATTATTGGCTTAAAGCTTTTACCTACAACAACTTTACACCATCGTCATACAGGCCAGATTATTATAAGTATTTTATTGATACAGGATCTGATTGCGATTGTTATTCTGTTATTACTACAGGGATACGGTAAGGGTGGTAACCTGATAGTTGATATTGCAAGTCAACTTTTGTACTTGCCGTTATTGATCGGTGTTGTCTATCTGATGGCACGTTTTATTCTGTTCAAATTGATATTACGATTTGATCAGATTCATGAATACATATTTTTATTAGCCATTGCCTGGTGTCTGGGAATATCTGAATTGGCTTATTATGTTGGCTTGTCACATGAAATAGGTGCTTTAGTGGCCGGAGTAACAATGGCATCCAGTCCGATTGCTCTATTCATAACAGAACGTTTAAAACCGTTGCGTGATTTCTTTTTGATCATCTTTTTCTTTTCATTAGGTGCAGGCTTCAATCTGGCAGTGATCGATGAGATTCTCATACCTGGTGTGATCCTGGCAACATTGGCACTGGTATTCAAGCCGTTAATCTTTAGCTGGTTATTGCGTATGCAAGGAGAAAAGAAATATGTCTCTTTTGAAACAGGGTTCAGATTAGGTCAAATCAGTGAGTTCTCTTTGTTGATTGCGGTACTTGCGGTTAAGTCTGGTTTTATTGATGAGCGCACATCGTATTTGATCCAGTTCGCAACACTATTAACGTTTGTTGTCTCGTCCTATATCATAGTGATGAAGTATCCGACACCGATATCTGTAACCGATCGTTTACGCAGAGATTAACCAGGCTAAAATAAGTGAATAAGAAACAAATAAAAATATTCTCATCTATCATTGCTGCTGCTGTTCTCATGGCTGGGCTTTTTGTAATGGCAGATTACTTCGCTTTGTTTGGCACAAAGACAGAATTAAAGCTGGGATTTGTCGAGGCACGTTTTCGTACGCTTAACAAAGACACGGGTGCACTTGTAATTGATGTAGGAGTACGTTGTTTCCAAAAGCACACTATGGATGCTTGCACCAGAAGAGAGAGTCACCAGGCTGGCGTTGTAGCTGCGCATTTTCCAGTGCGTCGTTTGGTCACTTCCACACTCTTGTTTAAGAAATCAGAAGAATTTATCAAGCCGGCAGATCCGAAAATGCATGTTATGTTGATGCATCAGAATTATAACAATCCAACCAAAACCATCCTGCTAGAAAATATATATTCGGGTAAAGAGACTGAATACACCGTCGAGATGCCACCCAGAGCATGGGCAGAGCCGCAACAAGACATAGAAGACGACGAAGACGAATATGAGTGAAGCATTAGATTATCTGATCAAGGTCAGAAAAGAAGCGATTGAGCCTTATTTCAAATTCCTGAAAGAAGGGGGAAAGCATTTAGATAACAAAACCCGTTCACTGTTGTCAGTCATAACCAAGGTTGATGCGCAGACAGAAGCAGGCTTAAAACAATATTTGGTGCGTGCATTAAAAGAAGGTAATAGCGCAGACGAAATACTGGATGCCTTACTAGTATGTATGCCGACATTAGGTTTAAGCAAGATCATTTGGGCTGTTGATATTATTATCAAAATGGATATTCCAGATTTTAATCCGGATTTGATTGGCAAAGAAAAGCAATGGCATAAATTAATAGCAGTTAATGAAGTAGAAGAGGGCATCTCACGTTATGACTATGATGGTCGTGCCTGTTTTGTTAATAAAACTGGTGATGACTACCAGATATTCGATAGTCGTTGTCCGCACCAGATCACGAACATCCCTTTGTCAGCACTTGAAGGTAGAACATTAACCTGTCCAAAACATCAATGGAAATTCAATCTAGATAATGGCGAATGTATCGAAAAGGGTAGTCGCCCACTTAATAGTATTGAACACAAGATTGTAGATGGCTTCCTGTATATTTATTCTTGATACCTGAAAGAACCGGCCTATTGCCGGGCGATTTCTTCAATTGCTATTTTGATGGATTGCTTTTCTTGTTCTTTATCACTTGTCGGGTTAAATCGATAACGATTATGTAACGTAATCAGCTTAAAATATTTTTCTGCTTTTGTATCAGGCAAGATGCGTTGTATCCATTTACTTAACGACTCTCCAGTTTGTCTGTTATCTACTTGTCTCTCCAGTTGCTTGAGTAAGGGGTAGAATGGTGAGTCGATTCCGAATCGTTCGACTATATGTGTTTCAATGTCAGTTTTTTCTTTCTGTTCAACACGTTGCTTGGTATAGAAACGCCAGCTTAGATAGGCGCCCAATGGAATCAATAACCAGAGCATCCAGTCAGTGGAATCCTGTTTTTTTGTATCAATATTACTGGCTGTCGTTTTGTAGCGTAACCATGACAATAGATCCATTATCGGTTCCAATAGTGTGCGGTCTTCAGCCTCCATTGGCGCCCAAATAGAAGGTGTCGTATCCATGTTATGCCACATACCATCCATGTAATACTTTAACCAGGCATGAGCATGTCGTGCACGGACGAGATACATCTTTTGCCATTCGCTGTATTCCTGAACTGAATAACCTATGGTATAGCGTGCCGGGATTCCAGCCTCACGTAATAATAAAGCCGTTGCAGTTGCATAGTATTCGCAGTGCCCCTTTTTACTTTCAAACAGAAACTTTGTCAGGTACTGGCCTCGTGTGTAGCGCTGGTTTTGTGTGATGGAATAATAAAAATTATCTTTAAAATATTTTTGTACAACACTAATAATTTCTTCGGGTGATTTAGAATAAAGGTCTAATTGAGTTGCTACCTGTTTAAAATCTTCTTGATAATTACTTGGAACAATAAGGTCGTGCTCATTTGGTCCAGCTTCCACAAAGTCGTGGTCGGCATAACCAAGTCGATAGTTAATCCAGCCTTCGCGTGCTTCAATTCGGGTTGAACCATAGACACTGGTTTCCACTTGAATCAAATCTTTGCCTGATAAAGTATTGATATTATCAGGCACCGGGATAATGGCGGATCTATCCTGAAGATAGATAGATACATCCATATCGCCTTTATCTTTAATAGTTTTATTAACGCGCCATTCATTCTTGTTAGGTGTCTTGGTGATAATATCGAACTCAACTCCTGGGTTACGCCAGGTCCCATACTCATAAATACTGTATGCGGTTTCACGAAAATACAGTGCTTTTGAAGCTGGTTTATCCGTTTTAACTCTGAATACGATACGGTCTGATAATTTTAAACGTCCTAATGAACCTATTGATGTTGATGTTTGTAGCGGATTTGTACTTCTCCATCCATATTGTTCAAACAAACCGAGTAGAAATGCTTCAGATTTAAATTGTAGTTGCTGAAATCCCTGTTGAGTTAAGTAGGAAAAGAAAATGACAAATACGACGGAGGCAAGCCATGTGATTTTCGAAAAATATTTTGGCCTTTGCGTGAATAATAACCATGCAATGATAAGCGCGCATAATATAAAAAAAATAGTCGCTGAATTTATTGCCTGAGCTAGCTGAGATCATGCATATAAACACATAGGGCAGACCAATATTCGTTTTGTAGAGAACGTCTGACCCGGCGCTTTCTCCAAGCCGACGAATACTAATAAACAAGGCTGAGGTCTTTATGCCATTTTGTAAGCCATAACCTTGCGCGAGCATTAGCAGAAGTAATACAAATGGCATTAATTCCAGTATTTTGTATATACCTTGAAATGAATAATTGACGAAAATATAAACAGTCAGAATAAAAAAGATAACGCCACTCAGGTCGGCCAGTTGATTGATGTCTTTGTCACTGAAATCAATACGCCATTTTATAAATATAGGTAACTCAAGCACGACACCCATAATGACAGCATATAAGAAAAATTCTGTTTGCCAGCCCCATAACAACAAGCTGGCCATAATCAAACCGGGCGGCGCCGGACTTAATTTATTCCTGTCAGGCTTATCGCTCACATTATCCATAGTGTGTCGAGATCCTGTTGCAAGCTATCATGTTGAAGTACATGGATATCGTATTTCTTTAATACTTCGCCCTGAGTTTCCTCATTTGAATCACTAAGGAGTAAAAACTTAACAGGTATATTTAATCCAGATAGTTCTTTGATTAATCCTGTTCGAGATTCATCCAAAGCCAGTAGTATGCAAATCAAGACACTGCATTCGTGACTGACTTGTCTAACCATTGATTCAACTTCTTTAATATTTGATTCGTACACAGGCTCTACACAAGCCAGTATCTCAAGTATATTTGCAGCTCCGGCCAGTCCGCGACCGGAGGTGAAGCGATAGGCATTGTCACCAACGAACATCAAGTCGAGCAGGGCATCCTGTTCTTTTTGTGCGGTCATCAAAGAGGCGGCAATCGAGACAGCATCTTCGAATATTAATTCCGATTTATTAAGCAAGTAGGTGTCCAGAACCAAGCCATAACGCGTAAAGTATTCATCCTGGTATTCTTTAACGATGGGTTTATTAAGTTTTGCAAAACTGCGCCAATGAATTGATCGTAGCGGATCGCCGGGATTGTAATCACGTAAGGATATAAACTCCTGTGAATCGCCGACTATAGAGGCATTGCTAATTCCGCCATGTTGATACGCACGTTTGCCCTGTAAATTTAATCCTGGTGTTTTATAGATTTTTGGCAAAATCAATAAACGGTCTTTATTGTCAATTATCTTTTGAGACTGAAATAAGCCTAATGGTTTAGCTTGCGCTATGCGCGTATTATCAAATTGTAAATAACCTCTGCGTAGTGGAATTAATTCAATGCTTGTTTCAAGAACACTTTGTTCAGCGATATAATCAACTGTAATAGCCTTGATCGAACCGCCACGTAATTTTTGAATAGCATTGACTAAACGCGGATAGCCTATAAAACGATCAAATCGATTCCGGTTTTTATCCTGCGGATCTTTTGAGTTCGAAAATTCATGCATAGTCGGGAATTGTGTTTTCAATTCATCGATCACAACAAGACTTCTTTTGGCAGTTCTGTTTTTATTAGCGATGACGCAAGAATAGTTAAGCGGTGTTCCCACGCTGCCATAATCGGGTAGCTTTCTTACTATAGAAAATTTACCCTTGAAAAACAGAGCAAAACTCATGGACGTAATGAGCAGAATCAGAGTGATTGAAAAAATTTGAAAAGAAAGTGTTGAGCGTGTGTCAAATCCAAATATACCTGCAATCGGTATAATCAATAAAATAAGTATTCCTGTTGAAGTAAATCGTTGCCGTAGCCAATGGTTAAAGCGATATACAAGCTTGAAGTTGGCAAACAAGAGTCTACGCAGCATCAGGGTTTCCTATATCTCGACTTGGCCTTTAAACCGGAACAGGCGTTTTGGATAAGATGTTTTCAATAATTTGATCTCTGCTGCTACCCGAGAATCCGCTCTGGGAATTCATCATAATTCTATGTGAAATAACAGCTATTGCGATTTCCTGCACATGATCTGGACTGACGTAGTCCATTCCATCAAACAAAGCCAAAGCTTGTGCTGCCTTCATCAGGGATATCGATGCACGAGGACTGGCACCATTTAAAACTCCATCTGTTTCGCGTGTCGCCCTTATCAGCGCGACCATATAATGCTTAATCTCATCGCTGACATTAATGAGAGTGACTTGTTTCTTTAATTTAATGACATCTTCTTTATTAATGCAGGGTTCAAGTGATTCAAGCGGGTGGTTATCGTTTTGTTTCTCAAGAATAGAGACCTCTTCATCTTGTGTGACATAGCCAAGACTAAAGCGCATAGCGAAACGATCCATCTGTGCTTCTGGTAAAGGATAAGTACCGTGATATTCCACCGGATTTTGGGTAGCGATGACAAAAAATAGCTCATCAAGTTGATATTTGTGCCTTTCAATACTGACCTGTCGTTCACCCATGGCTTCCAGTAATGCAGATTGGGTTCTTGGTGAGGCACGATTTATTTCATCTGCGAGAAGTATATTGCTGAATATCGGGCCGGGGTGAAACTCAAAATCCTGATCACGTTGATTAAAAATAGACACGCCTAAAATATCAGTGGGCAGCAGGTCTGGCGTAAATTGAATACGTTGAAACTCAACATCAATGGATTTAGCTAGCGCTTTCGCCAGTGTTGTTTTACCTGTGCCGGGGACGTCTTCAAGTAAAACATGGCCATCACTGAAAAAGGCTGCCAGAAGTTTACGTATGGCAGATGGTTGACCTTGTATTACTTTTTCAATATTGGCGAAGAGTTTTTGATATATTTCAATGTCTGACATGATGCGTATTGTGTATTTGTTGATTATTTCCTTCAAGACTATCAAAACGGGAGTTTGATGACACATGTTTAATAAAGATATTGAGACAAAAGTACCTATTCATGAACTGATTGCGGCTCGTTGGAGTGGACGGGCCTATGATTCTGAAAAAACGTTATCACGTGGGCAAATAATCTCATTAGTTGAAGCGGCTCGCTGGGCACCATCTTGCTTCGGCGATCAACCCTGGCGGTTTATTATTTTCGACAAGGCAACGAATCAATCAGCGTGGGATAAAGCGTTAGCGTGTTTGGTGGAAGGTAATAAAAGTTGGGCTAAAGACGCGCCTGTGTTGTTATTGGCATGTGCTGATTCTGTTTTATCACAAAATGGAAACCCAAATCGCTGGGGACAATACGATACCGGTGCGGCATCTTTGAATTTATGCCTGCAGGCAACGGCACTCGGTTTGATGGTGCATCAAATGGGCGGTTTTGATGCCGATAAAACAAAGACTGAATTTTCGATTCCCGACCAATTCACGCCGATGGCGATGATGACGGTTGGTTATCAATTAGCCGAAACGGCGATACCAGATGATATTAAAGAACGAGAATACAATCCACGTGCACGCAATACGCTGGATGAGAATTTCTTTGAAGGCAATTGGAATATGCCATTAATAACTGAAGCATAAAGTACCGTTTCCAGATAAACGTCGTTCATATCTATTGAACAGATCAATCCATTACTATGATAAAAGATAATCAGCATCGTGCTTTTTGGCTATTAGCCGGGCCTATGATCATCGGCAATGTCAGCATGGCCCTATTAGGTTTGGTTGATACAGCCGTTATTGGGCATTTGGAAAGCGCTGTTTATCTTGGTGGCGTTGCTGTTGGCTCAGTCATCTTTGATTTTCTTTACTGGGGCATGGGTTTTTTGCGCATGGGCACGACAGGCATCGTTGCCCAAGCGCATGGCAAGAACGATGCGACCGAAATCAGGACTTTGTTGGTTCAGTCTATGCTGGTCGGCTTAGCTATCGCACTTTTTTTTATTCTCTTACAAAAACCAATCATCAGCTTTGGACTAACACTACTCGAAGGTAGCGAAGACGTTAAATATTATGCTGCTGAATATTGTCGTTGGATGATCTGGGGCGCGCCGGCCTTAATGATCCTGTTCTCGGTTAACGGATGGTTGTTAGGTATGCAGAACGCCGTTGCCAGTTTAACTCTGGGTATCACCGTTAATGTCATTAATATCATTCTGGATATTATATTTGTTGTTTATCTGGAAATGGATGTACGCGGCGTTGCTCTGGCAACAGTCATCGCACAATATTGTGGTGTCATACTGTCGTTTTTTATTATCAGAAAGCAATTGGCAGGCGAGGGCGGCGCATGGGTGCTTTCAGAAATATTGCATCTGGAAAAAATGAAAATCTTCATGCGCTTGAATAATGATATTTTCATCCGAACCATCTGTCTGATATTAGTCTTTGCTTTCTTTACACGTGAAGGAGCAAGGTATGGTGACCTGACACTTGCAGCAAACTCTATTCTAATGAAGTTTTATTTATTAATGGCCCTGGCGCTAGACGGTTTTAATCACGCTGCAGAAGCATTGATCGGAAAAGCGGTAGGTGCCAGAAGCAAAGACATTTTTCATAAAGCCGTTTCATTAGCTTTGAAATGGTCGTTCGCATTCGGGCTTGCTTTCACACTATTTTATTGGCTTGCAGGCCAGCTATTGATCAATTTATTAACCGATATCGAACCCGTGCGTGAGTTGGCATTGGTCTATCTGCCGTGGATGATTGCTTTGCCATTAATCTCAGTCTGGTGTTTTTTGCTGGATGGTGTTTTTATCGGTGCCACACGTGGCCCTGAAATGCGTAATGCAATGTTAATCTGCACCTTCGTTTTCTATTTACCTATTTGGTATGTGTTTCAATTCATGGGTAACCATGGTTTATGGTTGGCATTCTCATTATTCATCGCAATGCGTGGTGTTGTATTAGGTTTTTATTATTATCGCATTGAGCAGACTGAAGGTTTCATAAATATCAAAGTGTAATTTGACTATCATTCAATATCAGTTATTGCGACCCCGGAACGTGGAGCAACAACCGGCCCTGCTGGTATAAAGTAGCCATCCGTCGGTTGGTTCCAGGCTAGAAAATAACCTTCTTTAAATGCATCTACATCTAATGTATCCGCGAAGGCCGGTATCTCGCCGAGACGGTTCATATAGCCGGCAATGTGTGGATAGTCGCTGATAAACTTCAAATTCAATCGATACAGAGAATGATATACGGCATCGAAGCGAGCTAAATGTGGATAAGCATGTACATCCCCTAGTGTAAGTTGGTCTCCTGCGATGTAGGGCTCAGTGGTCTTTAGCCTCTCATCAAGTTTGTCTAAGCAAGAAAATACCTTTTTGAAATAAGAAAGGTAGGTTTGTTGATCTTTAGCAAAACCGGCCCGATAGATTGGTGTGATCAATTCATTGGCGAGTTCATCAATCAAATTATCGATCAACTCGCGTTTATTTTCCGGGTAAAGTGTTGGATGGTCTAAATGTTGTGCGGCTACCTCATCGAATTGATAAATAATCTCTGCTGATTCATTATTAACAATAGTGTTGGTCTTGGTATCGAATAAAACCGGCACTGAGGCGCGACCGGTATAATCCGGTGCGGCGAGTTGATAAAGTTCTGGTAGGCGTTTCATCCCATCAATTGGACAGGCTGCGCTATCGACACTTTCGTAACGTTTCTCAATGTTCCAGCCTTCAACAATCTGTACAGGGTCCGCTATGGTTAGACCAATATGTTCAGTAAGTCCGGTTAACGCTCGAACAATTTCAGTGCGATGCGCAAAGGGGCACACTTTCGAGGTGAATAGCCAATAACGCCCTGATTCGAAAGGATAGTCTTCACTCTCAAGTTCGTTATGAAATGTCGTGGTTTCAACGTGACATATTTCATCGGCTTTCATTGCTTCTCTCCATTGCAGTATATAAGGTTGTCATATATCTATTCTTCTTTAGATATTCGTGTAAATCTGATTATCTCTCGTCGGTCGCGTTTTGTTGGTCTGCCGCGCGTCTGAGGAAATGAGGCAGCATCTGCTTTCATCTGTTGCGCCAATTCTTCTCGACGTTGAATACTGTCCTTGTCTTCTTCATATATTAATACGGCCTTGCTTGCAGGCAGACGATTATGTGCCAGTTTAAGAATGGTAATGGTGTATTTATAAGGTGTTTTACCGATTTCGACTCTATCTCCAACCCGAATATTTTTCGCGGCTTTCACTACCGAGCCATTAACATCGACCTTATGTCCCTTAATCGCGCTAGCTGCGAGCGCGCGAGTTTTATAAAAACGGCTACACCACAGCCATTTATCCAGTCGCATTGATTCTGACTGTTCATTTTGCATCAAAAGAATTCACCTGTGTTTTAATCATCGGTTACACTATTATTGGAAATATAAAAAACAATAGTGAATATTATGACCGAAAAGAAAACCGAAAGAGAATTTATACCACTTAATATAGCTGTTTTGACCATTTCGGATTCTAGAACGGAAGAAACCGATAAATCGGGTGATCGTCTGGTTAATTTACTGGATCAACAAGGGCATGAACTCTATGAGAAAAAGATTGTGCCAGATGATAAGTATCAAATTCGTGCCGAAATATCAAAATGGATTGCAGATGAGCAGGTGCAGGTTGTTTTAACGACGGGTGGAACCGGAGTCACCGGTCGAGATGGCACACCGGAAGCGGTGAGCGTTTTGTTCGATAAAACTATTGATGGTTTTGGTGAAACGTTTCGCTCTATTTCTTATCAACAAATCAAGACGTCTACCATTCAATCTCGCGCTATTGCCGGAGTTGCTAACGGCACTTATATATTTTGTATGCCAGGTTCAATGAGCGCCTGTGTTACTGCCTGGGATGAATTAATTCGACTGCAACTGGATTATCGTACTCGTCCATGCAATCTGGTTGAGTTAATGCCCCGGTTACGAGAGGTCTAATATTTGTTAAAGTCATTCCTCATCGTCAAGATCAGGAATTTCAAAATAAACCAGTAGGGATTTCTGAAATATATTATCGTTATCATCGCTAATCATAAAAAAACGATTTTCCTTATGCCAGCTAATTCCTTCAAAGTTATCGTTAAAATAACTGGCTGAAGGAGCTAATGACACTATTTTTTTAGCTTTAATTGTATCCTCACCGAGTGTAATCAGATGTATTGCATTACTCAAGCCACCAAAGATGCTGGAAAAGATACGTTCCAATGTAATCAATCGATTATCTGGCAAGGTAGTTAAACCTACCAAAGATCCATAATTCTCACTATCAGGCGTGAAATACCATGTTTCCTTCTCAAGTGTGTGCAGTGATAATAAATTATCATGTTGGCTTTTTAAGGGTCGTTCCGGACCAGTAATAATATTGAATTGATTATGGATTGTGACTGCTTCCAGTGCTTTATTGGAAGCCGCATAATTCTTTATGTCATTCAGTTCATTGTTTAGTGGTTCATCTGCAATAAAAGTACCGTCATTTGCGTAGCGAATAATGCGTGGTTGACGTTCAAAACTAATAATTAATTCAGTATCTCCGATAATATTATTTTTAGAGTTAATTAATGCCAGTCCCTCACTATCGGCAGCGGTGTATTTTAACTTTTTTCCATTTTTGTCTCTTAGATGATGATAAGACAACAATTTAATTTCAATTAGCTTTCCATTACTAAATATCGGTTTTGTGTGAATTAAGAAACCACGGTCTGACAGGATAATTAAGCTATTTTCGTCATGATCCCAGGCTAAGCCGGAAAATTCCATTAAGGGACGATCCTGACCAGCATCTTGAGCCAGTTGGATTAGGCCTAGAACCTTAAAATTATTGAGTTCAAGCTGTTGTAATTGCGCTTGAGGCAAATCAATATAGTTACCGATATCTCGCTCGGCAGTAACTTGACCGGTGTATGTCAAAAAGAGAAATAATAACATTATCCTGCGGCAATGTTGTAATAACATCATATAATGCGATGAATTAAATAAGAGTTAATAGTCAAATAAAAGGAATACATTAACTCCTTCTGGACTACAAGAATAATATGAAAAATAAATTAATTTACTTTTTATTGCTTCAATTAAGCATGATGCCCTCTTTCGTTTTTGCGGGTGGTGCCCCAGCAGCAATTGTACAAGTAGAAGAGGCTATTAATATCGATATTGCGCCTTTTATTTGGGTGACGGGTACTGTTATAGGACGGTTTGATTCTGAAATTGCAGCCGAGGTTGAAGGCACACTCGAAACAGTGCTCGATGTCGGGGATCAAATCAGGATAAATGAGACAATCGCTAAAGTAGATGACAAAACCTACCTTCTTGCCTTGAATGAAATCCAAACAGAAATAAAACCGATTGAAACAATGGTTGATTTTTATAGCCGAGAAGCAGAACGGCTTGATAGATTAGCCAAGCAAAATAATGCGGCAAAAAGTCAATTAGATGAAACTCAGGCAAATCGTGATCAGGCGCTGGCCAATATAAGCGTCGTTAAAGCTAAATTAGCAATGGCACGGGATGATCTAAATAGAACGATTGTGCGTGCTCCATTTTCGGGTGTGGTAATTGAACGTTTTAAATCACCTGGTGAAAGAGTTGACGCTGGTGATAGCATTGTTCGTTTAATTGATACTGAAAATGTTGAAGTTCAGGCGCGAATTCAAATGGCGTCTTATCAACATGTCAAAAATGGTGATAGCTTAAAAATTAAAGGCCCCACAGGTGAGGTCAAAGGCGTCGTTCGCACGGTAGTTCCGGTAGGTGATGATGTTTCAAGACTTTATGAAATCAGGGTTGTCTTTGAGCAAAATATCTGGCCTGTAGGCACTGCTATTGAGCTTGCTGTGCCGGTTAATGAAAATCAAAATGTCACCGCTGTTTCTCGTGATGCACTCGTTATACGACAGTCCGGCATCATAGTGTACAGGATAAATGGTGATAATCAGGCAGAACCTGTACCAGTAAAGACAGGCATATCAAATACAACACACATTCAGGTTATCGGTAATGTTAATGAAAACGATAAGATCGTAATACGAGGGAATGAACGCTTACGTCCTGGACAAACAGTAAAGATAATTAGTGGAACAAGTTATTAGTGAACATAACTAAATTATGTCTGGCTAATCCAGTAGCCTTGCTTGTTGCAATTATATTAATACTGATATTTGGAACTATCAGTCTTACACGATTACCCATTCAGTTAACGCCGGAATTAGAAGAACCTGAAATAACGATCACCACTACATGGCGCGCTGCAGCGCCATATGAAGTGGAAGCTGAAATTATCGAGCCACAAGAAGATGTTTTAAGAGGTTTGCCGGGCTTAACCGAGATTCGCGCAACTGCTTATGAGGGCAGGGGTGAGATCAATTTAACCTTCGCCATTAATATGGATATGCGCAGAGCTCTGGTTGAGGTAATGAATCGCTTGAATCAAGTTTCTGATTATCCTGAAGATGCAGATGAGCCTTCAATCAGTTCCGTTGGACAGGATGCCAGAGCTATTGCCTGGTTCATGATAAAGACGGAAGGTGATAATCAAAGACCCATAGAATCTTATAAAGATTTTATAGAAGAAGTTGTTCAGTCCCGTTTCGAACGTATTCCCGGAGTTGCCCGCTCTGAAGTCATAGGTGGAAGTGATAAAGAGTTACGAATTACCTTTGATCCATACAAAGTAGCTAATCTTGGTGTTCAACTAGACAAGGTCATGAAACTTGCCGGAACCAGTAAAGATGTTTCGGGCGGTTTTTCGAATGTTGGTAAGCGTGAATACAGCATTCGGTTTGCTGGAAAATATGCTGCCAGTGATCTCGGTGAAATGATTCTGGAATGGCGGGATGGTCGGCCTGTTTATCTACGTGATGTTGCCACTATCGAAGAGCGATTAACTGATAAAAATAGTTTTGTATTAACAAAAGGTACTTTATCTATTGCGATTAATGCCCAACGTGAATCGGGTGTTAATGTGCTTGAAGTAATGGCCGGTTTGCATGAAGCGGTTGAAGAATTAAATGCTGGGCCTTTGAAACGTAATAACTTATCTATTGAACAAGTCTATGATGAAACGATATATATAGAGCGTTCAATTGCGATGGTTAGAAATAATCTTGGTTTGGGTATTGGGCTTGCTATCATAGTATTGTTTTTATTCTTATTAAAATTCCCCGCCACATTAATCGTTGCCGCATCAATTCCAATTTGTTTGGTTGCCAGTTTCAGCGTGATGGATCTTGCTGGCAGGACATTAAATATAATTTCTCTCGCTGGCCTGGCCTTTGCTGTCGGTATGGTGCTGGATGCCTCAATTATCATTCTTGAAAATATCGTGCGTTTACGTGAGCGTGGTGTTTCTGCTGAATTGGCTTCTACACAAGGGACGAGTCAGGTGCTGGGTGCCTTAATTGCATCTACAGCAACTACGGTAGCGATATTTTTACCTGTCGTTTTTCTAAGGGATGAAGTTGGACAATTATTTTCTGATCTGGCTATCACGATTGCAGCGGCGATTATTTTTTCATTACTAACCGCGATAACGGTGGTTCCTACGGCCGCAAGATTATGGTTGGCTGATAAAACGTTCGTTGATCCATATCATCGATTATGGAGTGGAGTTTGTAAGCTAATTATGGCATTAACCAATACACCTTTACGGCGTGCATTCTGGATAATGTTATTACTTACAATCCCGCCCTTAATCATGTATGCACTATGGCCCAAAACAGATTATCTGCCTGATGGAAATCGAAATTTGGCCTACGCATTTATATTGCCATCACCGGGAACTAATATTGAGACAATTGAAAAAGAATTAGGCGATATTGTGGCGGCGAGAATGCAGCCGCACGTGGATGGAATAAAGGAACCCTATATTAAACACTATTTCTTTGTGGCTTTTTCACGTGGTGTATTTATGGGGGCACGTGCGAAATATGATGAAGACGTTGATAAACTGGTGCCCTTGATAGATTCTGTTGTGCAAGGTTTTCCAGATTCTATTGCTTTCGCAAAACAAGCCTCGTTATTTGGTGGTTTTGGATCAGGGCGTACAATAGATATGAACATCCAGTCAAAAAATTTACCAGCATTGATGTCTTCGGCATTAGATGCTTTTATACCTATTTCTGCCATATATCCCAACACGCGCCCACGGCCTGGGTTGGAGCTGGCACAACCAGAATTAAGATTACTGCCTAATGAAAGGCGAATTGCGGAAGCGGGCTGGGATCGATCTATTGTTGCTGCATTAATCCAGACATTGGGTGATGGTCGCTTTGTTGGTGATTATTTTAATGGCGAAGAGACTCTGGATATTATTCTACGCTCGAAGTCATGGGATACGCCTGAACAATTAGGCAGTATTCCTGTTATGACTTCGTCGGCAGGTATATTACCTTTAAACGAATTAGTAGAAATAGTGCGTACTGCCGGACCTGAGCAAATCAGACGTATTAATCGTCGTAGGACGGTAACACTTGAGATATCTCCACCTCCAACAGTCTCTCTTGAAGAAGCATTGGATATCATAAAAACAGAAGTAGAACCGAAAGTACTGGCTGCTTTACCCGAAGATGGTGATATTCAATATGGTGGAACCGCAGATAAATTAACCTCCGCATTAAAAAATATGGCAGGTAGTTTTTTATTGGCCATTACAATTTTATACTTACTGATGAGTGCTATGTTCAGCTCATTCAAAGATAGCCTGCTGGTAATGCTTTCAATACCTCTGGCAACATTCGGTGGTGTCCTCGCACTCTATTTAATTAATCTGGTGAGTTTTCAAAGCATGGATCTATTGACCATGATTGGTTTTGTTATTTTACTTGGGTTGGTTGTTAATAATGCTATCTTATTAGTACACCAGGCACGTTCTGGAGAAAGGGAAGGGCGTTCAAGAAAAGAAGCTGTAGAAGAAGCTGTATTATTAAGATTACGACCCATCATGATGAGTACGATGACCAGTATTTTTGGTATGTTGCCATTGTTGTTAGTCCCTGGCGCCGGAACAGAATTATATCGCGGATTGGCTGGAGTCATCGTTGGCGGAATGCTGGTCAGTACATTTTTTACACTAATTCTGTTGCCAAGCTTGTTACGAATTGGCGAATCTAAAACACGCGTCACAATCTAAGTAGTGTTGTTTTAAAATTCTGAAGAATATAATGGTCTAATTATGAAGAAATCTATCCATACGCTTATTTTATTTGGTTTGCTAAGCTCAGCAACAAACGCCTATGCAACCAGATATGTCTTGAGTGATTCGGGCGATACCGTCGTCGGTGAAATAGGCAAAATAAAAGCAGACCAGAATGAAACTTTGTTAGATATAGCACGCCGCCATGGCTTTGGATATCAGGACATGAAACTGGTTAATCCAGACGTCGATACCTGGTTACCTCAGCATGGTGAAGAGGTTACTCTGCCATCACAATTTATTTTGCCGGTTGCACCCATGCAAGGGCTTGTGTTGAATATTCCCGAGATGCGTCTTTACTATTACCCGCCGAAACTAAATGGAAAGCCACAAGAAGTCATAACCTATCCATTAGGAGTGGGTAGAGAAGGCTGGCAGACGCCTTATTTAAAAACAAAGATAGTTGAAAAAAAAGCTAATCCAAACTGGTATCCACCTGAATCGATTCGCAAGGAACATGAAGCTGCAGGTGATCCCTTGCCGAAAATAGTCATGGCCGGGCCTGATAACCCATTGGGTGCTTTCGCCATGCGTTTAGGCAATCGTGATTATCTTATTCACGGCACTAATAAACCTTATGGTGTTGGAATGCGAGTGAGTCACGGTTGTATACGCTTGTACCCGGAAGATATCGAGGCACTATTTGCGGAGGTTTCGCTTAAAACGCCGGTTAATATTATTAATCAGCCTTATAAAATTGGTGTAAAAGATAATGTTATTTATCTTGAGGCACACCCTTTTCTCGATGAAGACACACAAAAATATGAAAATAATTTAACCAGCGTCGTCGCATTGATTATAGAAATATCAAACGATAAAGATTATGAACTTGATTGGTCTGCTGCCTATGAAGCAATCAATAAACCAACAGGACTACCTATTGCTATTGGAAAATATTTAAGCAAGGTAATGCAAGCCAAAGTAGATACAAAATTAAGTAACGCAATCACTCAAGCTGAGAAGCTTAATTTACAACTTCAATTGGATTCCAATCTTTCGGATTAATCGATAAGCACCTGTTTTGAGTATTGGGGTAGTTGTGCGCTCGCGGCATACAGTGTAGCTATTTTAAATAGTCGCTTCGGACTTCCTCGGCTCTATTTTCCTGTTTCACACTACTTCGGTTTCTGTTCCTGCGACTTACTGATTACTTCCTTCTTGTAATTGTCCTGCATCGATGGAGAACGCCGCTCTTGCGCATCCTTGCGCTCGCGGCATACAGTACATCCTGTACATAAAAAAGCCCTGACTATTGAAAAATAATCAGGGCTTCTGAAAGTTAAATTGAACTCTAGCTTATTACTTCATCATCGCTTTTTCAAACATACGGTCAATCTTGTCTGAATTAGCTTTGCAACAGGCTAAAGCTTCGTCAGCAGTAGCTTGAGCCTTCGCAGCTGCGGATGCAGCATCAGATGCGGTTGATTGGCTTTTTGAGGCCAGGGTGTAAGCTTCGTTTGCCTTTGTCATTGCAGATGCAGCAGCAGCATTAGCAGCTTCAATGTCACTACTCATTTTTTTCATGTCTGCACAACCACCGACCATAGCCAGTGAAAGCACAATTAAGCTTGTCTTGATTATCTTTGATTTCATTATTTGTTCTCCGATTGTAACAATTGCTGAGGGGAACCCTCAGGTATAATTTTACTTAATAATAATGTATCATTTCAGTCTGATTATCAATTTCATTTATTAAATAAAAATAGTCTAAAATGGTGCAAACGCACTGTTTTTAATCAAGTTAGACTAACGTCCAGCACCAGTACCAGAAGTTTTCAAGCGTTTGTCATAATGGTCAAAAGTATAACTGGTTAGTGCATTTTCAACGCTGGACATCGGGTTCTCACCACAATACTCGTTCATCCATTCGATTACCTGATCAGCATTCATTCTGCCAGTAATGTTGTAGGTTTTTTCCGTAAAAATATTATAGGCGGTAAGGAAGCCCTTCATATAATCTTTATATTTTTCTGTATTGTCAGCTGCAACTGCTTGAGTGAAGCCAAAACAGGATTTTTTTCCTATACCCCAGACTGCAAAATTGCCACTGCTATCAACAGCCAGACTTAATGTGGGTATTAATAGAAGACTGACTATGATGGTTAAAGATTTCATCTTGTATTTCCTCGTTAATGACGTTTTTTTGTTAATTGATATTTTATAGAGTTACCCAATAATTTTCTTCAGACCTTTAATCAGGCGTTTAATTCCGATCTCAGATGTTTCTTTGTCCAGGGCACCATATGCGATACGACAATAACAGCCATCAGTTGCCCCGAATGTTTCACCTGGTATGACAGCAACTTTATGGTCTCTAATTAACTTTTCTACAAGTTGTATACCACTTAGCGCTGTATTGAGTTTAACGAAAAAATAAAACGCCCCTTTAGAATCAGGCGTAGTAGCGAAGTCGTTAATATTTTGCAATTCATTGTAGAGCGTGTTCCTGACACTATTAATCTGTTTCAGATGCGAATTCGTAAATGCTCGACCTTCCTGTAATGCAGCCACGGCAGCATCTTGTGCTATACGTGTTGGACAAATTAAATAAGTATCTTGTGCCTTTTTGACAGACATTAATAAATTTTCAGGCAGTATCATATAACCAATGCGCCAACTTGCAAAACCATACGCTTTGGAAAGCGAATAAAGTGCAATAGTGTATTGTTCTGAATCGACAATACTTGCCACTGAAAAATGATCTACATCATCAAATGTAAAATATTCATATGCTTCATCTGATATATGATAAATACCTCTTTCTCTACATAATTTGTTAATCGCACGTAATGTATCCTCGCTATAAACAACACCGGTTGGATTATTAGGTGTTACCGTCACAATAGCTCTTGTTTTCGATGTTATTGCTGAAGTAATACTGCTAAGACACGGCTGGTAATCAATATCTGTATTGACCGCAACCGGTTGACAGGACAACATTCTAATGGCCATTTCATGATTAAAATAATATGGACTTAACAAGATAATCTCATCACCTGGATCAGTAATTGAAAACAGGGCATTCATAAAGCCCATATTTGAACCAGCTGTAACTACCAGACTTCTATGCTTGTTTAAATAAATATTGTTTTCTTGTTCAAGTTTGTTTGCGATGGCGGATTTTAAAGGTGTTATGCCATCCACATCAGTATACAGATGGTATTCGAGTGATGGGTTAACCGGTGTTATTTTGTCAAAAACTGATTGTGGTGGCGTGTAATAAACTACTCCCTGACCCAGTGAAATTGTACCTGGAGATTTTTTGATCAAGGCTGCAATGTCAGCAATGATAGGGGACTGTACCTTTTGCATTCGCTCACTGGCGGTAAATATATTTGATGACATAGTTTCTACAATCAAAAATTGCAATAATAATCGAGTTCAGATTATTAAAAAGGGAGTAGTGCTAATTATTATGAAAAAGCATTTTTCGACCTGAAAACTGACTTTTCAAAAATTCCATTTGGTCGGCAAGAATCTTTCTATTGGACAACGCAAGGTATTCCGCCCAATTAGGTATATAGGGTATAGCTAATAAGGGCATGTTGGCACGTTCCGGAGTACGATTACCCTTTCGGGTATTACAATGGCGACAGGCAGTCACCACATTTGACCAGCGGTCCCTGCCGCCTTTTGAGATTGGAATAATATGATCACGTGTTAATGCTGCGTCATTAAATTTGTTGCCGCAGTACATGCACAAAAAAGCATCGCGCAAAAACAATTCTCGATTTGTTAATGGTGGGATGATGCGTTTATGGTGTTTAAGCTGATTGGAACGCTTAACAGCTATAATTGAGTTAATTTCTACAATTGAACGCTGACCGGTTAATCTGCTGGTACCGCCGTGAAAGGTAAATACACTATCACCAGCTGTCCAGGCTATCATTCCTCGACTATAAAGGTTAACCGCGCCTTGCCACGGTATCCACCTTACGGGAGAACCGGCCACATCAAGTCTTAAAATTAATGGTGTCATAATACTTTTGTTATTAGTTGGACTTTTGTAAAGTCACCTGTACTAGCATCCTTTTGAGATGAGTTATAGTGTACATGTTTTATGCGAAACATAATCCAAGGTCAAGCTCTCTATAATATAGCTCTCTAATCAGATATGAAAGAACTGGAAAAATTATTGCTTTTAATGAAGTCTCTACGTGATCCGGTGAACGGTTGTCCCTGGGATAAAGAACAAACTATTGACTCAATAAAGGCTTTTACTCTGGAAGAAGCCTACGAAGTAGTTGATGCTATCGAGCGTAATGATATTCAGGGTTTGCGCGATGAATTGGGTGATCTATTGTTTCATATTGTTTTTTATTCTGAAATGGCAGATGAATCTGAGTATTTCAATTTTCATGATGTAGTCAAGCAATTGAATCAAAAGCTGGAACGCCGACATCCCCATGTATTTTCAGACCACCAAGCAAAGACCATAGAAGCTGTTAAGATTTTGTGGGAACAAATAAAACAACAAGAACGTGCTGCTTTACCTGTGGAGTCTAGTCTGGATAGTCACTTACTGAATGATATTGGCAAGCATATGCCAGCTATTCAACGCGCGGAAAAATTACAAAAGCGGGCCGCTACAGTTGGTTTTGACTGGACAGACAGTCTGGACATATTAAATAAAATCGATGAGGAATTAGCTGAACTTCGTCAGGCCATCTTTGCCGCTAATAATATAGATGATGTATCAGAAGAACTGGGTGATCTAATATTTTGCTGTGTCAATCTCGCCAGACATTTTCAGATTGACACAGAACTGGCGTTACGTAACACAAATGAGAAGTTCGTCAGGCGTTTTAATTTTATCGAAGAGAGCTTAAATAAAAAGAATAAATCGCTTGAAGAAGCAAGCTTGGAAGAGATGGATGTCCTTTGGAATGAAGCTAAAAATATTACTAACAATGATTAATAAACTCGATTTCTGTCAAGATTAATTATCCGGCCATTTGAATCAAACTCGATTTCAGTAATCCACTTCCCCCTGTTTTGTGACAGAGGGATAAAGAACCAGGTTTTACGTAATACATTCCTGTGATAATCACTTTTAATGGTTTCATGATCAGGCGAACCCAATCTGTAAAGAACCTCTGCTTCTGACATTCCCTTACTAAGCTTGATGTAATCGCGCATATCAATTTCATCAGCAGAGGCTACAGATCCATAAAGTAGAACTATAAGGAGGAGGAGTTTCTTCATGGTATATCTATTAATTATCCTTAAAACTTATAGAGTGAAATTACTATTGTTGGTTCATTTACGAATGTAAAAATGTCTACACTTTGACAGATATCAGACAGTGCGAGACAAACCAGCTATTTAAGTCTTTTATTGGCTTCCTTATTAATTATTTATTAAACAATAGGTTATATAAATAAATTAAGGTTAAATATAGGGGTTTATAAGTTAGGATGTTTGCCTCGGACAAAAAAACGACGCATTTAAATTACAATGAGCGACGTTTTATTTAGAACAACATCAACAAATCAGCCTGATTTGTTAGATTTTTCTTTCTCTTTGTCACATTCCAGCATGGCATAAGCGGAGTGGTTATGAATCGATTCAAAATTTTCAGACTCTACCGTATAGGCTAATATGCGATTATCTTTATTGAATTCTACCGCGACATCACGAACGATATCTTCGACAAATTTCGGGTTATCGTATGCGCGTTCTGTTACATATTTTTCATCAGGACGTTTTAACAAACCGTAGAGTTCACATGAAGCCACTTTCTCGATGATATCGATAAGTTCTTCAATCCAGATAAAGTCTTTCATCCTGACACAAGCCGTTATGTGAGACCGTTGATTGTGAGCCCCATAATCAGAGATATTTTTTGAGCATGGGCATAATGAAGTTACTGGTACCAGGACTTTTACTAATACTTCAGTTTTGTGATCCTTTATTTGACCAATAAAAGATACTTCATAATCCATCAGACTCTTTACACCGGAAACAGGCGCAGATTTATTCACGAAATAGGGGAAACTCATCTCGATGTCACCAGATTGAGCATTGAGTAGCTCAGTCATTTCTTCAATCATGCGTTTGAATGATTGAACTGTAATTTCATATTCGTGGTGGTTCAGAATTTCCACAAAACGTGACATGTGTGTGCCTTTATATTTCTCAGGCAAGTTCACGTACATGTTGAAATTAGCGACTGTATGCTGCTCGCGACCTGAACGATCACTAACAACAACAGGATGTTTAATATCTTTAATACCGACCTTGTCTATGGCTATGTGCCTTGTATCCAGACTATTCTGGGTATCAGGTATTTCTGTAGGCGAGGATTCTGGTTGGTTCATTTATTTAAATTCCAATAACTTAGATTAAAGTTGATTTAAGTGTTTAGTAAGAAAAAATCACTAAGCGGAGTGATTCTACTCTATTTATGCTTCATATCCATCGAATGTAGGACGCATTGAGAGTGCAATATGTTCAATTTACTTATTACGTTTGACGATGTAGTCAGCTATCGACCTTAACATGTCTGCATTTTCATTAAATGGCTCAAGACACTTAAGTGCTTGTATATGAAGGTCATCTGCGGCTTTTTTTGCGCCTTTGAGACCCAATAAGTTAGGATAAGTAGGCTTGTTCAATGCAATATCTGAACCCTGTGGTTTACCCAGTGTCTCGGTATCACTCTCAATATCCAGAATGTCGTCTTTAATTTGAAAAGCCAGACCAATGCATTTTGCATATTGTGAGACTAGAGACAGCAGTTTTGGGTCAACTTCTTCTACGGATAATGCGCCTAACTCGGCACTAGCCCTGATTAAGGCCCCTGTTTTATGGATATGCATATTCTCAAGTTCAGCTATGCTCAAGGATTTACCCACAGCAGCCAAGTCAATAGCTTGTCCGCCGGCCATACCTCTCGAACCGCTGGCAATGGCAAGATTTTCTATCATGGCTAGCCGTTGTTTATCGTTTACTTTGATATCTGGATCGCGCGCCAGGATATGAAATGCCAGGGCTTGCAATGCATCTCCGCATAATATGGCGGTGGCTTCATCATAGGCTCTATGACACGTTGGTCTGCCACGACGTAAATCATCGTCATCCATGGCAGGCAAGTCATCATGAATAAGCGAATAGGCATGAATAATTTCAACTGCACACGCTGGACCGTTTAAAGTGTCGAGATCAATACCGAATGCTTCGCCAGTGGCGTATAAAATAACCGGACGAATTCGCTTACCATCACCAAGAACGGAATAACGCATGGCTTTATGTAATTTTTCCGGTTGAATCGAAGGTTCGGGTAACCAGCGATCAAGCGCTTTTTCTACAGATTCTTTATAAACCTGTAATCGTTCTGAAAATTCGGACATTTATTCCTTATTATTATCTGTATTGAAGGTCTCAAGCTCAGATTTACCATTTTTATTCAGCAAAATACTGACTTTTTGTTCAGCTTCGCTCAAAGCTTGTTGACACGATTTTGTAAGTTCAACACCACGTTCAAAATGTTTGAGGGATTCTTCCAATGAAAGATCACCTTTTTCCATAGTTTCTACAAGCTGGTCAAGCTCAGCTAATGTTTTTTCAAAATTTATAGAATTGGTTTTCTTCGACACAAGGAATCTCAAAATCCTGTTGGATTAAATTATTATTATAAGGCACTGCCAAAATGAGCATATATTAGCATCACTTGGCTTCATTACTAGTCTGGCAAAAGACTATCCATATAAAAACAGTTTTTTTCTGGGTTTGGGATCAATTATTGCTTGCGAACGTGTGTTTGGAGCCAAAGGAAAAAAGGAGAGAAAGACACACAGAATGCCATGATCCAGCATGATTCAAGCCGGATTATAACTTTCATGATTGAATTTTTACATGAAGTACAACAGTGTGTTGTATTGAAGTAATGCCTTAAGTTGAGGGCCATCCCGCTTACCAGTTCAAGATAGAGCTGATGCCAATAATTATCTCTGACTAGTTTGTTTCGAATTTGATTTAAAATATTCGACTTCCTTACAGTCATTTCAAAAGAGTATAATCCACGCGCATTATCTGTGACATCCTGTCGCAAAAATATTTAAACAGTGAGATATACATTTGTCCTCTAAATATGATGCCTCTGATATTGAGGTATTAACCGGTCTCGAACCGGTTCGCAAAAGACCCGGAATGTACACGGACACTTCGCGCCCGAATCATCTAGTACAAGAAGTGTTGGATAATAGTGTCGACGAAGCTATTTCCGGATATGCATCAAAAATAGACGTTACTCTGCATAAAGATGGTTCTGTGACCGTCGCCGATGATGGGCGGGGTATGCCGGTTGATAAACATCCGGGAGAAAAACTATCTGGCGTTGAGGTCATTTTTACACGTCTGCACTCAGGCGGTAAGTTTTCCAACAAAAATTACAAATTCTCCGGTGGGCTACACGGGGTTGGTGTCTCTGTAGTCAATGCGCTGTCAAAGAATCTTGAGGTGTGGGTGCGGCGTAATGGTAAAGAATACAATATGTCGTTCAAAGGCGGTGAAAAGTATTCAAATCTGGAAGTCGTTGGTGAAGTTGGAAAAAAAAATACCGGCACGACAATACGATTTTGGCCTGACGCAAAATATTTTGATACCACTAAATACGCTTTAGCAAGACTGAAACACTTGATGCGGGCAAAAGCGGTACTCTGCCCTGGCGTAACAATTCGTCTTCATGATGAAGCGACTAAGGAAAAAGAAGAGTGGTGTTATGAAGATGGTATCAAAACCTATCTGGCAGAGGAATTAGTCGGTATAGAGCTATTACCGCCTGAGCCTTTTCTCGGTTCCATGCAAGGCGAACATGAAGCCGTAGATTGGGCCTTGCATTGGCTGCCTGAACCGGCAGATATGATCACAGAGAGTTACGTTAATTTGGTGCCTACGCCTCAAGGTGGAACACATGTAAATGGTATGCGGCAAGGACTGCTAGATGCTATTAGAGATTTTTGTGAATCAAGGAACCTGTTTCCACGTGGCATTAAACTGAGTGCTGACGATGTTTGGGATAATTGCTGCTATATCTTGTCTGTAAAAATGGATGACCCACAGTTTGCTGGACAAACTAAAGAACGCCTTTCATCACGTGAATGTACTACCTTCGTCTCAGGCGTTGTCAAAGATAGTCTGAGCCAATGGTTACATAAGCATGTTGAGATGGGTGAGCGCATTGCCGAGCTTGCAATAAATGCTGCACAGAAACGTCTAAAATCAAGTAAGAATGTTGTTCGTAAAAAAATAAATGGTGGACCTGCTTTACCAGGCAAGTTAGCTGATTGTTCGATGCAAGATATCAGTGTGTCAGAGTTGTTCCTGGTCGAAGGTGATTCTGCGGGCGGCTCTGCAAAACAAGCACGTGATCGCGAGACTCAGGCGGTGATGCCATTACGTGGCAAGATATTAAATACCTGGGAAGTTGATTCAGCCGAAGTCTTATCATCAAGAGAAGTCCATGATATAGCTATCGCGATAGGAGTTGATCCAGGTTCAAATGATTTAAGTGGTTTACGTTATGGCAAAATTTGTATCCTTGCTGATGCCGACTCAGATGGACTTCATATTGCCACATTGCTATGTGCGTTATTTCTAAAACATTTCAAACCGTTGGTCGAAAATGGACATATCTATGTTGCAATGCCACCGTTGTATCGTATTGATGTCGCAAAAGATATCTATTACGCGCTGGATGATGCTGAAAAACAGGGCGTGCTCGACAAGATTGCCGCTGAAAAGAAGCGCGGGAATGTTTCTGTGCAACGTTTTAAGGGCTTAGGTGAGATGAATCCTATTCAGTTAAGGGAAACCACCATGGCAAGTGCAACAAGACGATTAGTACAGTTAACATTACCGAATGAAAAACAGGCAGAAAAGATAATGGATATGCTACTTGGTAAAAAACGTGCATCCGATAGAAAACAATGGCTGGAAGATAATGGAGATAAAGCGATACTTGATTAGTTTGATAGTGATCTTTTTTGCATTATTAATATCGAATTAGTGTTTTTTTGTTTTTCGATATTCAGAAAACAATACAGGTGTATTCTCATGCTGCTTACATGCCGAACGTTTAGGTTCAGTCATGCGCAGATAAAGTTCTGATGTTTTTATGAATTTGATGCATGTTTCTGGTGTCATTTCAGTTCTCCGATTTGTCGTACTGATATGATGAAGTACTTATGTTTAAAATGAGTGACATTTGAATGACAACTTTGTGTTAGTTCTTAATGTTATTAAATAAATACATATAAAACAATAGTATATATTATATATATGATGTTATTTAGAGGAATTTCTAATGCCTGATTCACTAAGTTTCGACTTTGAGCAAAATGAGCAAAGACCATTGCAGGAATACACTGAGAAGGCTTATCTCAATTATTCCATGTACGTTATTCTCGATCGCGCTTTACCGCATATAGGTGATGGATTGAAACCAGTGCAACGTCGCATTATCTACGCAATGTCTGAACTCGGCTTAAAAGCTTCTGCAAAATATAAAAAATCTGCACGTACAGTAGGTGATGTACTTGGTAAATTTCATCCTCATGGTGACTCAGCTTGTTATGAGGCAATGGTGTTGATGGCGCAGGATTTTTCTTATCGTTATCCACTAGTTGATGGACAGGGTAATTGGGGTTCTATGGATGACCCGAAATCCTTTGCGGCAATGCGTTATACAGAATCAAAACTGGCCGCTTATGCCGAGTTATTACTAGCTGAGGTTGATCAAGGTACTGTTGACTGGGTGCCCAACTTTGATGGCACTTTGCAAGAGCCCAGATTATTACCAGCGCGGCTGCCTAATATCCTATTGAATGGAACTACGGGTATAGCGGTGGGTATGGCAACTGATATTCCACCTCATAACCTCAAGGAAGTTGCCAGCGCCTGTATCCGTTTACTAGAAGCACCGAAAAGCACTTTGAGTGAACTATGTGAACATATTAAAGGGCCTGACTACCCGACCAAGGCTGAAATTATCACGCCACAGTCTGCGATACAGGAAATGTATGAAACCGGTAATGGTTCGATCAAAATGCGTGCACTTTGGGAAAAAGAGAATGGCAACGTAGTTATTACTGAATTGCCGTATCAAAGTTCTGGTAGCAAGATACTGGAACAGATTGCTGCACAAATGCAGGCGAAAAAATTACCAATGCTGGATGATCTGCGTGATGAATCTGATCATGAAAATCCGACCAGACTGATCCTTATCCCACGCTCCAACCGGATTGATCTGGAAGAAATGATGTTGCACTTGTTTGCTACTACAGACATGGAACGTAGCTATCGGGTCAATATGAATATCATTGGTCTGAATGGTCGTCCTCAGGTCAAAAATTTACGTGAAATCCTGAAAGAATGGCTGCAGTACCGGACTGAAACAGTCACCAGGCGTCTACAGTTTCGACTTGATAAGGTACTAGCCGATATACACGTTCTGGAAGGCTTAATGATAGCGTATTTGAATATAGATGAAGTCATTCAGATTATCCGTGAAGAAGAAAAACCCAAAATTGAATTGATGAAACGATTCCAGCTCAGCGAGATTCAGGCTGATGCGATTCTCGATTTAAAATTGCGTAAGTTAGCAAAACTTGAAGAAATCAAAATCAAGGGTGAACTTGATGAGTTAAAAGATGAAAGAACCCAATTAGAAACTACATTGGGTTCTACTCAACGACTGAAGACTCTGGTGCGCAAAGAGATTGAAGCTGATGCTGAAACCTATGGTGATGATCGTAAGTCACCTTTGAATGAAGCTGTTGAAGCAAAGGCAATTGATGAACAATCTTTAATACCGACCGAACCGGTCACTATTATTCTCTCGGATAAAGGCTGGGTCAGGGCAGCCAAGGGTCATGAGGTCGACCCTGAATCTTTGAATTATAAGAGTGGCGATAGTTTTAAACAGGCGAGCATGGGCAGGAGTAATCAACTGGCAGTGTTTCTCGATTCAAGCGGACGCTGTTATTCCTTGCCAGCACACTCTTTACCTTCAGCACGTAGTTTGGGCGAACCAATCTCGGCGCGTTTAACACCACCCGATGGCGTCACATTTGAGGGTGTAATGGCGGGTGACCCTGAAACAGTCTATCTGGTTGGTTCCGATGCGGGTTATGGTTTCATGCTAAAACTTGAAGATATCTACACAAAAAACAGGAATGGCAAATCTGTTATTTCAGTTCCTAATGGCGCTAGCGTGTTAGCACCATGTAAAGTTAATGATGTCAAAAATGATTGGGTAGCTGCAGTAAGTTCAATAGGGCGCATGTTGATGTTTCCTCTCAGCGAATTGACCATATTATCTAAAGGTAAGGGGCTTAAAATTATTCAAATCCCACCGGCAAAACTTAAAACTCGTGAGGAATATGTTGTTGCTATGGCAACAATGGCTGAGACTGATAATTTGGTGATTTATTCAGGCCAACGATTTACTACCATGAAATCTTCTGATCAGGAATATTATATTGGTGAGCGTGGACGACGAGGAAATATGCTGCCTAGAGGATACAGGAACGTTATTAGAATCAAAGCTGAACCAAAATCATAAAAGGCGTCATGACGATTGCCCATTCACTAATCGTAGTCACAGATCTGGATGGTACATTACTGGATCATGAGACTTACAAATATGATTCAGCAAAACCAGCGATAGATTATTTAAAACAATTAAATATACCGCTGATATACAATAGTAGTAAGACGGCTGCTGAAATAATCCATCTGTCTAAAGAAATGAATAGTGCTTATCCTTTTATTATAGAAAACGGTGCTGGCATCTATCTGCCTTCTCCCGACGTTGGAAATAACTATGAAATTATTTCATTTGGCAAAAAGAGAGCCGAGATTCTTTCCACCTTAAAAATTCTAAGAGACAAATATGCTCTCTCTTATATCGGTTTTAATGATATGAGTGAGGAACAATTGGTAGCGCAAACAGGACTGACACAGGATCAGGCAAAGAAGGCTCAACAAAGAGATTTTACCGAACCCTTGAAATGGTTGGGTGATGACAGACAATGGGAATTGTTTTGCACTGAAATAGAACGCGCTGGTTTAACGGCTGTCAGAGGCGGGCGCTTTACATCCATTTCCGGTAAAGTGAATAAAGGTCAGGCAATGGAGTGGTTAAGACATTATTATGCAGAGAAATTGAAAACCAAACCGGTTTTGATTGCTTTGGGTGATAGTGAGAATGACAGAGAAATGTTACAAAACGCAGATTATCCCGTACTAGTGCGATCAGATGTACATACATTGCCTAGAATCAATGCAAACAATTTAATTGTTACAGACGCGACCGGTCCGCAGGGCTGGAACGACAGTATTATAGAATTGTTGAAACAATTTAATTTAATTAATAAAGGTTAATAATGGCGGATTTTTATCAAAATGGGGTGATAACCACCCTGCACAATCTATCAGATCGTTCAGTTGATGAATTAGAAAAGGAATTGCTGGTATTTGCGCGTGCGAGGCCGATGTCTCTGGTTTTGCCTTGTTTATATTCAGAACTGGCGGGGCCAGCGCTGACGAACATCGTCGATGAACTTTGCAAAGTACCTTACTTATCACAAATTGTTATTGGTCTTGATCGTGCAACTGAAGATGAATACAAACATGCACTGGAATTCTTTTCCCGATTACCTCAAGCACATGTTGTTTTATGGAATGATGGTCCACGTCTCAAAAATATCGATGATCGTTTAAAAGAACAGGATCTGGAGCCAAAGCAAATGGGCAAGGGTCGTAATGTCTGGTATTGCCTCGGTTATGTATTAGCTACAGGAGAAGCAAAATCTGTCGCTTTACATGATTGTGATATTACGACTTATAAAAGAGAGCTACTCGCCAGATTAATTTACCCGGTCGCCAACCCAAATTTCAATTATCAGTTTTGCAAAGGTTATTATTCTAGAATTGCTGATGGTTCAATGAACGGCAGGGTATGTCGATTATTAGTAACACCGTTATTACGCGCGTTAAAAAAGGTTTTTCCAACGGATGGTTTTATAGAATACCTCGACAGTTATCGTTACTCTCTTGCCGGTGAATTTTCACTACGGTCAGAGGTGATCAATGATATCCGCATTCCCAGTGACTGGGGGCTTGAGATAGGCGTGTTATCCGAGGTGAAACGAAATTATTCTACCAATCGTTTATGCCAGGTAGATATAGCAGATCAGTATGATCATAAACATCAAGAACTATCTGAAGATGATGACGACAAAGGCTTATCAAAAATGTCTATCGATATCAGCAAGGCAATATTTCGCAAACTTGCCACAACGGGTTTGGTATTTAACACAGAAACATTTCGCACAATTAAAGCAACCTATTTTCGTATCGCACTGGATTTTATTGAAACCTATAACAATGATGCAGTAATGAATGGGCTTACATTAGACATTCATGCAGAGGAACAGGCTGTTGAATTATTTGCCGAGAATATCATGAAAGCAGGATTACATTTTCTTGATAACCCGATGGAAACCCCGTTCATTCCCAGTTGGACACGTGTGAATAGTGCACTGCCCGAATTAGCACAAGACTTTATAAGTGCAGTAGATGAAGACCTCGACCAGTATAGAACATAGCGAAATGGCCACAGCCAATCGTGTCGAAGAGCTTCAAACTCGGCTTATTAGCCACGTCTCGCAAATCTATTCTGATGTAAATGCGACTGATTTGAGTTTACGTTTGATTGAGTGCATGGGGCTAAACGAACATTGTACTGAACCAGAACAATATCAAAACCACTGGAATGAACAGGACGTTGCTGTAATTACCTATGGAAACACATTTCTTCGTGATGGTGAAACACCACTGGATACTTTATATCATTTTCTTTCCAAACACTTGAAAGAATCAATTAGCATTATCCACTTATTGCCATTCTTTACATTTAGTTCCGATGATGGCTTTGCAGTAATGGACTACACCCAGGTTAATGATGCCTATGGTGATTGGGATGACATTATACAGATTGCTGAAGAGTTTAAACTTATGTCTGACTTAGTCATCAATCATTGTTCCGGTCGAAGTCGTTGGTTTGAACAATTTAAGGCGGGAGAAAAACCGGGTAAAGATTACTTTTATTGTGCAGATCCCAGTGATGATTTATCCATGGTGGTTAGGCCGCGTACCAGTCCTTTATTGAGAGAGGTGTCAACAGCAGATGGCGACCGTTATGTCTGGTGTACATTTAGTCATGATCAACCCGATCTTGATTTTAAAAATCCTGATGTTCTACTGGAGTTTGTCAATATTGTTCGTTTGTATCTGGAACGAGGGATTAAAATTTTTCGTTTAGATGCCATTGCATTCCTATGGAAAGAGTCAGGTACAAATTGTATTAATCTACCGCAGACGCATGAAATAGTCAGGCTGTTACGAACTTTAATCGAGCACCATACGCATGATGCGATAATTATTACTGAAACCAATATTCCTAATCGCGAAAACCTGGCTTACTTTGGAAATGCGAATGAAGCACATATTATTTATAACTTTCCATTGCCGCCACTGTTATTAAATATGCTTGTAACAGGCAGTACACATCATTTCAAGAATTGGTTGATGAGTATGCCACCGGCAATGATGGGAACAACCTATCTTAACTTTATCGCTTCGCATGATGGTATTGGCCTCAGACCTGTCGAAGGATTATTAAGTGATGATGAAATTACCGAACTCGTGTCAACCATGGAATCTTTTGGTGGACAGGTATCATGGCGTGCACTTGATGACGGTAAAAACAAACCTTATGAAATTAATATTACTTTATTTGATGCATTAAAAGGGACGATAACAACGGGTGAAGATAATTGGCAACATCAACGTTTTATCTGTGCGCACACAATTATGTTGGGACTGGAAGGCTTGCCGGCATTTTATATTCATAGTTTGATAGCAACCGAGAACGACTATGAAAAATTCAAGAACACAAATAACAATCGCGCCATTAACCGCCATAACTGGGAGATGGATGATATAGAAGTTTTATTAAATTCTGGTTCACATCATGCTTGTGTACTAAAAGAATTAAAATTCCTTATTGCTATACGAAGAAAACAGCCTGCATTTCATCCAAATGCAACTCAATTCACTTTGCATCTCGGGGATGAAATCTGTGCATTCTGGAGACAAAATCTGAGACGCGACCAAAGTATTTTTGCAATTAGTAATATTTCAGATAATGATCAGACAATAGTCCTCGCAGACATGAATTTAATAGAGACTGATGACTGGATGGACTTGATAACTGGTGAGCATATTTTACCTGAGCAAAAAGATTTAATATTAAAACCATATCAAACTGTATGGTTAAGTAACCAGCGCTATTCCTGAATAAACATGTGTGATTATTTTAATCATAGAAATTGATTTATGACTATGAATAATAAAATTTAAAAACCGTAAAATGAATTACTGATGTGCACCTGAAACCGAAAAATCATTGTAAGCGTTGTGATAGATAAAATTTTTACAATCAGTTACACTCTGCGCATGAAAATTGGTAGCAAAAGCCAATATTGTTGTTGATTAACAATAAGTTATAACATCGAAACACCAAAACAGGATTAAAATTCATGAAACTCGAACTGAATCGCCTATTTCCCAAGATCATTATCTATACAATATTTACATTTTTCCTCTCAGCCTGTTCTGAAAGTGGCGATACAGATTCAAAAACATCCGCTGTTGCCCCTCCCTCAATTCAGGCTGTTGCAAAAGAAGAGATAAACGAAAACCCCATTGCTGATAGTGAATCGGTCGATTGGTCTAAATATGGGAATAATTATGCAAATCACCGCTTCAGTGAACTGAATCAAATAACCACAAAAAATGTAGACCAGCTTGAATTAGCATGGTCTTACCAAACGGGCATTAAAAAAACCTTTCAAACCAGTCCTATCGTTATTGATGGGGTTATGTTTATTACAACACCCTTGAATGATGTTATTTCGCTGAACGCAGAAAATGGGCAAGAGGTCTGGCGCTACAGACATGATCTGAAGGGAGATAAATTTTGTTGTGGACCTGCCAACCGAGGACCTGCTGTTGCTAACGGTAAAGTGTTTACTGTTACCATCGATGCCCGGTTAATTGCGTTAGATCAAAAAACAGGTGAAAAGTTATGGGATGTTCCTATCTCAGATATTAACTTAGGCATCGACGAAAAAATGAATCCGATTTCGAATATGGAAGAATTAAAAGGTGCAGTAATGACCGGTGCTTCCGGACATAGCGCGAGTCTTGCTCCACAAGTCTACGATGGCAAGGTCTTTGTTGGCATTACCGGTGCCGGTTACGGTTTGCATATGGAAGTTGAGCAAGATGGTGAGCCTACACTGGCTGTCGGTGGTTTTGCTGGTGGTGGTCATGGCTTACGTGGTTTCATGATGGCTTATGATGTTAATACAGGTAAAGAAATTTGGCGTTGGTATAGCGCTTCTGAAGAAGATTGGGCTGGTGATTGGGTTGAAGCTTCATCCGGTGGTGAAAGTTTTAACCGCGATATAGAAAGTGAAAAAGCTAACTACGAGAAATATAAAGATTCATGGAAGTTAGGTGGAGGTTCAATCTGGACTACCCCGGCATTGGATACCGAGTTAGGTTTACTTTATTTTGGTACAGGTAATCCATCACCTCAGATGGAAGACTCAACTCGGCCTGGAGATAGCCGAAATACGGTTAGTTTGGTCGCTGTTGATGTGAATACCGGTAAACTTAAATGGGCCTATCAGCAAGTACCTCACGATCGATGGGGATATGATGTTGCGAGTCCACCGGTGTTAATCGATTTTGTAAAAGATGGCAAAACAACAAAGGCTGTTTCTCAAGCGAGTAAAACGGGTTGGTTGTTTGTTCATGATAGAGCAACAGGTGAACTACTTATGCGGTCAGATGCATTCGTGCCGCAAGAAAATATATTCGCTAGACCAGTAGAAGAAGGCGTGCGTATTGCGCCGAGCACCTTTGGTGCAACGACATGGTCACCCGCTGCGTATTATCCTGAATTAAATTCTATGTTCATTGCAGGTATCTATACAGCAGCCAAATTTTATTCTAAAAAGTTGACGCCTGAACCAGGTAAACCATGGTCGAGCTTCACTTTCTTTAAGCCGACGACAGATCCAACCTGGGGAAATATAACGTCAGTTGATCTCACTAGCGGCAAAATCAAATGGGAAGTGAAAACTGATCAACCGATGGTCGGTGGTGTAATGGCAACGGCAGGTGGTTTACTTTTCGCTGGGGAAGGCAATGGTAATTTTAATGCCTATGAAGCAAAGACAGGTAAGCAGCTTTGGCAATACAAAAGTCAGTATGGTGTAAATGCCCCACCGATCACTTATAAATCAAATGGCACGCAATATATTGCCGTAGCGTCCGGTGGTAGTGGTTTGTTTAAATATGCGATGGGTGATGAAATTCTTGTTTTTCGACTTAAACAGTAGATTGCTCTCCAAATTCCAAATTTACTCTTGGTGGTGGAATAGCAGACATTCTCTTTCTTAATTTTTCTAGCCGTTTGTGTGCTTCATCGCGTCTACCTTTGTCAGCGAGTTCTCTACCGGGCCGGGCAGGCGCTGAAATTGCTTTTAAATAAGCCGCTTCAGCTTGTTGGTATTTCTTTTGTTTTCTAAGAAAATCACCATAAAAGTAATTAGCGTCAATATCATCGGGGTTGAGTTCGATCGCCTTATCCAGATATTTTTTAGCCAGTTCAAAATCACCAAATGCAATAGGCCATTCCGGCACCAGAAAGTATAAGGTGCCTAGATATGTATTAGCAGCTCCATTCGAAGCCAATGGGTCAAGCTTTAATGATTGCTCCAAAGCATCACGAGAATGGTTGACGGCATCTAATGCCCTTAAGGTGCCTATCGACCCGGCATAAGTTGATAAAATGATGCCTTCCCATAAGTAGGCGTCGGCATTATTTGTCTGGTTCTGTCTTATTGTTGCTGCTTTTCTGGATAATGTTTCAAGCGCAACTTCCTGTTCTTTTTGCTCGGTATTATATTTTATATGTGACCATTCCTTTTGAAGCTGTCTGATTTCGGTATTGATTTCTGCATGTGCAGAAACTGACAACAAGAGCAACCCAATAAATTTAACAAATGTTGCACGTAAATATGATTTCATAAATTATGTCCTTAATAGATTATATATAGGCTGTTTTGCATTTAATTAACTTTATTAATTGTTTCTTCAACGCGATATAAAATATGCTTACACGCTTAAAAATAGTATACAAAGCGAATACAATAATAATAAAAATAAATAGTAACTCATAAAATACACATGGGGAAAGGTGATGACACAAATTTTCAGCGATGAAGAATTAAAACAGTTCAAGTCAGCGCAAACAGATGCATTTCGCTCTCCCGTACCGACACAAATAATTTCTAATGGTGAATTTAATCCTTCACCACAAACCGCACAACAAGCACTGGTAGAAGCCAGAATCAAACAACTTGCAGACGAGCACGGGAAAAAACTCGGCTTGAATCGGCGTCAATTTCTAACAAGTGCCTCAGGTATGGCAGCTGCATTTTTAGCAATGAATGAAGTCTTTGGTCCTGTATTCATGCTCAATAATGCCGAGGCGGCAGAACCCGAACGTGCAATCGCGCGTGTTAATGCATTAAAAGATCAATTTATTTTTGATGATCAAACTCATTTTGTACACGATGAGTTTAGACATGAAGGGTTGTTAAATATTCCACTTTTTGCGGCTGACCACTGGGAAGCCGGTTTAAGCAGAGAACAATTAACGCTTAGTGATTTAAAATTTCAGAATTTTATTCGTCAAATATTTTTAAATAGCGATACAAAAATTGCCTTATTAAGCGGCGCACCGTTTGATGACCCAAGTTGGTGGTTTTTGGCAAATGATCAAATCAGAGGAGCAGTGGATACGATAAATAAGTTGGCCGGCACGCGACGCATGTATGGGCATTTTGTGATAACTCCTAAACAGGAAGGTTGGCTGGAGAAGGTAACAGAAGTTATTGCGAACGGACATACTGATTCATGGAAGGCGTATACGATTGGCGATCCACTAACATCCACAACGAAGTACCCCTGGCGCCTGGATGATGAAGAATTAATGTACCCATTTTATGAAAAAGCAGTAAGGGCAGGGATTACTAATCTGGCGATTCATAAAGGCTTAATGCCAGCAGATTATGAAACAAGCTGGCCTGATGTTTGGAAACACGCATCAGCCTGGGATATAGGTAAAGCTGCTAAAGACTGGCCGCAAATGAATTTTATAATTTATCACGCATGTTTACGTCCTGCTTTTGAACTGCCAGACAAGGCTCTGGCAGAATTTGAAGCGACCGGGGAGATAAAATGGGCCAGTGATTTAGCACGTATTCCAGAAAAGTATGGCGTGAACAATGTCTATGCCGACCTTGGTACCTGCTTTGCTAATTCAGCGACAGCTAATCCACGTTTTGCTGCCGCTTTGGTCGGCACACTTATAAAAGGTTTGGGAGTTAACCGTGTAGTCTGGGGAACCGATTCTGTCTGGTATGGTTCTCCGCAATGGCAGATAGAGGCCTTTCGTCGACTGGAAATCCCTGAGGATATGCAAAAAAAGCATGGCTTTTCTCCATTAGGGTCCGCAGATGGTGAGGTCAAAAATAAGATCTTTGGTTTGAATTCAGCAAAGTTATATAATCTTGAACCTGAAATGGCACTTAACGCTACTGGCATAGATGGGATAAGCAAATTAAAACAGGCTTATGCGAACGAGCCAGAGCTTCGTGATAACTCACGATACGGATATATAGTTTAAGTTTGCTAAAACACAATTAATTATTAAACGGCAATTTACTGTAGAAAACTGTTTTTAGAACGACTTTGTATAGATGTAGAAAATGAATATTTTTAATAAAAGTTTAGGTTTTATTGCTTATCTATTGCGTCGTACCGTTTTCTGGATTGGTTTTTATATCCGCCCCCCTATCCATTGGTTTATTGGGTTATTTTCAAAAGTAGGCAATCCCCCCGTATTTAATAATGAGACATTCCCATGGTCTAGCTCACTAGAAATGCATTACGAAGCAATCCGTGCTGAAGCAATGAATATGATGCTTGAACGTGACAAGATACCTCCATTGAGAGATGTGTCTCCTGATCATGATCGTATTGCGGTCGATAATAAATGGCAGTCACTCTTTATCTGGGGATACAATTATAAGTTTCAACGAAATGCTAATTTATGTCCGGTTACTGCACGTGAGGCGGAAAAAGTGCCCGGTCTAATCTCTGCCTTTTATTCTGTGCATGCCCCAGGTACACATTTGCCAAGGCATTATGGTCCTACTAAAGGTACTATAACTTGTCATTTGGGCTTAACGATTCCTAAAGTAAAAGGTTGTCGTATATCTGTAGATGATAAAGAGTATGAATGGCAAGAAGGTAAATGCTTTATCTTTGATGATACTTATTATCACGAGGTTTGGAATGACACTGAAGAAGATAGAATTATACTGCTTATTCAGTTTGAAAGGCCATTACGACAACCAGGAAAAGCAGTTGCCGATGGTTTTATGTGGCTCATACGCCGCAGTCCCTTTATTCAGACAACGCTAGCTCGAGTTAAAAAATGGGAAGATTTAATAACAGACGGAAAGAGTGATATACAAGACCGGGCTTAATAGTTTAATACTATTCAATAGTAGCTATTACATCACCTTCTCTTACTAATTCTTCTTCTTCCTTTTTGATGGTGAGTTTACCAGAGCAGGGGGCCGTTAGTTCGAGCGATGCTTTTTCGATCATAATATCTGCCAGAACCGCATCCTTTTCTACTTCATCACCATCTTCGAAATACCAGGTAGCCACGACCGCTTCTGCGCCGTCTTCTACGATGTCATTTGTAATGATTATATTCATCCCAGTTATTTACCCTCCATCATTTCTTTTGCAGTATTAAAAATTTTATCTTTGTTAGGTAAAGCGAACTGTTCCATCGGTCTGGTAAAAGGAATTGGAATATCTGGGTAGGCAATTCGTTGTGGTGATGTTTTGAATACACTGCTATCTTGTTCTGCAACGGACGAGATGATTTCACCTGTCACACCATAACTAATGTAGTCATCATCTATCACTAATAGCCTGCCTGTTTTTGAGACAGAGTTAAAAATAGTTTCGCGATCAAGTGGCACCAGACTACGCAAATCTATGACTTCGGCATCGACACCTTCTTTTTCTAATTTATTTGCAGCGTCTAATGCCATATGCACCGTTACGCCAAGACCAACCAGCGTTATGTCTTTACCTTTACGAACGATTGCCGCTTTACCAAAAGGGACACCATAGATTTCTTTAGGCACATCAACGATAGATTTTTTTTCTGTGCCTAACCAGCCCATGCCTTGAAGGTTTTTATGTAACATAAAAATTACGGGGTTATTATCAACTACTGCAGTATGCATCAATCCTTTTGCATCGTAGGCATTTGAAGGTATAACCACTTTCATTCCTGGCAGATGTGCAAAAGTACCGTATAGACATTGACTATGTTGTCCGGCATCACCGTACCCACCACCAACAGAGGTCATTAACACCATGGGTATAGGTTGATTGCCGCCTGAAAAATAACAGTTTTTCGCTGCCAGATTGTAGATTGCATCCATACAAACACCGAAAAAATCGACAAACATTAATTCAACAATAGGTCGCATACCGACAGCTGCAGCACCAACAGCAGCCCCAATAAAGGCTGTTTCTGAAATAGGCGTGTCGCGGACACGTTCGGGTCCAAATTTATCCAACAACCCGGTGGTTGTTCCAAAGACGCCGCCAAGTTTGGCGATATCTTCGCCCATAACAAATACATTCTCATCGGCTTCCATCTCCAGAGAGATTGACTCACTAATTGCCTTGGCGATAGTTAATTTACGTTTTACTGTGGACATGATTGTTGTCTCTCCTAAGCAAAGACTTTTTCCAGGGCTTCTATGGGTTCGGGTTCGGCTGCTGAGCGGGCAAATTCAAATGCATCATCGACCTCTTTATACATAGCTTCTTCAATCTTCTTCAGGCCAGTTTCATCCAGTGTACCGCTCTCTAATAAATGCTTTCGAAATTTCGGAATAGGATCTTTTGAGAAAAGCTCATCCTTCTCACCCTCCGGACGGTAAGCTTCAGTATCTCCCATAAAGTGTCCAGCGAGACGATAGGTTTCAATTTCAATCAGACTTGGTCCTTGTCCCGAACGTGCTCGTTTGATCGCACGTTCAGCAGCATCGTAGATAGCCAAGGGGTCGTTGCCTTCAATATATTCACCAGGGATACCGTAGGATGCGGCGCGGACATCGTTTCTGGGTACTGATGTTGCGTCTGTTTTTGAAACAGAGATACCCCATGCATTGTCTTCAATAATACAAACAAAAGGGAGTTTCCAGACTGCGGCAAGATTCATAGTTTCATGGAATGCACCTTGATTAGCGGCACCTTCGCCAATAAAGGCGACAGCAATACCAGGCTCATTACGCAATTTCCGCGCAAGTGCAACACCTGCAGCAGGTCCCATGCCTTCAGCTATAATGCCGCTACAGGCAAAATTAACAGTGGGATCAAATAAATGCATATGCCCACCGCGTCCGCCGGATAGGCCTGACTTTTTGCCAAAAATTTCAGCAGTCATTGCCTTTAAATTGACGCCTTTAGCAATCGCAATATGATGTGGCCGATGCGTTGCAAAAACAGCATCATCAGCATTTAAATGGGCACAAACGCCGACAGCACAGGGTTCCTGTCCATTAGATAGGTGCATCTCACCAGGAACCGGGCCGTTGGCCATGTTGAAGACCGGCTGTTTACCTTCAAGATAGGCTTTTTCCATGCATTCTTCGTAATAACGGCTTTTGAACATGCTTCCATATAGCCATTGTAGTGTGTTCACATCAGATAGCATTGCTAAGGTCTCCTGAATATCTATATCAAAGAATTTCGGTTCTAGCGAATTATCACATACTATTCAGCATTGGTCTGTTTCTGAACGATGAATTTCAAATACAATATGCAAGTCAATTGTATAGCATGAATTTTGTGGAATCACATACTTATGCTGGGGATATTCTCAATATGAGGAGGAGTTTGATGTTTGCGAGACTAGTTAAATCACTCGTTATTGTTCTAATTTTTATTTGGTCTTTTTCGGCCATTGCTGTAGCAGAACAGGAAAAATCATATGTAATGGACAATGATCGTCTTGAATCAATCATTCAACGTTTAGACAAGGGTGTCGAAGGGAAGAATGGTCTTGTACCCCGTCAGCCCCATGTGGACCAATTAGCCTAATTGCCTAAGAGATAGTTTTCGTTCATCGTTAACCGAAGAGGAAACGATGATGACAAATAAAAGAAGTGCAGAACAAACCGTACGTGATATTCGTCGACGTAC
>JAURNW010000012.1 GCA_030829985.1 Gammaproteobacteria bacterium | reverse complement strand
GTACGTCGACGAATATCACGTACGGTTTGTTCTGCACTTCTTTTATTTGTCATCATCGTTTCCTCTTCGGTTAACGATGAACGAAAACTATCTCTTAGGCAATTAGGCTAATTGGTCCACATGGGGCTGACGGGGTACAAGTAACTATGATTGGCAGAGAATTCTGCAATAAATTTTAATGACTTTCCCACTCCCGCCAACCCTGCAACAATGGAAAATATAAACCCAGCTTTATATTTTGTTCACCGAGTTGTTTCATCAATGTACCGTACTTTTCCAGTTGTTCCTGATAGCGTTCCTGTTCATGGTCAAGAAACGCATCGCGGTTTGCCCCTTCATGACGACTGGTTTTGTAATCAATAATCCAACGATATCCCTTTTCATCGATAAAGGTTCTATCCAGTACCGCATTGGTTAATTTCTCATTAACAATACCGCTAATTGGATATTCATTTTGTTGTTGACTGTGCTCATTTGAAAGTATCCATAGACCGCATTCATCAGTGACCATATTGGTTAAGGCATTTGTGACTTGTTGAACTGCATCGGCTCTTTCATTCTTTGGTACGCCAAGTTGTCTCAAGGCATTATCAAAACCCTGTTGCTCATCTTTAATTCTTTCCAGCGTCCATTTGTCTGTGCCCTCTTCTGCGATACATTGAATTGCGTTATGCACTACTGAACCGATGTGTTTAATCGTTTCACCCGCCCATTCGAATTCGATCAAGACCGGATCGGCTTCATCTTCAGTCGCATCTTGCCATGCTGTGTTTGCGGGTAGTTCGGGATGTTTCCATTCGGTTCCTAGTCGCTGCGTTTCCTGATTGATTACAAGAAATGATTCGGCTTCACTCTGCTGGAGTGTCTCTGGCATATGTTTTTCATACACTAGCTTTACTGTAGACCAGAGATGGCCTAACAGTGATCGACCTTGTGCATCACAATTTATCTCGCCTTTCGTTTCTTTCAGGCTGGCATGACCGATTAGATGTAATGTCTTCTTCGTTCGCGTCGTTGCAACATAGAGTAGTCGCGCATCTTCGTAACTCTGCTTGGCTTTATCAGTGTTATTAATGTAATCGTAGATCGGGCCTTGCGCATTACCGGCTTCACGTATTGGTGCCAGAATTAAATCTTCCTGTTGATTATCACGTTGGCGTAATAACCAAACCAGTAAATCACCTTGATTGGAACGCGGCGAACGCCCTAGTCCCGGTAAGATGACATGATCAAATTCAAGTCCCTTGGCCTTGTGTATGGTCATCACTTGTATTTGATTATCGGCTTTCAGATCAGGCGCAGCATATAACTGACTGACATCATCGATGAGTTCCTGTAAGTTTTCTATCGTGCCACCTTGATCCAGCGATTCGAGTAACGCGAGATAGCTTAAACAATTTTCCAGATCGGTTTTACTCGACAAGGTCGCAGGTCCACCTAGCTGTATCCAGAATGATTCTATGGCGTCGCGTATCGATAGGCGTTGTTTCTGTAGTAGTATTGTTTCGTATTTACTTCTGAAGTTATGTAATCGCGTTTGCTGATCTGCCTTCAGTTGTTTTATCAGTTCATCATCACAGATGCATTCCCATACTGTTTTGTCTCTTTTTTTATTGCAAAGCGTATATAAAGATTCAAGCGTTAAACCACACCACGGCGCGCGTAAACAGGCTAACCAGGCAACCCGATCGGCCTGAAACAGAAAGGCACGGGTTAATGCGAGTAGATCCTGTATTGCAACCTGACTCCCCAGTCCTTCAATATCAATAGCTTTAAAACTGATGCCACCATTTCTTAAAGCTGGCACGATCTCGGCTAGATGTGAACGACTGCGAACGAGTATTGCAATATTATCATCCGGGTTTTGTTGTTTTAGCTCCTGAATAATCTCGACTACATGCTCTGATTCTTTTTTATGCGCTTTACCATAGAGCGGATAAATCCTGACATTATTACTGGATGCTGTTTCATCAAACGCATCAGCGCGACTGTAGGCTACTGCACCGGTAATCAAATTATCCTGCGCAGGTAGAATGCTATTGAAGCTTTCATTAACCCAATCGACCAGACCTTGTTGCGATCGAAAATTAACACTGAGTCGTAATGCATTTAGCGGGATATTACCCAATGACTCATCGTGAAATGTTTTTATAAACAAACTGACTTCTGCTTCACGAAAACGATAGATGGATTGCATCGGATCGCCCACAAGAAAAAGACTACGTCCATCATCCATCGACCACTCACGCGTTAAGCGTTGCAACAGTCGATACTGGTTTACCGAAATATCCTGATACTCGTCGACTAATAAGTGCTTAATGTGATAGTCCAGTTGCAAGGCCAATTCCGTGGGGGAATCATCAGTGCCAAGCGCATTCACTGCGGAGTCTGCGATGCCGATAAAATCCATTTGATTACGTTCGGCGAAGATTAAACGTAGTTGCCCTGCAGCAAGTTTGAGTAATTCGCATAAGGCATTAACGATTAACCATTCTGCATCGGTATAGGTAGCTGGGGGCAAGGTAACGATGGTTGCCAAACTCTGTTGCAAACCATCCACTTTTTGTAATTCCATGATCAAGCCTTGTATCTGTTTTTTCTTACACGTACGTTCGTCTGCTTCAAACTTATTGCCACTTGCCGGCGGAAAACCATTCTTAACGGTATGTTGTTTACGCCATGTGCCGGTTTTCGTTAATAGTAATTCACTAATTGCGCGCCAGTGTTGTAGAGTATTCGCTTTGCCATCCGGCATAATAGTGATCGATAAACACGATGTAATCGGATTGCCCGGTTCGGTCTCGCTTAAATGTTTTGCTGCAAAATCCAGCAACTCCAGTAATTCACTTTCAAGTTTTTTTGGAAATAATCTTGCGGTGATGCTTAGTTGATCTTCAATCAATCTAACCAACGCCTGTTCCATGTCATTACGATCATGCTCATACACGACATAACTTAACCATTGGTCTCGTTTCTTCAACATATCGACGATCAGGTTTTTTATGCGCGGCAGATCGTTATCCAGATGAAAAACAAGATTCGCAATCGCGTCTGACCAACCTGCCCCACTTTCCAGTTCGGCCAGAGTATTGATTGCGGCTTGTTGATATAAATGCTCTGCATCTTCCAGCGTTTCCGGTTGCGTGCCGAGTCTTGCCAACATAGGCATCTGTCGTGTTAAGTAAGCGCAAAACGAATCAACAGTTTGCAGGCGTAAACGACTCGGGTTTTCAATGATCTGCCAATCTTTTTGCTGATTACGCTTTAGTGCGGCTTTTGCCAGGGTAATGGTAGTTTTTTCGTGATCGGATTCAGGTTCAGTGTCATTTGATTCGTGCAGCGCTGCCATCGTCAGAGCATCAAGGATTCGCCCTTGCATCTCGGCAGCCGCTTTGCGGGTAAAAGTTATAGCAATAATTTCTTCAGGTGCATCAACCATTGATAACAATCTTAAATAGCGTTGAATCAATAAGCCTGTTTTACCTGAACCAGCAGGTGCTTGAATAATGAACGATTGGTCCGCCGCCAATGCTTCACGTCTTGCTGCACTATCGACGACAGGACTAGACATTGTTTTCATCCTCCAGTTGATTCACTTCATCCGGGTTTTCTACCCGACCATGAATGCGGCATAAAGCATGAAGATCGCAATAGCGACATGCAGTGATTGTGGGCTCGACGATTGCTTTACCGTTGCGAAAATCATTGGCCAGTTGAATCAGTATCTGTTCCCAGGCATTGAGTTTGTCTTGCCACAATAATTCTTTGTCTGCTTGTACACCCGGCAAGAGGTCATCGGCATCGGCCTGTCCGACAAAACACAGGTCACCACGTTTTAAACTGGCAAAGGCAATGGCGGCGACTTCCTGTTTACTGGTGATAGCATATAAAGGAAGTTGTGGGTCATTGGGACGGTCTGATTCCCAATCTTTTTTACGCACGGCACCGGTTTTATAATCGATAATGACACACCGTCCATCAGCTAATTCATCAATACGATCAACACGCAGGTTTAATTCGATATCCTCAAATACAACCCGTTGCCATTCTTCTGTGGCAATCACTTTAAAAGCGCTGCGATCTTTTTCGACTACTAACCATTCTTTTAATAGTTGTTCGAGTCGTTGCTGTTCGAGTGCAGTAAAACGATCAGTAAATGTTTCCGGTTGTTGCGAGATTTGTTGTTTGATCGCTTCTTGTACTACCGAACGAATGATCTTGGTTAGCTCGGTTTCTGATCGATAATCCTGATTATCGGATGACTTCAATCTTTGCCATAGATATTGCAAGGCGCGATGGACTAGATTACCGCGTTCAGCCGCACTCAGACCGATATCACTTTGCTGTAACGACTCAGCATATAAACGATGTCTGGCAAAAGCTTTGAATGGACAACCAGACTGGTCTTTAAATAACGCACTCCCACCACTGGTAAGTTGACCTGATGGAATCTCTGGCGCATGGACATCGTAATATGATTCCAGCCTGGAAGACGCTAATAACGTATCTTTATAATCAACACAGGCTTGATGTTCGTCATTATTTTTTTCATATTCTACATTGATGATTGTTTGTATTAATGGACTCGGCCGGCAGATTCGATCACCTTCCTGCTTTGCATAACTGAAAACAACTTCCTTCGCTGAAGAACCTAGTTTTTGTGTAATGTGTCTTGCGAGATTGAGTTGTATCTCAGCGCTCGCAGCGGGAATATTAAAATCACGCTGACATGATATAGGAATGAAGGCATTGGCCTGTTTTAATTGTGGCCAGTTATCATCTTGCATATCCATTACCCAAAGGTAATCAAACTGCATGCCGGCGGCGGCTGTCATGCCCAGTATTTGAATCGGAGTTTCTGTGGTTTCCGGTTGAAATTGAGTTTCACCAAGCAGGCGATTCAATTGAAATAATGCGGTGCTGAAATTAATCCCTTCGGTTAAAGCATCCAAACCACCTAGTTGCGTTAATGCGGATTGCCATGCTTGCAAAGTCTGATGTTCATCGCTGTTTAGTTTACGCTCGCCGGGCCAACCAAAATCTGTCAACCAATCAGAAAAACTCATAGTCCATTCACGCAATGTTTGTTTCTTTGGATGGCTTAAAAACGAGATCTCAAAGGTTTTTAATAGTTGTATGAATCCTTCGCATTGCTCATGTTCTTTACAACGTTCTTCCGCTATCCAGTACAAGGTTTTAAAACCAGATTGTTGTTCGCCTATACGTCTTAGGACTGCATCAAATTTTGCACGTGCTGCCGCTTCGTCTGTTGCTCCACTTATAAACGGAGAATGTAATAAAGCACTCAGTGTATTGATGGACACCTTGCGTTTACCCAAAGCCAACAGATTCATTGCAGTATAGACCAGCGGAAAACTCGATAAAGGTTTTCCTAATGATATCGAGTAAGGCTTCTGTTGTAGCTCGTTTGACTCAAGCCATTTATGTGGTGTGAGTACCGATGCAAAACCATATTCAAGTTGTTCGCGTATGCTGCTGAGGTTTGGCGCAATAATTCCTATCGTTTCATTCGTCTTATTTTCAAGCATCGATTGTAGATGTTGCTTTGCCCAACATGCCGCAGACCAGATTTCTGCTTGCTTATCAGTTTCTTCACAAATTCCCACTGATTCATTACGTGCTGCAGGATTAAATTCCTCAACATCTATACCAATATCAATGAATGCTTCTTTAAGTTTTAGTTGTTGTGCGGTTAATTGATCAAAATCATAAAATACTATTTTCTTAATCTTTCTTTTTAACTTAGAGACATGTGCTGTTATGAAGTCAGGTAAAACGGCATCATCTATCCAGGCATTATCTCGCTTTTGTTTATCGTAACAATCGGCCCATTGTTTAAAGGCAAAGGCATCTTCCGATAAATACACGCCTTCGGGAAAAATCGGAACACACCATTGCTGGCATAACTGATAGGCCTGTGCTGCCTGTTTCGCCGTCGCCGTTATTTGTAATAACTGGTCCTTGTATTTCGAATGACCGATGATCTCCTGCCAGAGCCATTGTTGTTGAAGATTGCTTAATATGCTGACTTTATCTTCTGTTTGAAAGGATAATGATTCAAAACAGCGTTTACACCAGGCGGTCCACGGCAAACAATCAGGCGTTTCCCAGGCTTTTTTGCCCTGTGCCAGTTGAGATGCCGCATATTGATAGCGAAGATGGCGACTTAATCGTTGCGTCGGCGTAATAATCGTAGCGCCATGGCTTATCAATTCGCTGAGCGTATTATCCATGTGTCGTGAATGGCATCCCTATAGGTGGTTAATTTAATTTTGAACGCGTTTGTCATAGACAAGTCACATTGGCATTATAAACTGACAATGTTAACCTTGTGACATAAAGTAGAATAATATACTTTCTCTCGCCTCTGGCAGAGATTCTTATGCAAATATCTAATTATCATACACAACAGGAAGAAATTGCCTGTACCACCATCATGCCTACACGCATGATCCCTGATATGGTGGACGATGTACGTCAATCCCTTTTGAAAACACCCCGAAGTTTGTCGCCAAAATATTTTTACGATGAACGCGGTTCTGAGCTGTTTGACCAGATATGCTCCACCCCGGAATATTATCCGACTCGTACTGAAAATCGACTTTTATCAAAATATGCCATTGATATCATCAGAAAAACCAGACCGGATCAAATACTTGAACTCGGTAGTGGTTATTCAACAAAAACGCGTCGTTTGTTTGATGCCTGCGAAGCAATGTCACAAACCTGTATTTATGCACCACTGGATGTTTGTGAAGAAGTCTTGATTGAATCTGCACAAAAACTTTCAGAAGAGTATGAATGGCTGGGACTAAACCCCTTATTAGGAGACTACCATGGAGGACTAGGGAATTTACCCGCATCAAATGGTTCACACCTGTTTGTTTTTCTGGGCAGTACTATTGGTAATTTTGAACGCGCTGAAGCGATTAACTTTATTAAAGAAGTATATAAGGCTATGCGCTATGGTGACCATCTGCTGATTGGGGTTGACCGCGTTAAGCAGGATAATATCCTGCACGCTGCTTACAATGATGCACAGGGAATTACAGCTGAGTTTAATCTTAATGTGTTACATGTTCTCAATCGGGAATTAAAAGCTAACTTTAATACCGAAGAATTTACACATTCTGCGATATTCAACAAAAATAAAGAAAGAATTGAGATGCGGTTGATTTCCAATACTGACCAGAATGTGCAAATCAATGATTTGCGCGAATCAATTCAATTCGATTGTGGTGAAGACATACTGACTGAAATCAGCCAAAAATATACTTACACGGGTATTGAGAAATTACTTACCGAGGCTGATTTTTCAATTACTGATCACTACCAGGATGAAGATGCTTATTTTTCTTTAGTGTTAGCTTCAAAATAATTCATTTATTCATCAGCTATCAACTTACCTGATAGCCGTTCGGCCATAGCCGGCTTGTCTATATACGGATTTCGGTACCCCTGTATATCTTCTATCAGATTATTTCGCAGCATCTCCTGCTGACTCGGTGGATCCGTACGGTTCCAGCGCTTTAACTGCTCTAGCATGGCCTTTTCTACTGGCAAACCATATTGGCTATACATGTAGAAAATTGATCGGGCTATATTGCCACGGGCAATCGGTCTTGGCTCTATCACACCATGCTGACTTTCAAAATCACAATCACCATAACGCCAATACTCACCATCGATCATGCCAAAAATATTATCGCGTCTAGCCACGTCTGTATCCTGCCATACGGGGTAAAGATTATGCATATCCGCTTCCATACGAGTGAACTGCGATCTGGTATCAAGTCGACATTGTCGACGACTGCCACACTTCATATGATTCAACATCCAGCTTACAGGGTAGATTTGTTCAATAACAAATAAGCGATTGTCGGTTAATGCAGCAGCAGGATCAAAATGATATCCACAATACAAAGACCAGCCACCATTAGAATACAGTTCGTTCCAAAAAGTATTGATGGCTACTTCATCGTAATTTTCAACGGGCAAAGTCTCGGCAATAATGATACCGGGAACATTCAATAGCGATAATAATAAGGTTATCCGTAATGAGAGAAACACATTTTTTATTTCATTTTTAAATTATTGTTGGCATCATGATATACCAGACTGCTTAATAATGTGAGCATTGCATACTAGTTATAAATAAATGAGTTATTTTTAATCAATAATCTTCAATGGCTGCGATCTATAATAATATAAGATTCTGTCTGGTTCGATTTTTATATATCGGATTGCTGCTAAATCTGAACGCTTGTTCTGATGGTTTATCCCATCTCGAACGAATTCAATCCAAAGGTATACTACGCATAGGGTTAATAGCTGCACCACCACTTTACTTCCCGGACGAATCTCTTATTAAAGGTTATGATTATGAGATAATCTCCAACTATGCCAATTCGCTCGGAGCTAAATTAGAAATAACACGTGCAGATACTATTACTGAGGTAACTACTTTATTGAAACAAGGTAAGGTACATATTGGCATTGCAGGCAACTCGCCCTCCAGCCCTGACGAAAGCATCCTCGGCAGCATACCTTATGATCATGATAAGTGGCATGTTATAGGTAACCGCAGCAATGCATTACCAACATCAATCGACGATATTACGCCTAGCACTGTTGTTGTTGCAAAAGGAAGTAAACCTGCCCTGGTTATGGCGGAGTTGAAAAATAAAAAACCTGATCTTTTCTGGCTGGAGTTACCCAATGGTAACAATCGTCAAGTACTGGAACAGGTTAATCTGAACAATTTCAAACTGAGCGTGATTAATGCAGAAGTATATAAGTATTATCGATATCTATATCCTGAAATTAAAATTGCGTTCACATTAGACGAAGAATATACATCTGTATGGCTCACCAATAACAACGGTGATATTTCTATCCTGACATCTATAAATAAGTTTATCAGTCGATATAAAAAAAGCGGCATGCTGGAAAAAAGCTATAACACTTATTTTAGACACCTTAATACTTTTAACTATACTGACAGTCTTCATTATTTAAGGCTCATCAAAACAAAATTGCCCCTTTACAGGCGCTATTTCAAACACGCAGCATTGGATAATGAATTCGATGAACGTTTCCTGGCTGCTATCAGTTATCAGGAATCACATTGGAACGAAAAAGCTCGTTCACCTACCGGTGTTAGGGGTCTGATGATGTTGACCAATGATACTGCAAAGCGGGTTGGAGTAGAGGATCGTCTCGACCCGGAGCAAAGTATTATGGGTGGCGCCAAGTACCTGAATATATTAAAGGCGTCATTAGCCGAGAGGATCATGGAACCGGATCGTTCATGGATGACACTGGCTTCCTACAATATAGGTCTGGGGCATCTGGAAGATGCTCGCATCCTTACTGAATTAGCTGGTGACAATCCAAATTTATGGATAGATGTTGAAAAACATTTGCCTAAACTAAGTCAAAAGAAATGGCATAAAAAAACAAAACACGGTTATGCCCGAGGTCATGAACCTGTTGCATTTGTCAGACGTATAAGACGTTACTATGATATTTTACGTTTGTATGAACAGGAAGAAATACTCGAACAGTTTGATCAACCACTTGATCTGGCAGAATTACATATCACTTCACCCACACTTTAGTGCAAGTTAAGCAGTAGTATATTTTTCTGCTCTTGAATAGGCTTGCCGATATTCAGTCGCATAGACCTCAGCTTCAGATACCTGTCCTTCTGATAATTTACGACGCACACGTGATAATATATCGCGTATTGAAGGCTCACCTTTTTCAGATGCCAGCAATAACCATGCATAGGCTTTAATATAATTTTTTTCTAAACCCATTCCTTTTGCATAACGCACACCTAACATATGTTGCGCTTTTTGAAATCCCTGTCTTGCAGCTTTTTCAAACCATGTGCAAGCCAGCGCTTCATTTTCAGGCACGCCCAGACCATTCAGATAAAGATATCCCAATCGATACTGGGCTTTAGCATAACCTGCCTCGGCTGCCCTCGAGTATTGTTTTGCTGCTTCTAATTCATCAATCGTTGTTCCCAAACCAAAGGCATGAATTTTACCCAATTGATAATTTGCCTTGGCATAGGATTGTTTCGCTGCCAATTGAAAACATTTTTCAGCTGCTTTGAAATCTTGTGGCACACCCAAACCATTGATATAGAAAAGTCCCATATTAAATTGCGCGCGCGCGTAACCTTGTTCTGCTGCAAGCCTGTGCCATTTAAATGCTTCTTCATCATCCTGCTGCACACCGATTCCACCACCATACATTAAGGCAAGATTATACTGCGCCTTGGCATATCCCTGGTTGGCTGCTTCACGATACCAGTGTACAGCTTCCTCTGTGTTGACCTCGGTACCTTGCCCTTGTGATAACATTAGACCCACATTTAATTGTGCTTTCATATGTCCTTGTTTAGCCGCACGCAAATACCATTTTAAGGCCTCTTGATCATTCTTAGGTGTACCAATCCCTTTTGAAAACATAAATGCAAGATTGTAGCGCGCGCCTGCATGACCTTGCTCTGCGGATTTAAGATACCAGGCGTGCGCCTGTTTATAATCTTTCTCTACACCAAGACCATGCTGGTAACGCCAGGCAAGGTTAGCTTGTGCAGTAGGATTATTTTGTTGTGCAGATTGACTTAAAAAATGTGCGGCCTGGTCCTGATCCTCAGGGACGCCAATTCCTCGTAAATACATCTGACCAATATTAGATCGTGCTTTGCTTGAACCCTGTTCAGCCGCTTTACGATACCAATATGCTGCCTGACCCTGATTGAGAGGAACTCCCAGTCCATTCTCATAGAGATCAGCTAATTGGAGCTGTGCATCGACATCTCCGGCATTGGCATCATCGGTTAGTGTAGATAACTGAACACTCATAGATATATCTTTCTTTTTAATTATATACAACCTTAAAAAGCTTAGCCTGTATAACACTGTTTTGTATAGTAAATCATAATTATAAAAATCGATTCAATAATGCTTACATAACTTCTGATAGACTCCTTTAACATGATAAAAGAAACCCACCTACACAGTTACAGCCTGCTCGATCCGGATATGATTATTCATGCAATTGAATCGCTGGGATACCTCTCTGATGGCAGAATCCTTGCGCTCAATAGTTATGAAAATCGTGTCTATCAGGTCGGTATCGAAGAGGAAACTCCCATTATCGCGAAATTTTATCGTCATGGACGATGGACCGATGAGATGATTCGAGAAGAGCACAGTTTTCTACTGGAATTAGCAAATGCTGAAATACCTGTGGTCGCACCATTATCTATGAACGATCAAACATTGTTTAAATACGGTGAATATCGGTTTTCACTATTTCCTCGCTTTGGTGGTTATGCACCTGAACTGGATAATCCGGACCACCTGTTGCAACTCGGTCGAATATTGGCACAAATACATAATATTGGTGAAATCAGTCCTTTTGAAACACGACCCATTATTAGTATTGAAGAATATGCGATAAAACCGCTCCGTTATTTGATGGACAATAAATTTATTCCAGGTGATCTGGAAATCGCCTACTCAACACTGGTTGAAGATCTTATCATCAGGATCAATCAGTGCTTTGAACAGGCCGGGCATTATAAAACTATAAGGCTGCATGGTGATTGTCATCACGGTAATATATTAACTCGTGATGATAACTTCTATATCGTTGATTTTGATGATTCCCGTTCAGGTCCGGCTGTCCAGGACTTATGGATGTTTCTATCCGGTGACAGAAATTATATGACTGCAAGATTAAATGACTTTATGGAAGGATATACCGAGTTTCGTGATTTTGACCCGCGCGAACTCCATTTGATTGAGGCACTCCGAACAATGCGACTGATACATTATTCGGGGTGGTTGGCAGAACGCTGGAATGATCCGGCCTTCCCTATCGCCTTTCCTTTTTTTAATTCACAAAATTATTGGGAAGAACAAATACTGAGCCTGCGTGAACAAGCTTCCCTTATGCAGGAACCCTCGCTCGTTTGGCATCGACAGTAAGTTATTATGACGACAACGATTAATACAGAACAAATTGCATCTTCTGAAACGATGGATAATGACGCTGTAAAAATATATAACTGGCAATATATTTATAATGTCGCAAAGCGGCATAAACGACAGCTAATCACAGCTAATATCATTGCGATTATTGCGACACTGGCAAGTGTACCGGTACCATTGTTAATGCCACTATTAGTTGATGAAGTCTTACTTGATAAACCCGGAATTGTTGTTAGCTTTATAAATGGCATGACACCATCCACCTGGCATGGGCCGGTACTTTACATAGTCTTTATTCTATTTCTCACCTTATTTTTACGTCTCATAGCCCTGGTTTTAAATGTATTTCAATCCAGGCAATTTACTATCATCGCCAAAGACGTGATCTACCTTATTCGCAAAACACTATTAGCACGCTTGAACAGTGTGTCTATGTCCGAATACGAAACATTAGGTAGTGGTACGGTTGCTTCTTATTTTGTAACTGATCTTGCAACTGTTGATGAGTTTGTCGGTTCAACCGTAAGCAAATTACTAATCGCCATTCTTACAATAATCGGTGTTGCCATCATATTGCTAATAATGCATTGGCAAATGGCGTTACTAATTCTGTTTGCCAACCCGATTGTTATTTACTTCACCACCGTGTTGGGAAAACGCGTCAAAGATTTAAAAAAGAATGAAAACTCAGCCTTTGCCATATTTCAACAATCCCTGGTCGAAACACTCGAATCCATCCATCAGATACGTGCCAGTAACCGCGAAAAACACTATATAAAACGTATTATTGAACAAGCCAGGGAAGTTAAAGACCATGGTATTGCATTCGCATGGAAGAGTGATGCCGCCAACCGCTTGAGTTTTGTTGTATTTCTATTTGGCTTTGATATCTTTCGGGCTGTCGCCATGATGATGGTCGTATTTTCCGGTTTAACTATAGGGCAGATGTTCGCTGTGTTTGGTTATCTCTGGTTTATGATGGCACCGGTTCAGGAAATACTGAATATTCAATATGCCTTCTACAGTGCAAGTGCTGCACTGACACGCATTAATGAGTTATTGAAACTGAAACAGGAACCTCGCTACTCGCATATCATTAATCCATTTGAAAATAAGAATACGGTTGGCATCACTATTTCTGATCTTCACTTTTCCTATGGAGATGGACCCGATGTATTGAATGGAATCAATCTTAAAATTGAGCCGGGTGAACAAATTGCATTGGTCGGTGCCAGTGGTGGCGGCAAGTCAACATTAGTACAAGTCTTGATCGGATTGTATCTGGCCAAGAGTGGCAAGATTTTATATGACGATGTGCCGACTACACGGATAGGCATGGATATTGTTCGTGAGCATGTGGCCACCGTTTTACAAAACCCTGCCTTATTCAACGATAGTGTCAGGATAAATTTAACACTGGGGCGTGAACTCGAAGATGCTCAATTATGGTATGCACTTGAGATTGCGCAGTTAAAAAACACCATAGAACAACTACCCAATAAACTGGAAACTATTGTTGGACGACAGGGCATTCGACTATCTGGTGGACAACGCCAACGTCTGGCTATCGCGCGCATGGTCTTAAGTGAGCCTAACGTGGTCATCCTTGATGAAGCGACATCGGCATTGGATGCTGAAACTGAATATCACCTGCATAATGCTCTTACTGATTTTCTGAAAAACAAAACAACGATCATTGTTGCACATAGATTGAGCGCTATTAAGCAGGCCAAACATGTATATGTATTTGAGAATGGCGAAATTGGTGAGCAAGGCACACATAAAGAATTACTTTCTCAGGATGGTTTATATGCAAGACTGTATGGTGTCAGACAATCGCATTAATATTAGCCTTCATTCAGCTGTAACCACTGAACGATATGCTATTAATTAAACGTCGATAGATATCTTGATATGCCAGGGCTCATAACGCACCCCCAGGGTATTATCTTCCGGATATCGTAATTTCAGATATCCTAATTCAGATAATCTTTTATACACTTCTGTTTCAGTAAATGTACCGGTGAAATTTAATTTGCCATAGCCTACTTGCCCGACATCGAAATCACCGTTGCCATGAAACGAATAGCCTGGGGGAGCAAGTGAACGTGAGGCAAGCGATAGATTGCCTTTACTTTCATAGGTCTTGTTCAAAAACAATAGGAACTGTTTCATCACGCTGCGAATTCCGGAAGTCAGTATGACCTTATCACCTAGCTCTTTTTTGATATTGCCATAGATTTCAATTGATCTTTCTTTGTAAAGATAATTTCCGCTACGAGGAATTTTAATGACGTCCTTCTTTTTAACCTGATCAGTAATTTCTTTTAACGGCTTTTGTCCCATGAAACCATAACGCTGCCCATCTTCGTAGAAAACCAACTCCAGAAAATCGAGTTCTGATTTTGTAAATGCACCTACTTTGGAATAATTACGGGCGAGCGCCAGTCCATCAGGGAAATTTAGTATATTAAAATTGCCATGGCCAACCAGGCGTTGCAGACGTCTTAAGCGCAATACTGTGGATTCAAATGTACTATAGGTGCTGCTATTGATGATGACATCATCAGGATGTGGTTCATTGAAATTATGTATCTTTTCTAAATAGTCTTTAAGGCCTTCATCTATGATTTTCTTTTCGTCGACTGATGGCAACTCCAGTGTCTTTGCTAATAGCTCAGGGGCAATACCAAATCCGACACACCCCAAGCCTAATGTTTTTAATAAAGACCTTCTATTCATGCGCTCAACCATTATATTTTATTGTGCTAAATCACCATGCTCAGAATAACATTTTTTATTTATTTAAACGAAGGAAAAATCTTCAAAAATAAATAATTCCCATATATTAACAAGCCTGCCATCGGCTTAAATATCGCAATTTATAACCCATCTGCTCGCTGATAGAAAAACAATCAAGCCTGCTTGCTTGATTGGCATAAAAAGAAACCTTTTTAATTGATACAAATTTTGGATCAGAAAAACAGCGTTTGAAATGAGACAGGCTTCGGCGCCTTCTACGGAAAGCGAAATGTCTTTATTCTTGTTAGTATACGAGTAGGCCAATTTTTAATATATCCAAGAATTAATAAACGCAATATATCTAATTTTTTCAAGAAAATTCACTAATTTTATACATATGCAAAAAACTTTCCTGTTTCTGCTTTTCCTGACCAGTCTGTATGCCTGTCAATCGCAGGAAAGAGAATCAGTCGTCCTAAATGGGCTAACCATGGGCACCAGCTATTCTGTCAAGATAGTCCCTAATGGTGTCTCGACTGATAAAAACGAAATATATAGCCATATTGAGACTATTCTGGCCAATATTAATCAGTCAATGTCGACCTATATCAATGACTCAGAATTATCACGTTTTAATCAGTCAAAAAGTACAGATTGGCAGTCGTTATCGAGCGATCTGACATTGGTAATTGAGCATGGTAATCAAGTCAGTTTGATGACGAATGGGGCATTCGATATCACCGTAGGTCCACTGGTCAATCTTTGGGGTTTTGGTCCTGACCCGTTTAATCAGGAAATACCATCTGAATCAGCTATTCAGACTGTAATACAACATACAGCGTTTAATAAGCTGTTGTTTGATAAAGTATCAAACCGGATAGCCAAATCCGACCCGGAGGTCACTATTGATTTGTCCGGTATTGCCAAAGGCTTTGCAGTAGATAAGATTGCACAATACCTGAATGAATATGGTTTCAAGCATTACCTGATAGAGATCGGTGGCGAACTTATTGCTAAAGGCACTAATACGGAAGAAATACCATGGCAAATTGGAATTGAACAGGCCAAACTGCTAAGCCGTTCAGTACAACGTATCATCGGACTAGACAACATTGCGATGGCAACATCGGGAGACTATCGAAATTATTTTGAAAAAGATGGCATTCGTTATTCTCATACTATTAACCCATCAACAGGCAAGCCCATAAACCACAAATTGGCCGCTGTCACGGTATTGCACTCATCAGCGATGCATGCCGATGCGCTAGCAACAGCATTTATGGTATCAGGCCCGGAAAAATCACTGCCATTGGCTAATCAACTTGGCATTGGGATTTATATGATTATTAAAACCGACTCAGGCTTTGAAGAACGCTATAATGATATCTTCAGACCCTATCTAACTAACTAAGGGTGCTTGCGAAAAATCAGGCATTTTCGGAGATACCCATAGATGAATGAGATTATTTTCCTTGCCCTGCTCGGTCTGGTTATCTGGTTTTGGCAAGACACTCTCCGGGCACGTGAACTGGCAATCAAACGTACCCGTCGATATTGCCAGGATATAAATTATCAATTCCTGGACGAATCTGTTGCAATGATATCATTGAAACCGGGGCGTGATTTATCTGGCAACTTTGCCTTTCACCGTTATTATCATTTTGAATTTAGCCCGGATGGACGTAATCGGTTTAGCGGTACATCCTATGTAATAGGCCATCATTTACAATCAATACAGCTTGATCATCCAGATGGTATAATTATCGAAGGAAAAATTGATTAATGTTGAATTATTTAATTGGAGATTTTTACTATGCCTTCATTTGATGTTGTTTCCGAGATTGATCAACATGAATTTACCAATGCGATTGATCAGGCTAATCGTGAGATCAGTAATCGTTTTGATTTTAAAGGAACCGACTCAAAAGTTGAATTTACTGATAACAGTCTAACGGTTATTTCTTCTTCAGAGTTTCAGGTAAAACAGATTCACGACATACTCGAAACAAAAATTGTAAAACGTGGTATCGATATACGCTGCCTTGAATATGGTGATATTGTTGAAAACAACAAGGAAGCTCGACAAACAGTCGCAATAAAAAAAGGTGTTGATACTGACCTTGCCAGAAAAATTGTAAAAATGATCAAAGGTAGCAAACTTAAAGTTCAAGCCGCTATCCAGGGAGATCAGGTCCGTATCACTGGTAAGAAACGAGATGATTTGCAAGAAACAATAGCGGCAATAAAAGAAGCCAAATTTGAATTACCTTTGCAATATATAAACTTCAGGGATTAGCGAAATTATAATGTCACCCATATTTGATCTGCATACCCATTCAACTGCATCTGATGGTGCATTATCACCGAAACTATTGATTGAAAAAGCAAGCGCTATCGGTATTAATACATTGGCATTAACTGATCACGACACAATTGCTGGCTTATCAGAAGCACAGATTGCTGCAGATAAACATAACATCAAACTTATTAACGGGATTGAACTATCAAGCCAATGGAATAATAAAACTATTCATATAGTTGGTTTAAATATTAATGTGAATAGTGAAGCAATAATTGATGCCACGATTCACCTTAATCAACTCCGTGAAGAACGTGCAATCAAGATGGGAGAAAAACTTCGAAAAGTTGGCATTGAGGGTGCCTATGAAAATGCCAAGCGCTTGGCAGGAAATGGAACAGTTACCCGACAACATTTCTCAACTTTTCTTGTTGAAAATGGACATGCAAAAAATCAGACTGAGGTATTTAAACGTTATCTGGTAAAGAACAAGCCTGGTTATGCTTCTGTCGAATGGCCAGGTCTTGAAGAAACTGTTGCTCAAATAACTTCGGCTGGAGGTGTCGCAGTAATAGCCCACCCGTTACGTTATAAAATGACAGCAACAAAATTACGTAACATGATTCAGGAATTCAAGGTGCTTGGTGGTAAGGCCATTGAAGTTGTCACTGGACATAATCAATCAAAAGAGATTGAAACAGCGACTGCTTATGCTAAACGTTACGATATAGCCGCCTCGGTTGGCTCTGATTTTCACAGCAGTAATACTCCCTGGAGCCAGCTCGGTAAACTCGTTTCTTTGCCAGCAGGACTAACACCCGTGTGGGAGTTATGGTAAACAGAAAATACGCACGAGTTTCTCACTGGCTGTAAGCATAATAACAATTATCTATTGTTACGTTTAAATAAACATCTTCATAAAAGAATGTCTTAGTAAAACGACATAAATGTGGATTAATTCATCGAAAATTCCATCTTTAACTTTATAAAAATTTCCTCTTTTATACTTAAGCAACTGTTTTAATTAATGTACCCCGTCAGCCCCATGTGGACCAATTAGCCTAATTGCCTAAGAGATAGTTTTCGTTCATCGTTAACCGAAGAGGAAACGATGATGACAAATAAAAGAAGTGCAGAACAAACCGTACGTGATATTCGTCGACGTACC
>JAURNW010000011.1 GCA_030829985.1 Gammaproteobacteria bacterium | reverse complement strand
GTACGTCGACGAATATCACGTACGGTTTGTTCTGCACTTCTTTTATTTGTCATCATCGTTTCCTCTTCGGTTAACGATGAACGAAAACTATCTCTTAGGCAATTAGGCTAATTGGTCCACATGGGGCTGACGGGGTACACCAAAATAAAAAAAGAAGTGGATCTATTTTGAGGTGCTTAGTATTTCACGGTGTTTATCAATCATTTCCGGACCTATTCCTTTTACATTTGTCAGTTCATCGATTGACTTAAAAGGACCGTTTGTTTCTCGGTAAGCGATAATTGCTTCAGCTTTCTTTTCGCCAACACCCTTAATGGCAGACATTAAAGTTTCCTTGTTAGCAGTATTAATATTGATAGATTCCGCACTAAATCCTAAAACAGGCAAAGTCAGAAAGAGGGTGAGTAATAGCGTATTGATTAGTTTCAAAGTGAATCTCCTTATTTATTATTAATGTGTTATTCAATTAACACGCCTCAATACTAGCATTGACTTCGTCATAGCAACATTCTCTATTTTGGGTAATTTAGAGGAGCTTCTGACTCATAGTTTTGGATTATTTATACTACTGTAAAAATTTTTATTAATGTGAAATGCGTATATGACCATCAAAGAGAGAGCTGCCTCTGGTCATTTTATGGCGGCAGGATTATTGCTTTATTGAATTCTTTTACAAGAGCAGCCTGAAAAAACACACTTAAGTTTCGATAGAACGATCTTAACGGAGATGTATTTCTCCAGCACAATGCCGTATCACGGTATATGGATTCGTCTTCTATTTTAAGCACCCGCAGTTTATCTTTACTTTTTATTTCTGAACGTACATACAAGGCGGGGAGAAAGGCGGCCCCCATTCCCATTTGAACCATCTGCCTGATTGAGTCAAGACTAGTGCCTTCATAATCTCTCAGTAATTTAGCATTAAATTTTTTACACAGCTCTTCTACTTGTGCATAAAAAAGATGATGTTCTTCAATAGTAAGCACTTCCAGCCCTTCAAGCTGACGAGTGGTTATTGTTTTGCTTTTAGCCAGGTTGTGTTCGGCATTAACAACTAGATAAATAGGCTCTCTAAACAAGGTTTTCACGGTTATGGAATGACTATCAACAGGCAAAATTGTTAAAATCAAATCATACTTGCCAACTAGCAGACCTTCATAGAGTAAAGCGGGTACTTCTTCACGTACGAAAAATTTAATACCTTTATATTCTTTATGTATCGACGGTAAAACTCTCGGCAAACAGTAAGGTCCTAATGAAGCGCTTGTACCGAGCCGGAAAGTTCCTGATGGGCCATTTTTTACATAATTAGCGGCAGCAACAATAGATTCAGCCGCATTTATAGCTTGATTTGCTTCACCAATTAATTCTCTACCAAGAGGCGTTAGTAGAACACCGCCTCTATTTCGCTCGAATAAGACAACGCCTAGTGATTCTTCCAGGCCTTTTAGCTGTGCGCTAAGCGATGGCTGAGATATTTTTAGCTCTCTTGCTGCTTGACGTAAACTTTTATGTTTTGCCGCAACCAGATAGTACCTGAGCTGTTTCAAAGAAATATTTAATGACTTCATAGAACCAATAATAACCCTTGGCCTTCTTGTCTGAAAGGATATTCCTATCACAAATATCATATTATCAAAAAAACTTTAACTTTATATTTGTATCTTAAATTGACTAAGATAAAAAATTAAGCTTATTCAAAAAATTATTCAACGAGAATAAGGGTACTAAAATGGAAAAATTAATAACCGGACTAGCAAAGTTTCAAAAAACCGAGTTTCAAAAAAACAAGGCTCTTTTTAAAGAGCTTGCCAATAAACAAGAGCCTGAAACGCTTTTCATTACATGCTCGGATTCTCGGATAGATCCTAATTTAATTACGCAAACTGATCCCGGAGAACTGTTCATTTGTCGTAATGCCGGAAATATTGTCCCCCCCCATTCATTGACCACCGGAGGCATAACTGCCTCAATAGAATTCGCTGTGATGGTATTAGGTGTTAAACACATTGTTATCTGTGGCCATACCGACTGCGGTGCCATGAAAGGAGCTATGAATCCCGAAAGCGTTAAGTCACTGCCGCATGTGTCAAATTGGCTGTCCAACTGTTCAGCGGCGCTGGAGATTGTTAAGGCCAAAAACGGTGAACTAAGCCACGCACACTTACCTGAAATGACACGGGAAAATGTATTAATGCAAATAAAGCATCTGGCGACGCATCCTTCAGTCGCTTCCAAAATGGCGTCCGGCGATCTAGATATCCATGGCTGGGTCTACGACATCCCTAATGGGGAAGTTAGTTGTTACGATCCAATACAGCAGGAATTTATCACAATTCAAAAGTACTACGATAGATATTACAAATCTAAAAATAGCGCGTGAAAAACTATTATTTTTATAACTTAAGTACCGGACATACTACCTATGATTAAATTAAACACTTCCCATCTACGCGGTGACATCTATGGGGGGCTAACGGCTGGTGTCGTCGCACTCCCGCTTGCATTAGCTATGGGTGTAGCTTCAGGGCTTGGACCTATCGCTGGTTTATACGGTGCAATTTTTGTTGGTTTTTTTGCTGCATTATTTGGCGGAACAGAATCACAGATATCTGGCCCAACTGGCCCAATGACCGTTGTTGTCGCTGGACTCGCGGCTAGCATTGCAGCGCACCCGGATCTGGACAGTAATATAGCCCTGATCTTCACCGCGATTATGTTGGCTGGTATTTTCCAGATTTTCATGGGTGTTTTTAAGCTTGGAGACTACATAAGATTAGTGCCTTATCCGGTTATTAGTGGTTTTATGAGTGGCATAGGTGGGATCATCATAATTCTGCAAATAAGCCCTTTACTTGGGCATGATACGCCAGCAGGAACAGTCGATGCCTTGCTGTATGCACCAACAGCTGCCAGTGATATGAACATCATGACGCTTTTTCTGGGCGCTCTTACATTGTTGATCGCATTGAAATGGCCTGCAAAGTTGGGTAAATACCTTCCCGGCCCATTGGCTGCACTGATAATAGGTACGACGCTGAGTTTGTTCATCGGCGCGGGCGCGATTCCCATTCTCGGGAATATCCCTAGCGGATTACCACAAATTCATATACCGCAAATCACGACAGTATCTTTCTTTATCATCGTTGAAGCAGCTTTTGTGCTCGCGTTACTTGGCGCTATCGATAGCCTTCTCACCTCATTAGTCGCCGATAATATGACACGGTCTAGACATGACTCGAATAAGGAGCTCATTGGGCAAGGTATTGGGAATACTTTTGCAGGACTGTTCGGTGGCGCGGCAGGCGCCGGTGCAACGATGAGAACAGTAGTTAATATCAGAACCGGCGGTCGAACCAGAATATCAGGCATGATACACGCGTTTTTTCTACTGGCGGTGGTACTCGGGTTTGGGGCACAAGCTGCATACATACCTAATGCTGTTCTCGCCGGTATTTTAGTTAAGGTTGGTTTAGATATTATCGATTGGAACTATTTAAAAAATTCTCACAAAGGGCCGGCTTGGGATTTAGCCTTGATGGTTCTAGTCCTGGGGCTAACAATTTTTGTTGATCTTATTACCGCAGTAGCTGTTGGCGTAGTACTCGCTTCCATCGCATTTGTTAGACAAATTGCAAGAACGCAAATGGAACGCTTAAAACAGACGGATCTAATACTCCATAACGCGACCGATCGAGAAAAAGAAATACTCCAAAAGGCCGGAGATCTTATAACTGTCTTCGATTTTGACGGACCCCTCAGTTTTGGCGCGGCAGCTGATTTAGGTCACCACGCACGTTCCCATTTAGAAGGAGGGTCAAAGGCGTTTGTTCTCGATTTTACGCGCATGCCCTCTCTTGATGTTTCGGCAGCGTTAGCAATCGAAACCATTACCGGTGACGCTAAACACTCTAAACGCAAAGTGTATAAATGCGGTATGAATGACGCGGTTTTAGGTGTTTTGAAAGCGCTTGAGGCAGATAAGCACGTTCCAGAGTCAGATCACTACGCTACTCGAGAGGAGGCGTTAGAAGCAGCATATGCAGAACTGCCAAAATAGAGGACAAATCTATTTTGGCCAATCGCTACAAAGATGTTTGAAACCTTTAAGCTCCTTTTGAGATTTATAGTCAGGAGGCTGATAAATTTCGGATCACATAATGAGGCACATTATTTATGTGCCTTTGCCTTTCTTTTGTTGTTACCCACGATAGTTTTTGCGGATACAGAAACCAGATCAAGCTTATGGACTATGTCGCTCAATCGGTTTCAGTTTACTGAACAATATCGAGGGTTCCTGGATATTCAGCCACGGTTTACTGTTGATGATGTTCCCGGGGGTGATAATGGGAGTGTCGATACAATATTGATTAGAGGCGCGTTGGGTTATCAACTCAAACCAAATATTGGTATCTACCAAGGTTATGCCATTATCCCTACTTATGATCCGGATAGAGTTGAGCATCGTTCGTTCCAGGAATTACTTGCTAAACACTCATTGAGTGGTGCTGCTGAACTTGTGCATCGGCTGCGCTTCGAACAACGCTTTATCGAGGGTGTTGATGACACATCCTTGCGTTTTAGGTATTTTGCTCGTTTCACTTACCCTCTGGATCAAATCCATGACAATCTATCGTTAGCGATTAATGAAGAGGTTTTTATACATTTAAATGATACAGATGGACCCCGGTCGGGATTTAATCAAAATCGTCTTTTTGTTGGATTGAATTATAGGGTATCGAAAAGTTTTGCTTTTGAGTTTGGTTATCAAAATCAGTATGTAGCAGGCCAAGGTAGTGCTGACGATGTAGTTAACCACATTGCCTTTATTGGTATGCAGTCAAACTTTTCTTTTATTGATTAAAAAATACATAATTATTTAATTGAGAGTTCGACATGATTCTGCGATCTTTTTTCACTCAATAAAAAATTCAGCTCCCGCACTTCTTTAAGTGGCGAATAGCCATACCCGTTGAATCTACTTCAACACCAGCGCCTATCAATGACACCCTGTCATCGCGATATTAATGTGTTTCTTCGTATTATGAAAAAATCCGAATCTATGGATTCTGCTAATCCAATCATTTATGTGATTAAGCCAGCTCTTTCGGAAGGTTGTCGAAATCATACTGCTCTAAGCAGACAGTCATAAAAATGTAATATTTTTTACACTAGATTGTCATGTAAACACACGAGAATGCGATGAAGGTTATTCATAGAAATAAGCCTGACTCGCGTTATTTAACTAAGGGGAATAAGTAGAAATGGTTAAAAGACTTTTACCATACATTATTTCAACAAAATTAATCAATTGTAGGATTTACATATGAAATCGTTCCGAATATACACGAAGTATTGTCGCGCAAGCGTAGTTTTTATCCTCGCAGCAGTGAGCTTTTCTGCAAATGCTGCTGATAAGGCACTTCTTGACATTCTATTAGACAATGGCGCCATTACGGAGAGCCAACATAAAGAGCTGATGAAGAAACCTAGCCTAAGCAGTAAGGATTTAGGTGTGTCTGCTGCTACAGAGGCGGAAGTGGAAGAAATCGTTGATCGCAAAGTTAGCGAGGCAATGGATCAAAAACTTGATAAGCACATCGACACTAAAGTGGAAAAAACCGTCAATGACCAGGTCGCAAAGAAGGTAGATGACGAGTTCCCCGTGAAAATAAGCCATGGCAGCAAAGGCTTCACTTTCAAGTCGCGCGATGGTAACTGGCGGACGGACCTGCAGTGGCGTGCCCAACTACGTTATACCAGTCCATACAGAAGTGACCCTCGCAGCCTCGGCAATTTTGCAAGTGACACACAAAACACTTTCGAAGCTCGCCGTCTGCGTATGAAGATCGGTGGCCACGGATTTCGGCCTTGGATTGGCTATTATTTCGAGGTCGACCTGGAACCAACTCGTAGCACTAGTGACAGCAGTTCTAGCTCAAGTTCACGTGTTATCGATTGGCGTATAACATTGGATAAATGGGATGAGTTGGCGCTACGAGTTGGTCAGTGGAAAATCGATTACAACCGGGAACGTGTTGATTCCTCTGGTCGCCAGCAGTTTGTCGAGCGTTCTATAGTCAATCGACAATTCACAATCGATCGCCAGGTTGGTGTGCAATTACGTGGTCGTTTGTTCAAAGAAACACCTGCTGATTTGCGCTACTACGTCGGTGCTTTTACTGGTGAGGGTCGGGGTGTAAGTAACGATGATGAAGATTTGATGTACATGGGTCGACTGCAATGGAACTTCCTTGGCCGCGATCTTGCCTGGAAGCAAACGGACGTAGAATATACGGAATTACCCACCGGAAGCCTCTCATTTGGCGCAGCGACAAACAAAGGCCGCTGCACCCGTTGGTCATCCAGTGGTTGCGGCAATCTTAGTGGTTTCGCTAGCCCGGGTGCTGCCACCAATGGGCAATTCGAAGTTGAGCAATATACGCAGGGCTTTGCATTCAAGTGGAAAGGGTTATCCATCCAACAGGAATATCATTGGAAAGAAGTTGACGATACCGCTAATAATACCACCAGCGATATGGAAGGTGCTTACGTGTCATCCGGTTATTTTTTCCACCACCTCATTCCAGCTATACCTAAGCAACTCGAGCTTGCGGCGCGCTACGCCTTCGTAGATGAGCCTAACTCGACTAATGTTCTTGTTAATAATAAGCGTGAAGAGGTCACAATCGGCGCAAACTGGTTTTTTGCCGGGCATAACAACAAGCTCACAGCCGACTTCTCGTACCTGTCTTTAGATGACGCTGTAGTAAACCGCCAGGTTAATGACAACCGGTTTCGCGTACAGTGGGACGTATCGTTCTAAGCCATCATGCACAGGTTGGCAGGCCTGAAAGATTCTATAGCCTGCCAGCCTGAGTATTTTGACCGGCTGACTTCTCCAGGCAGGCGTAATGATTGCAGTTGGAAGAGGAATCAAATTTACAAGGACCCGCATAGATGGCGCATTCAGACCCTCTCAGGATGGATAAATAACTTAAAGTGCCTGGATAATCCAGGCACTCATTCTTATTCTGCTTCGACGGCTGCTATAACTGGAGTTGATTTTACTGTATATGCTCCGAATACAATCGCATGTATTACAGTCGTTAATCTTGTATCTCGTAATTAATATTAGTTGTTTTTCTTTTATTAATAAGGTCTTTATTGTCATGAAGCTGTAATATTCATGATTTCTAATATGTCGCATGTATGAACCTGAAGTGAATAAAACAAAAGACAAGATCCTGATCGTTGAAGACGAAGAAGCAATTCGTGACATGCTTGGTTATGCATTGATGAAAGAGGGCTTTAGTTGTGAAGAAGCTACCGATGTTGATCAGGCTAGAGTAACCATAGAATCAAATCGACCAAGTTTGATATTGCTCGACTGGATGTTGCCCGGGATGAGCGGCATTGATTATGCTCGGCGTTTACGCAGTGTGCCCGAAACACGAGATATCCCTATCATCATGTTGACAGCAAAAGGAGAGGAAGCAGATAAAATCAAAGCGCTTGATACAGGTGCTGACGATTACATCACCAAACCGTTTTCTACCAAGGAATTGATTGCTCGCGTAAAGGCAGTATTGAGACGTTATTCCGGCGTAGATGACTCTGGGGTGATTGAAGTTAATGGCTTATTGCTGGACCCAAATACGTATCGTGTTACTGCAGATGCGCATAATATTGAGATTAGCCCAACGGAATTTAAATTATTACACTTCTTTATCACTCATCCTGAACGGGTGTATAGTCGTTCACAGTTGCTGGATCATGTTTGGGGTGAAAATGTTTATGTCGAAGAGCGTACAGTTGATGTTCATATTCGTCGGCTCAGGAAAACATTGGAACCGTTTAATTTTGATAAATATATTCAGACTGTTCGTAGTGTTGGCTATCGTTTTTCAGCACGCTGATGCATCAGTCACATGAAGTACGATGTTTGGCGTTTTTTAGGCGTACTTTTCCTCAGCGGTCTGATAGGTACTGTTACAGACCATTTTTCTCTATGCATCATCATTGGTCTATCATTCTTTCTTTGGTGGCAATATAGAGAGTTCTCAAAAATTCTTTTGTGGTTAAAAAAGCGTAAGGAAGTTAGCAGCCCGTCACAGTCCGGCATCGTTGATGAAACTTGTCGAGAAATTGATTATCTTCGTGATAGAAACAAATCCCGCAAACTAAAATTATCCGGTTATTTAAGACGGTTTCAGGAAGGGACTGCCGCATTACCTGACGCGGTAATTATCCTGGGCGCCCATAGCGAAATTGAATGGGCAAATGCAAAAGCACAGGAATATATTGGTGTGCTATGGCCAAAAGATGCCGGTTTGCGCTTATCTAATCTGGCGCGTTATCCCAAATTAATCAATTATCTTAATGCGAGTGAATCCGAGCTGGATAAAGGTTTACAGATTATTTCGCCGGTTGATAATAAGCTTGTTCTCGAGATCCGCATATCTCCGTATGGTGATACACAAAAATTACTGGTTGCCAGAGACATTACTGCTATTTCTCGAACGAACCAGATGCGCAAAGATTTTATTGCCAATGCTTCACATGAACTACGTACGCCGCTAACCGTTATCTCCGGTTATCTGGAAGGGTTTGTTGATGATGATCAATGTCCACAAGAATGGCTTGGCTACATACAGCAAATGCGATCACAATCCACACGTATGCAACGTTTGATTGAAGACCTGATGCAGCTTTCCGGACTAGAAACTGATCCAACAAAAAAAGAGCATAATGTGTTAGCAATCCCGGATATGCTTTCAGCCATTACAAATGAAGCACGTTCCTTGAGTGGTTTTATGGAACATTACATCACGCTTCAAGCAGACAAAAGTTTGTTTTTAAAAGCTAATCAGCAGGAGATATACAGTATATTTTCTAATCTTGTGTTTAATGCTGTTCAATACACGCCTGAACATGGTCGTATCGAGTTGGATTGGTATGAGGACGAATCGGGAGCACATTTTAGTGTTCGAGATAACGGTTTAGGTATAGCACCGGAACACATACCAAGATTAACCGAACGTTTTTACCGGATCAATGCGGGTCGTTCCAGAGAAAAGGGAGGGACCGGTCTTGGCCTTGCAATCGTAAAACACGCATTAGCACGGTACGATGGCAGTTTGTTTGTCGATAGCGATCTAAATAAAGGCAGCTTATTTCGCTGTGACTTGCCGAAAGCACATGTTATTCGTGCAGATAATAGTGTAAAAAAAAGTCTGAGTGCGTGAATTAAATATTCCCTCCCTTTATTATTGATTCAAAGGCTGTCTTGTCATAAAACTGTAATGTTATTTTCACTGCCGTGTCATTTCGTTGTTTGATAATCCTTCCTCTAATTTTTAGTGACCATATGATTTTCGTTCTATATCTCAAGGAGATAAATACAAATGAATATTAAGAGACTTTACGCAATTCTTATTGCTCTCTCTGTAACACTGCCTTTGTCATCGATGGCGGAAGATAAGGTTGATGCTGAATTAACAGATTATACAAAAGCGAGTGGTGTATCTGGCAATATCAGTAGCGTTGGATCAGACACACTGGCTAACTTAATGACGTTCTGGGCTGAGGAGTTTAAGAAACTCTATCCAAACGTTAACGTACAAATTCAGGCAGCGGGTTCTTCAACAGCACCACCAGCCTTGACTGAAGGAACATCAAATTTCGGTCCTATGAGTCGAAAGATGAAGGATAAGGAATTGGCCTCTTTTGAAGCAAAGTTTGGTTATAAGCCAACGCCAGTAGCTGTTGCGATTGATGCGTTGGCAGTTTATGTCAATAAAGATAATCCTGTTGAAGGACTCTCTATTCCACAGGTTGATGCTATGTTTTCCGCGACACGTAAATGTGGATATGCCAATGACATTACAACATGGGGTCAATTGGGTTTGACCGGTGATTGGGCTGGTCGTCCGGTTCAATTGTACGGTCGTAACTCAGTGTCAGGTACTTATGGTTACTTTAAGGAAAAAGCATTATGTAAAGGTGACTTTAAAGACAGTGTTAATGAACAGCCAGGTTCGGCTTCTGTTGTACAGGGTATAACCAAGTCACTAAATGGTCTGGGGTATTCCGGTATTGGTTACAAGACATCTGGTGTTAAAGCGGTGCCCTTAGCTAAAAAAGATGGCGGTGAATATATTGAAGCAACCCCGGTCAACGCTTCGGCAGGTACCTATCCATTAGGTCGTTTCCTTTACGTTTATGTTAATAAACAACCTAACAAACCACTTTCCCCCCTTGAAAGTGAGTTTATGAAAATGGTGCTTTCTAAAGCGGGTCAGCTTGTTGTTGTAAAAGACGGGTATATTCCTCTGCCTGCCAATGTTGCCGCAAAAGAATTGGCTAAATTAGCCAAGTAACGATTAATAATAATAAAGTTCTTCCCTTCCTTAAGTATAATTACACCCCGCTTCGGCGGGGTTTTATTTACATGGACGTAATGTATGTCGTTTGTGCAGGATGCACACAAACGACCTTTCCATGGATGGACTTATGCCGTGAAGGACAGGAGTCCGAGAACGGCGCCTCACAGTAGCCTCGATGCTAAATCAGGACGCACACAAACGACCTTTTACATGGATGAACGGCCATGATTTGTGTTCCAGACAAATCATAAGCGCCTACTTCCCTGTAGGCGATGCCGCGGGCGCAGGGGCCTCGGCACCCCTTGTAAGGGTCTGCACAGACACACCGTCCCCCTGAACCAGAGATTTCATCACTTTATATCCATCTTGTAACAAGACTGTCATAAACCAATTCTAGAATGGCGGCATGGACACAGATAACATTACAATTGACACATTGCGCCACGATTTTAATTCTCCAGCCTCGCTGAATTATCGTAAGTGGCGTCATATCAAGGATGTCGTCACGCGCTATTTAATGGCGCTTGGTGGAATTAGTGTCATATTTGCTATTGTGCTAATCGCTTTTTATTTGTTGTATGTCGTAATTCCCATGTTTAAGTCTGCAGAGATAGAGCGTATCGCAGCTTATTCTGTTCCGGGCGGCAGCAACAGCGACACACTTTTTTATGCTATGGAAGAGCAACGCGAAGTTGGTTTGCGCGTTACTGATCAGGGTCAGGCAATATTTTTTAGTACAGCAAATGGGGAAATTCGGGAAATTTTTGACCTCCCTATCCCTGCCGGCACCGCTATCACTACTATCGCTAATGGTGATTTCACTCAAAGGATGATTGGCTTAGGTCTGTCAGATGGCAGCGCGCTACTTTTCCAACATAACTACAAAGTCACTTTTCCAGAGGACGTGCGTTTAATAACGCCTGAAATCTACTACCCGTTTGGTAATGAGACAATCCCGCTTAATGTGCTCGGGGATCCAATAGAGCATCTTAGTATTCAGTATGATGGTGAGCAGGCCACACTATTAGCTCATGGAACGGATGCTAATATAAAATTGCTTAACCTTACAAAAGAAGAATCTATGTTAAGTGATGAAATTGAGATTCTTCGTGAAAATAGTCTTATTACACTAGATACAGTTAGTGTCGTTAGTTTACGAGCTGATATAGAACAGCGCGAGCTTTATGTGGCTGATGAAACTGGGAATATCTATTATTACGATATCAGTAATAAAACAAACCCTCGTCTTGTTCAAAAGGTTACTGCTGTTGATGCTGGTATCAGTATTACGGCCATTGAATTTTTAGCCGGAGGTATTTCACTTTTAGTTGGAGACGCTAGCGGTCAGATTGCGCAATGGTTTCCGGTCAGAGATGCTGAAAACAATTACACGCTTCAAAAAATAAGATCATTTAATAAACAGAAGTCGGCAATTACGGCGATTGCACCTGAATATTCACGAAAGGGTTTTGTGGCGATTGATGAAAGCGGTGAGATGGGTATCTATCATACCACTGCGCATCGCACAGTATTACTCGAGCAAATTGATAATCATGCATTAAATGCCATCAGCGTAGCGCCACGCGTGAATGCTGCATTGGTAGAAAATGAAAATAAGGAGGTTCAATTTTGGCATTTACATAATGAGCACCCGGAAATTTCTTGGCAATCAATTTGGGGCAAGGTCTGGTATGAGAGCCGTGATAAACCGGAATATATCTGGCAATCATCTTCGGCAAGTAGTGACTTTGAACCAAAATTCAGTCTGACACCACTAGCCTATGGTACTTTCAAGGCTGCATTTTATGCGATGATGTTTGCTATTCCATTGGCAATCCTTGGGGCCATGTTCACTGCTTATTTCATGGCGCCAAAGATGCGTCAGGTCGTTAAGCCGACGATTGAAATCATGGAGGCGTTGCCGACAGTTATCCTTGGTTTCCTAGCGGGTCTTTGGTTGGCTCCTTTTGTTGAACTGCACTTACCAGGCATGTTTATTATGATGTTGTTGGTGCCACTGAGTATTCTGCTCGCTGCGGTAGCTTGGGAGTTTGTTCCTGGTAACGTCAGGAATATGGTTGCCGAAGGATGGGAAGCCGCATTACTTATCCCGGTCATTATCATAGCTGTAATCATTTCAGTTCACGTCAGCTCGCCGATAGAAAACATGTTCTTTGGCGGCAACATGCCATTATGGTTAAGCCGGGAAATGGGTATCACATACGATCAAAGAAATTCAATGGTGGTTGGTTTTGCAATGGGTTTTGCTGTTATTCCAACCATCTTTTCTATTAGTGAAGATGCTATCTATAGTGTGCCCAAGCATTTAACAACCGGCTCATTAGCATTGGGTGCGACCTCATGGCAAACCATGGTCAGGGTAGTTTTATTAACAGCAAGTCCAGGAATTTTTTCTGCCATTATGATTGGTTTGGGTCGAGCCGTGGGCGAAACGATGATAGTGGTAATGGCAACGGGTAATACAGCTATTATGGATATGAGTATCTTTGAAGGTTTTCGCGCAATGTCAGCAAACATCGCGGTTGAAATGCCGGAAACAGAAGTTGATAGCACGCACTATAGAATCTTATTTCTTGGCGCGTTGGTTTTATTTGCCGTCACTTTTTTCTTAAACACGATTGCAGAAATCGTTCGACAACGCTTACGTAATAAATACAGCTCACTGTAATGAAAATACAAATAAAAAACTGGTTCGATTCGGGAAAACCATTTGTATGGTTGAATGCAGGAGCAGTTTCTGTCTCTGTTGTAATGGTGGTTGGCCTTATTGCTTTAATTGCTGTTCGTGGGCTCGGGCATTTCTGGCCTGCTAATGTCGCTGTGTTTGATTATTATTCGGCACCTGATGACAGCCCCATCCATTTAATGGGCGAATTTGTCGATGAAGAAAAAGTGTCACGTTCACGAGCGGGGAACCCTGATTATGAAGGTGCCACAATCCAGCGTAATTTAATCAAGACGGGTAATAGAGATATTTCTGGACTGGATTTTCGTTGGATTCTTGATGCTGGCATAAAGAATGAATCCTTTCCTGAAGATGCGATGATCGTTGAACGTCGTGAATGGGGTAACCTCTATGGCTTTCTAGTAAGTATGGATTTAGATGGAAAGCAGTTCACGGCAGGTGACGACCTTTGGCAAAAATTCCAGCAAACGATTACAGACAACAATGAAATTTTTGATGAGATACGACACATTGAGAAAGATCTGATTGGCGGTATTAACTACGAGATGGAGCGGTTACGCTTGAAGCAGCGTGGTCTTGAATTAAGAGAAGAGGCTACACTAGAAAAAATCAAAGCGCTTGATGATCAACGAAATGTATTGCAGCAGGAATACAATAGTTATACGGGTGAACTGGAAAGACTTTACGGCATTTTGAATGGTTCCAGCTTTATAGCGAGAACTGCAGCAGGAAAAGAAGTAAAAGTCGATTTCGCAAAGATCGTTCGTGCCTATCAACCAAATGCTATGAATGTATTTGGCAAGATGAGTTTTTATGTCGAAAAACTCTGGGAATTTTTATCCGACGATCCACGTGAAGCTAATACCGAAGGTGGTATCTTTCCAGCCATATTTGGCACTGTATTAATGGTTATGATTATGGCCGTGATGGTTACACCGTTTGGAGTAATTGCTGCAGTCTATCTTCGGGAATATGCGACCCAGGGACCTACTACTCGACTGATTCGAATTGCGGTTAATAATCTGGCTGGCGTGCCATCGGTTGTGTACGGTGTATTTGGACTTGGATTTTTTGTCTATTTTCTAGGTGGCTCTATTGATCAGTTGTTATTTCCCGAATCATTACCCGCCCCGACTTTTGGTACACCGGGATTATTATGGGCTTCGTTAACTTTGGCTATCCTGACGGTCCCGGTTGTGATTGTCGCAACAGAAGAAGGTTTGTCTCGCGTACCGCGCGCCATTCGTGAAGGCAGTCTGGCTTTGGGTGCAACCAAAGCAGAAACCATGTGGCGAACAGTGTTACCGATGACCGCATCAGCCATGATTACCGGTTTAATCCTGGCTGTTGCAAGAGCCGCAGGTGAGGTTGCTCCATTGATGTTGGTGGGCGTGGTTAAGTTAGCACCTTCACTCGGTCTTGATGGTAATGCGCCCTTCCTGCATCTTGACAGAAAATTTATGCATCTTGGTTTCCATATTTACGATGTGGGTTTTCAAAGCCCGAATGTAGAGGCTGCCAGACCATTAGTCTATGCAACAGCTTTTTTACTGGTCGTATTAATTATCATCTTAAACCTGACAGCTATACGAATTCGTAATAGTCTTAGGGAGAAATACCGTGCAGCAGAACAATCCTAATACAGCAGAAAAAATTGATGAACAGGCAGAGGAAACAGCAGTGACTGAATCAGATACACCGACAAAAACCCATGCGATTGATATGAGCAGCATTATCAAGCCTGGTGTTGAAGCGAAACTTGCTGATGAAAAAGTATGTATTGAGGTCAGTAATTTTAATCTGTTTTACAGTGGTTCTCAGGCACTGAAAGATATTAGTTTAACTATCCCGGAGAAAAAGGTTACCGCATTTATTGGGCCGAGTGGCTGTGGTAAGTCGACATTATTACGCTGCTTTAACAGAATGAATGACCTGATTGATGGTGTGACTATTGATGGCACTATCAAACTTGAAGGTAACGATATCTTTGATAAGAGTATCAATGTTGCGGATCTTCGTCGACGCGTAGGTATGGTTTTTCAAAAACCGAATCCTTTCCCTAAATCAATTTATGAAAATGTGGCTTACGGTTTACGTATTCAGGGCATAAAAGATCGACGTACGATTGATACAGGAGTTGAAAGGTCATTGAGAGGCGCTGCACTTTGGGATGAAGTTAAAGATCGTCTGGATGATTTGGCGATGGGTTTATCCGGCGGACAACAACAACGACTGGTTATTGCACGTGCCATTGCGATTGAGCCGGAGGTAATTCTTCTGGATGAACCGGCGTCGGCACTGGATCCAATTTCAACCTTGAAGATCGAAGAATTGATTTATGAATTAAAAGACAAATATACAATTGTAATAGTGACACATAATATGCAACAGGCTGCTCGAGTATCGGACTATACGGCTTATATGTATATGGGTGAAATGATTGAGTTTAATGATACGAGTACTTTATTTACTAACCCAAATGAAAAAATGACAGAAGATTATATTACTGGACGTTATGGATAATGATGTTTCCAGAGGAGAACGCTAATGAAAAATAGTGTAGTAAGTCAGCATATCTCAAAACAGTTTGATGATGAACTGGAGAATGTTCGCGGTAAGGTGCTTGCTATGGGGGGGCTGGTTGAGCAACAACTTAATAATGCGATCAAATCACTGGTTGGTGGTGATCTGGATTTGGCCTCATCAGTTGTTGATACCGAGGTTCAGGTTAATTCTTATGATGTATCAATCGATCAGGAATGTACAAAAATTCTGGCGAGACGCCAACCTGCAGCAAGCGATCTACGATTAGTTATGGCGATTACTAAAACGATTACTGATCTTGAGCGTGTTGGTGATGAAGCGGAAAAGATTGCCAAAATGGGGATTGAACTTGCAGATAAACATGGTCCCAAGTCTTATTACATTGGTATAAATGCAATGGGCAATCTGGTGAGTCGTATGTTACATGATGCGCTGGATGCGTTCGCACGAATGGATTCAAAAAAAGCTGTAGAAGTCGCTGGCAAGGAACTTGAATCAGACGATCAATACGTCGCAATTCTGCGGCAACTTATTACTTACATGATGGAAGATCCAAGGAATATTAGTGGTGCGCTGGATGCCGTTTGGGTTGCTCGAGCATTAGAACGTATTGGCGACCACTCGAGGAATATCTGTGAAAATATAATCTATCTTGTAGAAGGTAAAGATGTTCGCCACACTAGTATTAAATACATGGAAGAGATTGTTTCAGATCACTAGTTTCATACTAATCTGGAATTAAAGTTAGCTAAATACGGCTGACAAGATATAGAAAAATATTATTGCCAATATTCCGCCCGCGGGTAGTGTAATAATCCAGGACATAAATATTGAACCGATCATTCTAAGGTTTAAGGCAGAGATCCCGCGTGCAAAGCCAACGCCCAGCACTGCGCCCACAAGAGTATGGGTTGTTGAAATTGGTATACCTGTTCCCGATGCCAACACTACAGTGGTCGATGCTGCGAGTTCTGCGCAAAAGCCACGACTAGGTGTTAGATCCGTGATACCTGAACCCACCGTCGCAATGACTTTATGACCATACATTAATAGTCCGGCAACAATTCCTACTCCACCGAGCAATAATATCCATATTGGCATAGCAGATTTTTGTCCGATTTCACCACCGCTTGTAACGATACTAACAATGGCTGCTACTGGACCTACCGCATTGGCGACATCATTTGAGCCATGTGCAAAGGCCATTGCGCAAGCAGTGAAGACCATTAATACACCAAAAACCAGTTCAACATTATGGAATTGGTATGACGGGTTTTCTTCTTTGTCGAACTTAATCTTTCTTATTAGAACTGCGCCAACAATCGCACAAACCAGACCTATGATGATACTGATGACGTAACATTGAGTTTTTGATAGTTCGAGCCCGATATGTTTTAAGCCTTTAAACATTGTGACTAGCGAGATCATTGAGCCGGTTAGAAAAATATAACCAGGGACGTAGCGCTTGGCATTTTTCATAGGATCAGTTGTGTCGAGAATCAATTTTTGCACACTGCGAAATAACGCATAGGCCACTGTGCCGGCAATCACGGGCGAAATGACCCAACTTGCGGCAATTGATCCAACTTTTCCCCATTTGACCGCTTCGATGCCTATGCCTACTGCTGCAAAGCCGACAATAGCACCGACTATGGAATGGGTTGTTGATACGGGTAAACCATAGCGTGTTGCGATCAGTAGCCATATCCCAGCAGCCAACAAGGCCGCCAGCATACCAAAGACAAGTAAATCTGGCGTGCCTGAGAGTAGCTCGGCATCAATTATACCTTTTCGGATGGTTGAAGTGACTTGACCACCTGCAAGAAAGGCGCCTGCAAATTCAAAAACAGCGGCAACCACAACCGCACGTTTAAGTGTAAGTGCCTTCGAACCCACTGATGTTGCCATCGCATTTGCAACATCATTTGCACCTATACCCCAGGCCATGAATAGGCCAAAGCAGCCCGCCAATATAAGATATATTGTTGTATGTTCCATTGTTTTTATTATTATTTTGCCAGCATTAACTGTAAACGGTTGCCGGTGCTTTGTGCTGTATCTGCCAGATCTCCAGTCCATTCGATGATTTTGTAGATAAACATAACGTCTATTGGTGGTAGCGTTTGTTCTGTTTTATAAAGATCTGCCCGCAAACCCACCTGAATTTCATCGGTTTCACCTTCGATGATATGTAAATCTTCAATCATTTTTTTGACGCGTACTGCCTCATCACCGCGAAAACCCGTTACCACCAGTTCGTCCAGTTCATTGATAGCGACCTGAGCTTGACGAGTGGCATCAATGCAACGTTTAAGAAACTCCATATAACCACCACTGATGGCCGCAGGTAGCGACATTTTTCTGCCCAGTGTTAAGCCTGAAATATCTTTGGCCTTATTAGCGATGTGATCTTGTAAATCCAGTACTTCTAATACGTCTCTTCGATCAATCGGCATGAAAAGGCTGGTAGGAAGGTTAAGGCGTAACTCATTTTTAATTTCGTCGGCTTCATGTTCGAGTTTTACAAGTTCAGCCTGAGTACTGGCCGCCTGTTCCCAGTTGTTATCGATGACCGATTCAAAATACGGAATTAATTGTTCGACGCATAACACAACTTTATCAATGTGCTTCTGTAAAGGAGTGACTGGAGAACTGCCAAAAATACGGGAGAAATAGTTAGATTGAGCCATTATTGATATATCCTGACATTTGTAACTATCTTGTTAAGCCATTATTCATATGCATATATTCTAAATAATCAATTCGTGGTTTTTCATAAAGCTGTAATATAAAAAATCTAAACTGTAATAATGGGTGATTGTATGCTGCAAAGAGGGTTAGTGTACAGGGCGAATAGTCTTCTTACATCAATACAGCCTTATTGGTCAGGTTCTCAGATAAACTTGATTTGTATCAAAATGAATAATTCAGACAGGAGTATCATAAGCAGATGGTAGACCAATTTATTAAATATGAATTCTAATGGATGATATTAATTTAAAATTACCCGAACTCTATATTAATAGAGAATTGAGCTTATTGGAGTTCAATCGTCGTGTATTTGAGCAAGCCAAGGATGTAAATAATCCATTACTGGAGCGACTTCGTTTTCTCTGTATTGCCAGTACTAATCTGGACGAATTCTTTGAGATCCGCGTCGCTGGTTTAAATGAACAGGTCAAATATGGGTCTGTGCAAACTGGCGAGGACAATCTGACCGCTGTTGAAATCCTGAAAAAGATTAGTGAAATAGCACATGGATTGGTAGATGAACAATATAAAATACTGAACGAAGTGCTCATTCCTGAGTTGGCTAAAGAAAAAATCCGTATCTTGCGTCGAGCACGATGGAAACCAAAATTATCACTTTGGGTTAAGCGTTATTTTAATCGAGAATTAATTCCCATCCTGAGTCCGATAGGCCTGGATCCATCACATCCCTTTCCGCGTGTCCTAAATAAGAATCTTTATTTTATAGTAACGCTGGAAGGCAAAGATGCTTTTGGTAGAGAAAGTGGTTACGCGATAGTGCAGGCACCGCGTTCCCTGCCCCGGGTCATCGAAGTACAGAAGGAACATGCTTCAAAGACACATGACTTTATTTTGCTATCTTCTGTCTTGCATGCGCATGTTGGTGAACTCTTCCCGGGAATGAAGGTAAAAGGCTGCTATCAATTTCGGGTAACACGAAACAGTGACTTATTTTTTTATGATGAAGAGATTGATGATCTCTTACGCGCGTTGGAAGGTGAATTGCCTTCACGGCGCTATAACGATGCAGTACGTCTTGAAGTTGCGGATAACTGTCCAGAAGAGATCAGTCAATTTTTGCTGGATCAATTTAAATTGTCTCCCGAAGCACTCTATACTGTTAACGGGCCGGTAAATCTAAATCGTTTACTACAATTACATGATTTGGTTGACCGTCCGGATCTTGTTTATCCTGGTTTCACACCAGACATTCCACCTCGCTTGTTAAAGACAAATAATATTTTTGACACGTTACATAATGGCGATATTTTACTTTCACACCCATTCCAGTCCTTTGCCCCGGTAGTAGATTTTTTACGTCAAGCGGCAATGGAGCCTGATGTACTATCTATTAAACAAACCTTGTACCGAACCGGTGATGATTCTGCCATAGTAAAAGCATTAAAAGATGCTGCGCGTAGTGGCAAAGAAGTAACCGTCGTAATTGAGTTACTTGCACGATTTGATGAAGAGGCCAACATTGAGATGGCAACTGATCTGCAAGAAGCCGGTGCGCATGTTGTGTATGGTGTTGTGGGTTATAAGACTCATGCCAAGATGATTATGGTTGTGCGTAGAGAAGGTCGAGCACTGCGCCGCTATGTACACCTCGGTACCGGTAACTATCATGCTCGAACTGCGCGACTTTATACTGACTATGGTTTGCTGACTGCTGATCAGGCTGTTGGTGAAGATGTTAATAAACTCTTTCATCAAATGACCGGCCTTGGTAGAGCGACAAAATTAAAAAAACTATTACAATCACCTTTCAGCTTACATAAAGCAATCCTTGACTATATTCGCCAGGAAATAAAGAACGCTAAAGCGGGTAAAGAAGCGCGGGTTATTGCCAAAATGAATGCCTTGGTAGAACCGGAAATCATTCGTACTTTATATGAGGCATCCATGGCCGGAGTAAAAGTCGATCTGATTATTCGTGGTATTTGTTGTCTAAGGCCGGGTATAAAAGGTATTTCTGAAAATATTCATGTACGTTCAATCATCGGTCGTTTTCTGGAGCATACTCGTGTTTACTATTTTCATAATGATGGTAATCCAAATTTGTATTGCGCCAGTGCTGACTGGATGCCGAGGAATCTGTTTCATCGAGTAGAGGCGTGTTTTCCAATAGAAGAAAAACGACCGCGGGATCAGATTATTAAATATGGATTGTTAAATTATCTTTCTGATAATACACAGGCATGGGTATTGCAGTCTGATGGAAGTTATCGTCACGTCAAACCGGGTAATGCAAAACCAAGGTCAGCACAACAGTTTTTACTTGAGCAGTATTCTTAAGGATTAACTGAATATCAATCGATAATCTGTTACTGAAAGATAGTTTGCCTCAGTTTCAAGATCGGCCTCTGTCAGAGGATGATCGGACAACCATTTTTCCAGAAAATACAATTCAATAGTATTTTCTTTTATTTTGATATTTATTTCAGGAACCTTTATCACATTACGGCTACGATTCAAAACTACTGCCAGTCGCAATATAATTATTAACTTTAGCAGTTTCTTTTTAACTTCTTCGGGGACTGCGTTAAAAAGATCCAGTGCTATTTTTCTACGGTGTAATCGAACCAGGACACTTAACAAGTTTTGTTCCTGTCGAGAGAACCCCGGCATATCAGAATTACTTAATAGATATGCAGCGTGCTTATGGTATTGGTTATGGGCGATGGCTAAACCAGCCTCATGTAAACATGCTGCCCATCGAAGCATTTTTAAATCTTCAGTTTTATCGAGTTGCCATACACTTTTTACACTTTTGAATATCTGTTTGGTTGTTTTCTCAACACGTTTGGCATGGTCCATATCGACACTGTATCGTTTCATCAAACGATCAACAGTTCTATCACGAACATCCATATCGTGCTGACGTTCTATCTGGTCAAATATTAAGCCTTCCCGCAACGCACCTTCTGAATATTCCATAGACACTATTTCGAGCGCTTCAAATACAGCCGCTAACACAACGACGCCACCTACAAACACAGGCAGACGATTTGATGCTAGCGTAGAAAAATTAATTTTGTCTATATGGCCACATGTAATAAGTGATTTTTTAAGTACCGACAAAGATTCAGGGGTTATCACCGAGTCGTTCCAGCCTTCAGCGATAACAACATCCAGGATTGCACGGATTGTGCCTGAGGTACCTATGGCTTTATCCCAGCCATAAGCTTGATAGATCGCTTGTACATTCTCCAGTTCCTGAAGTGCGGCAATATGCGCTTTACGCATGCGTTTGGCAGTGATCTCACCGTCTTTGAAGAATCGTTTGCTAGTGTTTACACAGCCCATAAACAAACTCTCTGTAATATCAGTGTCAAACCCTTTTCCAATGATCAATTCAGTGCTGCCGCCGCCAATGTCGACTACCAGACGTTTATCTATATCATTGAAAATTGTATTTGCCACACCAAGATACACGAGGCGCGCCTCTTCACGGCCCGATATTATCTCGATTTTATGACCGAGTGCGATATTAGCTTTAGCGAGAAACTCAGCGCCGTTTCTGGCCTGTCGCAGTGTGTTGGTTCCTACCGCACGTATATTTGAAGCAGGGATGGTCTTGATGCGTTGACCAAATTTAACCAGACATTGCAATGCTGTTTCCATTGCTTCATCACTTAGAAATCTGTTTTCATCAAGGCCCCCTGCTAATCGGACCATTTCTTTAATACGATCAACAATCAGAGCTCGACCATCGACCACGTTTGCTACAATCATATGAAAGCTATTTGATCCAAGATCAACAGCAGCATAAGTTTCGTTAGAATTCGACAAAATCTGATTCAATTTAAATAGTGATGATTGTTAGGATGATCTATTCTTTGAGATTGTTTAATACGAAAATGTAGCATAGTTTCAAGATTATTAATTGAGAAATTTTTATGGGATTTTATTTATACATTATGCGTCATGCCAAGTCTGATTGGTCTGGTCCTGACACAGCAGATTTTGATCGACCAATAAATCAACGTGGCCGAAAAAATGCAAAACGGATTGGTCGGTGGATGTTGGAAAATGGTCATGTTCCCGAAAAAGTAATCTCATCCCCCGCCATGAGAGCAAGGGAAACTAGTCATTTAGTAACCAAACAATTAAAAAGCGCATCAATAACACTGATGTACGATAAGGATCTTTATCTCGCCAGTTTTGATACGCTAATTGAGTGTGTACAATTATATAAAAGTGATTGTAATAGTTTAATGCTGGTTGCGCATAATCCGGGATTGGAGCAACTATTAAATTACTTATTGCGTAAATCCAGGGTGGGGGCGTCTAAAAGCCTAGCGATGACGACCGCTAATCTGGCTATTTTTGAATACAGCGATGATAGCTTCAACCCTGAAATAGATAAAAATGAGTTGTTAGAATTTGTTAAGCCGAAAGAGCTGGATTAGGGTTATACCGGTTTTTCAGCCACGACATAAGCTATCCAGCCGGCATCAGCATCGCCTTCTGTTTCAGGTATAAATTCACCGTTACCTTCTCCATCATCATCGGCCTGTTCCCAGTAAACCGTTGCTTTGAAACCAGCCTCGCTTAGCATGTCCAGAATTTCTGGCATAGTCCAGACTCGCCATTCATATGTGAATGCCTTCATCATTTTCGAACCATCTTTGAACTTAAAGTGAATATGATTTATCGCTATTCCATTTATTGGGTTATATCTGCTTTGATCCCAGATATAAGTAAAATTTTTCTGTTTAGTCTTCTCTTTCAATTCTTGATACGCTTCATAACCACCATACGCATCAAGAAAAAAAATACCGTCATCAACTAAAGCGTCATGAATACGTTTAAAATATTCAATGGTTAATTTACGTTCTTTTAATAACCAATAACTAAAGTTCATAGCGAGTACAATATCAACCGGCTCAGTCTGTATAGTCATTACATTATCGTTAAGCACGGAGATTCGCTTCGTCTGTTCAGGAGTTAGTTTGGCAATATTATGATCTTTTCCCCACTGCAAAACGTCATCATCAAGATCGACACAGATTGCTGTATTTGTCTTACGACGTTTTATCCATTCACATGATGTATTTGCTGTCCCACAAAAATCTTCTCTTAATGAATGAGCCTTTCGTTTGCGTAGTTTGGTAAAGGTTGTATCAACAAAATCAATCTCTGACTCTACACATTGTACCGACTCTTGATAGCAGATATGTTTATCAGCCAGATCTGCCATTGTAGGAACGGATGTTTGCGGGGATTTATTTTTATTATTTTTTGAAGCCATGTTGATTACCGTTAAGATAGAGTGAATATAACTTATTATTGTTTAGTAATTAATAAAACGGAATTATAACGAATAGTACTGATTCAGGTTAACATATATTACTTTTATTACAGATTGGTGAAATTTATCAAATGAATTGGTGGGGAAAAATACTGGGTGGCGCCTTTGGCATGATGATCGGTGGACCTATCGGCGCCCTGTTGGGTGCTGTTATGGGACACAATTTCGATAAAGGTTTATCTCAAACAGCAAATCAGACCAGCTTTGGTCGACAAGAACGCACGCAGACAATGTTTTATACTGCGACCTTCTCGGTGATGGGACACGTCTGTAAAGCCGATGGCCAGGTGACGAATGAAGAAATCGCCCTTGCCAAACAGGTTATGCAGCAAATGGACATGGATGCTTCGCAACGCAAAGCTGCCATCGGTTTATTTAACGAAGGGAAGAAGGATGGCTTTCCATTAAACGATGTCATTAACCAATTTAAACAAGAGATAGGTTTCAGGCCAAACCTGTTAAGGATGTTTATTGAGGTACAGATCATGGCAGCTTATGCCGATGGTGTTATGCACCCGGCAGAAAAAGTTGTTTTATTAAAGATTTGTCAGTCACTCAATATCTCCAAACATGAGTTCGATCATCTTTGTGCAATGATCGGAGGTATGGGTAGCGCTTCATCGGGTGCAGGACGAAAAGATGGATCCCCTTCTTTGAAACAGGCTTATGCTATACTGGACGTAAAAGAATCTGCCAACAGCAGTGAAATCAAAAAAGCCTATCGCCGTTTATTAAGTCAACATCATCCAGATAAACTGGTTGCAAAAGGACTGCCTGAAGAAATGATGAAAGTTGCCGCCGATCGAACTCATGAAATAAGAAAGGCATATGAGGTTATTAAAGAGGCTAAAAAGTTTTAGTATTTCGAATTATTTTGCCGTTATTTACCAAATTGATAATTATATTTACAACTTCAGTTATCTGCCTTGTTATATCTAATTTATTTTGAATCCGACTCCCAATGTTCTCCCTCAATAATATTGCCGGAATCCGTTTTTTGAGTATTAATCCGGGATTGAATGAAGTTGATTAGAAATGTTTGCGCGATATGGTGACGCAAGGCAGGGATCAAGACAAGAAAGCCGAAAATATCGGTAAAAAAACCGGGGGTTAGTAGTAGCGCACCTGCAACGAGCAACATTAATCCTTCTATGAGTTCTGTTGCTGGCAGGTTTCCCTGATCCATATTCGTCTGCACTTTCATGAGTGTGGATAATCCCTGCTGGCGTAATAATGCAGCGCCAAGCACGGCCGTTCCTATCACAAGCATTATTGTATATGCAGCACCTACGACTTTACCTATTTCGATAAGGATTGTGATTTCGACCAGAGGTACTATCAGGAATAGAATAAATAATATTTTAAACAAAATGGTGAAGCTCCAACGCTTATTTGATTAGCTGATGTGGCATTATTATTGATGTGGGGGCAGAATACTAATATACAAGTCGAAAGTATCAGAACTTGACTTTATTAGACTTACCGAAAAATAATTATGAGTAAAAAAACCGAATATTTACTAGTGATAACAAACTGTCCTGGCTCTATAACAGCAAAAAATATTGCTCAGGATTTGGTTACGGAAAAACTGGCGGCTTGCGTTAATATTATTCCTGGCGTCCAGTCGTTTTTTTCATGGGTTGGGAAAGTGGATAAGGCAAATGAACATATGCTTGTTATTAAAACGACGTTAGCGTCCTATAATGTTCTTGAAAAGCGAATCAAAAAACTCCACCCGAACGAACTTCCGGAAATTATAGCTGTCCCTATTCAAGCAGGTTCTGCCGAATATCTGAATTGGATCAGCAAAAACACCGGAAAATCATGACATCATTTTTTAAGCCACTATTTTTTGTTGTCCTCCTGTTTTCATCTACCGTATATGCGGGTGAAACAGGCGGCAAATTAAGCGATCTTTTTTCATTTCAAGCATCATCATCAGACAATGAAATCCTGGATCCGGAGATCGCCTTTCAGGTTGATACTGAAGTTCTTTCAAACAAGCAATTGAGTTTTAATTGGCAAATTGAGCCGGGTTACTATCTTTATAAAAATAAATTTAAAGTTACGACAGATAATCCTGATGTGATTTTGGGCGACTTTAAATTTCCAGTCGGTAAAGTTAAAGCCGATCCTGCTTTTGGTCAGGTCGAAGTCTATTACGGCCGAAATAATGCTGTGGCTACACTAGCTTTTAACGAGGCGGCATTATCGGAATTTAATGTGAATGTAGCTTATCAGGGCTGCAAGGAAGATTCTGTTTGTTATCCACCCATCAAGAAAACGTTACTTGTTAAAGTGCCTACAGCATTTGATCAATTACCTAACGTTAGTGTTGCAACCCGGGCTCCTCTGATTTCAGAGCAAGATTCGATTACTCAAAAATTAAAAGACAAAAATCTGTTTATTAATATGTTTTCATTTTTTGTCTTCGGTTTATTGTTATCGTTAACGCCTTGTGTTTTTCCAATGATCCCGATTTTATCCGGCATTATTGTTGGTGAAGGCGTTCGAATAACACGCACAAGAGGTATTGCTCTTTCATTAAGTTATGTTGTGGCGATGGCGTTAACCTACGCGGTGCTTGGCGTTTTTGCCGGCATGTTTAGTCTTAATTTACAGGCGGCTTCACAAAATATTTGGGTATTAACTTTATTTAGTGGTGTGTTTGTCTTCCTTGCCTTATCCATGTTTGGATTTTATGAATTGCAATTGCCCACAAGCTGGCAAAGCAAACTATCGGCGGGTCAGACACGGGCAGGTAAAGGCACATTAAAAGGTGCTGCTGTTATGGGAGTCTTATCAGCTATTATTGTAGGCCCCTGTGTAGCTCCGCCACTTGCTGGTGCATTGCTCTATATTAGTCAGACTGGTAATGCTGCTCTGGGTGGTCTTGCCTTGTTTGCTATGGGTTTAGGGTTTGGTGTGCCTTTATTAATCATAGGCGCTACCTCGGGAGAACTACTGCCACGAGCCGGCGCATGGATGGAAGCCATTAAGAAGGTTTTCGGCGTTATCATGCTGGGTGTAGCAATATGGTTTCTGGAACGTGTTCTTCCCGAAGCTATTGTATTGATACTCTGGGCAGCATTATTTATTTCTACAGCTATTTTCATCGGCGCCATGGATCGAATTGATGTAGCAACGACTCATTGGCAGCGTTTATGGAAAGGTCTGGGTCTGGTTATGCTTGTTTATGGCATTGTTTTAATCGTCGCTGCTGCTAACGGCAGTGGAACTGTATTAAGGCCGTTTACTAAAGAAGGTAAACAGCTATCAGCAGCAGTTTTGCCTTTCAAATACGTGTCTAACCTTGATGAGTTAGATGTCGAGTTGCAACAAGCACAACTTGAAGGAATGCCGGTCATGCTCGATTTTTATGCAGACTGGTGTGTCGTTTGTAAGGAAATGGAAGTGTATACATTTAGTGATCCACTGGTGCAAAAGACATTAGCGCAATTTACATTACTTAAAGTTGATGTCACCAACAATGATGAGCATCACAAGGCATTTTTAAAACAATTTGATCTGTTTGGCCCTCCAGCAACACTATTTTTTAATGTCGATGGCACAGAAATAAAATCTCACCGCCTGGTAGGGTTTGTGAAGGCAGATGCATTTGTTGCGCATCTAATGCAGGCGCTGACTTTATGAAGCAGTGGCAACTGGTTTGTATTGCAGGTGTTATCGCATCCGTGTCAGCTGTTGGAGGTTACCAGTTACAGCAAACACTAAAACCCGGCAAGCAACCCAAGGTCGTGACTGAAAAAAAACTCCCTCCAAAAGAAGTTGTCGGTACTAAAGCAGAAGAATTTAGTTTGTCAGATGTTGAAGGTGAAATTCGTCATTTGTCGGAATGGAAAGGCAGTGTCATTGCGATTAACTTTTGGGCAACCTGGTGTCCGCCATGTCTCGAAGAAATTCCGGAGTTTATTCAACTACAACACGCTTATGAGGCTCGGGGTTTACAATTTATCGGTGTTGCACTACAAGAGGCAGAAGAAGTCCGTGATTTTATCGAAGAATATAATGTTAACTATCCGTCATTGGTCGGCGGGGAAGACGTGATTGCTCTGGCAAAAAAAATGGGTAATAGTATCGGTGCCTTGCCATACACTGTTATCATCGATCGTAACGGCCAAATTGCTTTTACTCGACGTGGTCCGTTGTCAAAATCTGAAGCGGAATCAGTCATCCAAACACTCCTGTAAGTTCAAAAACAGTAAATAACAAGTTCGTATTTTCTTTTAAATACTGTTAACATCCCTAAAAAAGCGGTGATAATCGCTTAAAATACAAAAATAGAGTGTTTTCTGGGAGAATTTCTTGAAATTTCTGGTACTACATGGTCCGAATCTCAACCTTTTGGGAGAACGTGAGCCTGAGGTGTATGGCACTACGACTCTTGCTGAGATTGACTCGCGGTTAGTCGCTTTGGCTGACGGTAAGGGACATGAACTATCAGCATTCCAGAGTAATGCAGAGCATGAGTTAATTGATCAGATTCATGCGGCAAAAAAATCAGGTGTCGATTTTATATTAATCAATCCTGGCGCTTTCACACATACCAGTATCGCGATACGTGATGCAATGTTAGGAACAGATATCCCTTTTATAGAAGTACACTTATCAAATGTTTTTTCACGAGAAGAATTCAGACAGCATTCCTATCTGTCCGATATTGCCGTTGCCGTTATTAGCGGTCTTGGTGCTTATGGCTATGAACTTGCTCTGTCAGGTGCAGAGCGTCACTTACAATAATTAAATAGTATGGATATTAGAAAAGTAAAAAAATTAATAGAGCTGCTGGAAGAATCCGGTATAGCTGAAATTGAAATTCATGAGGGTGAGGAGTCTGTGCGTATTAGTCGTGGCTCTACCCTTGCCGCGCCCCAAACAATGATCCAGGTGCCACAATCTACTCAGGCGGGTGAAGCAGTAAAAATGCATCCAGCCTCTGAAGAGAGTACGCCTAAAGCTGATTTCGCTGATGAAGGTCATGTTGTCACCTCACCAATGGTAGGTATTTATTATTCTTCCCCCTCGCCTGAAGAACCTGAATTTGTAAGTCGCGGCAGCAGTATAAAAACGGGTGAAGTACTCTGTATTATTGAAGCGATGAAGATCATGAATCAAATTGAATCTGATGTGAGTGGTAAATTAATCAGGGCACTAGTCGAAAATGGTGAGGCTGTTGAATATGGTCAGCCTTTATTTATCATTGATCCATCTTAATTATAAACACACGATCAAATAGTCGTTTTTTCGTGTGAATTTATAGAGCACTTTATTCATCATGTTAGACAAAGTTGTAATTGCAAATCGAGGCGAAATTGCGCTTCGTATACTTCGCGCCTGTAGAGAGCTGGGTATTAAAACCGTTGCTGCTTATTCAGAGGCTGACCGTAATCAGAAACATGTTTTTCTTTCCGATGAGTCCGTTTGTATTGGTCCTGCTGCTTCAATAGATAGTTATCTAAATATTCCCGCAGTAATCAGTGCCGCAGAAGTGACTGATGCTGTCGCGATACACCCCGGTTATGGTTTCCTTTCGGAAAATGCCGATTTTGCAGAGCGTGTGGAACAGAGTGGGTTCATCTTTATAGGGCCCAGGGCAGAGACGATACGCTTGATGGGTGACAAGGTCTCGGCAATCAAGGCCATGAAAGAAGCAGGCATTCCTTGTGTACCAGGCTCCGACGGACCATTAGGTGATGATGCGGCTAAGTTAAAAAAGACAGCAAAAGAAATTGGCTATCCCGTAATTATTAAAGCTGCGGGTGGTGGTGGTGGTCGTGGTATGCGAGTTGTACATAGCGAAGCCAGTTTGCTCAAGTCAATCACATTAACGCGATCAGAAGCTGGTTCTGCTTTCGGTAATGATATGGTTTACATGGAGAAGTTTCTTGAACACCCTCGGCATATTGAAATACAAATTCTGGCAGACGAGCATGGAAATGTAATCTATCTGGGTGAACGTGATTGCTCCATGCAACGGCGTCATCAAAAAGTGATCGAAGAAGCCCCGGCCCCGGGGCTGGATGAAGTAACGCGAAAGAAGATTGGTGAACGCTGTGTTGAAGCATGTAAAAAAATTGCTTACCGTGGTGCTGGCACATTTGAATTTCTGTATGAAAATGGTGAATTTTATTTTATTGAAATGAATACGCGCGTTCAGGTTGAACATCCGGTGACAGAAATGATCACGGGCGTTGATATCGTTAAAGAACAGTTGCATATCGCTGCTGGAGAACCATTAAATTACAAACAAGAGGATATTAAGATTAGAGGGCATGCGATTGAGTGCCGGATTAATGCTGAAGATCCTGAAACGTTTATGCCATCACCCGGAACAATCGAGCATTATCATCCGCCAGGTGGTTTTGGTATTCGTGTCGATACCCATGTTTATCAAGGCTATAAAGTTCCTCCGCACTATGATTCCATGATAGGAAAATTAATTGCTCATGCAGAGACAAGAGAACTGGCAATAGCGAGATTATCAATGGCGTTGTCAGAAATCGTTATCGATGGGATAAAAACCAATATTCCATTACATCAGCGGCTTGCCAAGGATACCGCTTTTATGAAAGGCGGAACGGATATTCATTATTTGGAGAAGAAACTCGGTCTTAAATGATGAGCTGGCTTCAACTTGAACTTGAAACAAATCAAGCCAAAGCTGAAGAGCTCTCGGAATTACTTGAACAGTTAGGCGCAGTTTCCGTTTCATTAACAGCTTCGAGTAGTGAGCCCTTGTTTGATGTTGCTGTTCAGGATGTTTCAGAGAGTAAAACATTCTGGCAAAAGACACGTGTAGTCGCTCTCCTTCACCCTGATACAGATCTTGATATTATGCTGGTTTGTGTACGCGATCGTATTGGCGCAGAAAACATCTATCATCACAAAATCGAGTCTTTGAAAGATAAAGATTGGGTAAGTGAATTCAAGGCTGAACATCAACCTTTATTTTTTTCTAACCGTGTCTGTATTTGTCCTAGTTGGTGTGAACAAACCGATAATAATATTCCTACTATAATTCTTGATCCTGGCCTTGCATTTGGCACGGGCTCTCATCCGACGACCTCATTATGTGTTGAATGGCTTACTGAAAATGATCTGACAAATAAGGTTGTCATCGATTATGGCTGCGGTTCGGGTATTCTTGCCATGGTCGCTGCGTTATTGGGGGCTAAACAGGTTTATGCGGTTGATATTGATCCACAGGCAATACAGGCGGCGAGGGATAATATCGGTAGAAATGAATTAGCTAAAAAAATTGAAGTTGCTCATGTTGATGAGTGTTCATTGCCAGTTGCAGATATTTTGTTGGCTAATATTTTGATGAATCCTCTGAAGGAGTTAGCAGCTAAATTTTCAGATTTAACTCGTCCCCGCGGTGACATCATTTTATCGGGATTGTTGCATGTGCAGGCAGAAGAATGTTTGTCGGTATACTCAGGCTATTTTAATATAGATCCACCGGTTTTCGATTCAGAGTGGGCTCGTTTGCATGGTACGAAAATCTAATGTTTACAATTTGTCCTCAGTGTAAAAAACAGTTTCAATTATATGCAGAACATATTGCCGCTGCATCGGGGCAGGTCCGTTGCGGTTTTTGTAATACCCAGTTCAATGCGCTTGAGTATTTGCGTGATAAGCCCGTAACCCATCAAGAAAATTCAACGAGCGCACAAACAAGCTCGGGTTCTGAACAAGACATGCTTGTCGAACCCGAGTTTGATCTTTCAGAAGCTAATGAGGATGCAATTCTCGTTGCAGATAATGGTTTATTAAACACAATTGACGAAAGTAATAATGATCATGTCTATGAACCGGAGCCTGAGTTTGAGGTTTCCGAGACAGAAGGATTCGATCTGGGCGAGGCTAATAATGGTTCATCCAACACAACTGAAGATTCATATAGTGAATATGAGACGGCGTTTGATTTTCAGCGAATTAGTGGTGATTTTGCACAAGGAAAAATAACAGGCCAGGTTGAAGACTTAATAATCAGCTCCGATGAGAGCAATAAAGAACAGGAATTAAGCACGGCAATAAATGAAATTGGTGTTGAGATCCCTGATAAAGACATTGACAATAATACACCTGAATCAGTGGAAAGTTACGCTAGCGAAAGGCATCTTGATTTTCCCGATGCCGATGAACTCCTGGAAGAACCTTCGAAAAAAAGTAGTTGGGTATCAACATTTTTTTGGACAAGCACCTGTACCCTTGGATTGTTAGTCTTATTATCACAGTTGCTTTGGTTTAACAGAGATCAGGTGTTATTGAAATATCCGGAATTAATGCCTTACGCTAAACAGGTATGCAATAAACTGGATTGCAGAGTTATTCGTCAGCGAGATGCACGAGCTATTAAGTTGGTTAATCGTGATGTCCGTTTGCACCCCGATTATGAAGATACCTTACTTGTTAATGCCACAATGAATAATCAACTGGCGGTGCGTCAACCTTATCCTCGCGTACAGCTAACTCTGTTTGATACTTCGGGCGCATTATTGGGATATCGTGACTTTGCTCCCGGGGATTATCTTGATGCTAGTATTGACCTGGATGAAGGTATGCCGGTCAATATTCCGGTTCATTTTGTCCTTCAAGTTAGTGGACCAACGGCCGGCGCTGTCAGTTTTGAATTTCGTTTCCTTTAAAGCCACTGATTTTATTCAGCAAAAATAAGCCGCTTTCACATATAAAAATTAATCGTTATCATAAGCCATAATAAAAATTCGTAGTCCATTCTTTTCGTTTAAAGCGTAGTGGTTTCATGTTTATAGGGTCCCATAGACTTAAAAATAATCTGGTGCTTGCGCCAATGGCCGGTGTCACAGACCAACCTTTTCGGTTGCTGTGCCGTCAGTTGGGTGCAGGTCTGGTCGTTTCGGAGATGATCACGTCAAACCCCGGTTTGTTCCACACACGAAAAACCCAACTACGATTGATTAATAAAGATGAACCTGAGCCAAGGGCGGTTCAAATAGCAGGCGCAGACCCCTTGCAAATGGCTGAAGCTGCGATTTTTAATGTTGAGCAGGGTGCCGAGATAATTGATATCAATATGGGTTGCCCGGTCAAAAAAGTCTGTAATGTAATGGCGGGTTCGGCTCTGTTGAGGGACGAATCGTTAGTCACAGATATTCTTGAATCAGTGGTTAGGGCGGTTAAGGTGCCGGTTACATTAAAAATAAGAACAGGCTGGGATAAGGCCAACCGAAATGCTATCAATATTGCTAAAATTGCAGAATCATCCGGTATACAAGCACTTACTGTGCATGGTAGAACCCGTGCTTGTGCTTTCAATGGTGTGGCAGAACATGAGACTGCTGGCGAAATAAAATCCCGCGTTGCAATCCCGGTGATCGCTAATGGCGATATAACATCACCCGAGGCTGCCGCAGAGATTCTAAAAACATATCATGTTGACGCTATCATGATAGGTAGAGCCGCACAGGGTAATCCCTGGATTTTTAGAGAGATTGATCACTATCTGTCAACGGGTGAAAAACTTGACCCGCCAGATGCAACTGAAGTTTGTAACACACTGCTTGAGCATGTAGCGCACTTACATCAATATTATGGTGAAATTCAGGGTGTTCGTATCGCGCGTAAACACATAGGCTGGTACTGTAAACAGCGAAAAAATGCTCAGGCATTTCGCACCATCATAAATCGAATTGATTCCGCTAATGAACAATTATCCGTTTTGCAAAGTTTCTTTGAAGAACAACAGACATTAGCTGCATGATTAAAACAAAAATTAAAAAACAAACAGCAGCTGATCGTGGTGAAGCACCGGAGAAATGTCTGGCGGATAATGTTCAGCGAGCCATGGAAGCTTACTTTGATGACCTGGATGGGCATGAAGCAAGTAATTTGCATTCGTTATTTCTGGAAGAAGTTGAAAAACCGTTCTTCGAAGTCGTTATGAAATATACACAAGGGAATATTACACATGCTGCAAAATTACTCGGTCTAAATCGCGTGACTTTGCGAAATCGATTGAAAAAATACGAGCTGGATTAATCAGATTTTAATAGAACATCTTTCATTCATTCGAATGAATGCGACCAATAGGAATTAAAATGTTATGCCAACAGTAAAACGTGCGCTTGTTAGCGTGTCTGATAAAACGGGTATTGTTGATCTATGTAAAGAATTGAACGGTCTTGGTATCGGCATTCTCTCTACCGGCGGTACGGCAAAATTATTAGCTGAAAATAATATTGATGTTGTGGAGGTTTCTGATTATACCGGCTTTCCGGAAATGATGGATGGCCGCGTTAAAACCCTGCACCCAAAGATTCACGGTGGACTTTTGGGTCGGCGGGGAACGGATGATAAGGTCATGCAGGAACATGGGATTGATGCCATTGCTCTCGTAATTGTTAATTTATATCCGTTTGAACAAACGGTTAGTAAGCCAGATTGCACGCTGGCAGATGCAATAGAAAATATCGATATCGGCGGTCCGGCTATGTTGCGATCTGCAGCGAAGAATCATGCTTCTGTTGCTGTTGTGGTGGATACCGCAGATTACGATATTGTTTTAAAAGAATTGAAAGAAAATAATACCAGTATCAGTGATGCAACCCGTTTTCGTCTGGCGCAAAAAGTATTTGCGCACACTGCTAATTATGATGCGAATGTTTCAAATTATCTTGGCGCACTTGATGAAACGAAAAAGCCGTTAGATTTTCCCCTCACCTATTCCATGCAATTCAAAAAACGTCAGGAATTACGATATGGTGAAAACCCCCATCAGTCTGCGGCCTTTTATACAGAACCTAATCCACCTGCGGGAACTCTGGCCAGCTCAAGGCAAATTCAGGGGAAAGAACTTTCTTACAATAATATTGCTGATACGGATGCAGCACTGGAATGTGTTTTGTCCTTTAAAGAAACAGCCTGTGTCATTGTAAAACATGCCAACCCCTGTGGTGTTGCTGTTGGTAGCACTGTGCTTGAAGCCTATGAACGTGCTTATGCCACGGATCCTACATCAGCCTTCGGCGGTATTATCGCGTTTAATAAAACGCTTGATATAGAAACAGCTAAAGCCATTATCGATCGACAGTTTGTGGAAGTGATTATTGCGCCGTCCATTGCGCCGGAATGTATTGAGATTATTGCTAGCAAGGCGGGTGTTCGATTACTGGAAGCGGGTAATCGTCAACAGGCCATGCAACAATTAAACATGAAGCGCGTTAGTGGTGGTTTGTTAGTGCAAGACAACGATCGGGGCGTCATAACAAAAGACGACCTGAAGATAGTGACAAAACGGGTTCCGACAGAACAGGAACTGGATGATCTCATCTTTGCCTGGCATGTGGTTAAGTATGTTAAATCGAACGCAATTATTTATGCGAAAGATAAACAAACTATTGGTATTGGCGCGGGTCAGATGAGCCGTGTTTACAGTGCCCGTATTGCTGCAATAAAAGCTGCCGACGAAAAACTGGAAGTAGTTGGTTCAGTGATGGCTTCAGATGCCTTTTTCCCATTCCGTGATGGTCTGGACTCAGCAGCTGATGTAGGCGTAAGTGCTGTTATTCAACCCGGTGGTTCAATGCGTGATGAAGAAGTCATTGCTGCGGCGGATGAACATAACATCGCAATGGTGTTTACCGGCATGCGTCATTTCTTACATTAAAATGAAAGTATTAATCGTTGGCGGTGGTGGTCGTGAACATGCCTTGGCATGGAAGGCAGCGCAATCTGATCAAGTGGACATTGTTTATGTGGCTCCGGGTAATGCAGGTACAGCAACAGAGAACAAAGTAGAAAATATTGCAATCAGTACTGAAGATATTGAAGCATTAAAAACATTTGCCGAGACTCAAAAAATAGGATTGACAATTATTGGTCCAGAGGTCCCTTTAGTCGCAGGTATTGTTGATGTTTTTCAACAAGCGGGTCTGCCTTGCTTTGGTCCATCAAAAGCTGCGGCAATCCTTGAAGGCTCCAAGTCATTCACGAAAGATTTTTTAAAGAAATATAAAATACCTACGGCTGACTATGATGTTTTTACAGAAGTCGAGCCCGCAATTGCATATGTAAAATCAAAATCAATTCCAATTGTAATCAAAGCAGATGGTTTGGCTGCCGGTAAAGGTGTTGTAATCGCGATGACTGAAGAAGAAGCGATAAGCAGCATAAACGATATGTTGTCAGGAAATAAATTTGGTGAAGCCGGTCATCGTGTTGTTGTAGAAGAATTTCTTGAAGGCGAAGAAGCAAGCTTTATTGTGATGGTAGATGGCAAAAATATACTGCCACTGGCCAGCTCTCAAGATCATAAAGCACGTGACGAGGGTGATACTGGGCCCAACACCGGTGGTATGGGTGCCTATTCCCCCGCACCGGTTGTCGATGCAGCCATGCATGATCGAATAATGCATGAAGTCATTATTCCAACAGTAGAAGGGATGGAAAGCGAAGGCAGAACCTATACCGGTTTTCTATATGCGGGAATCATGATCACTAAAGACGGGATGCCAAAAACATTAGAGTTTAATTGTCGCTTTGGTGATCCGGAAACTCAACCGATCATGATGCGACTAAAAAGCGATTTGGTAGAACTTTGTCTTGCAGCGACAAAAGGTAGTTTGAACGAATGTAATGCGGAATGGGACGAACGTGCCGCGTTGGGTGTTGTTACTGCATCAGCAGGTTATCCTGAGAGTGCAAGTAAGGGCGATGTCATTACCGGTTTAGATAAAGCGGATAATAAAAGCGTAAAAGTCTTTCATGCCGGTACTACTAATAATAAAGACGATATAATTACTGCCGGAGGCCGTGTGCTCTGTGTTACCGGTCTAGGAATAACTGTTACGCAGGCGCAACAAGCAGCGTACGAAGTACTAGACCATATAAATTATGACGGTATGTTTTATAGAAAGGATATTGGGTATCGCGCAGTGCAAAGAGAAAAATAGTATTAATTTTGTTCTGGATAAGCGTTGCCAATTTCATCCAGCTTCTTTTGCAAGGATAGATTGTCGAGTTTATCCAATGGCAAACTGGTAAATATTTTCAGACGATGATCCAGCTCCCAATAGGCTTTTTCGAATAACCTGCGTTGTTCATCATTATTCAATTCAGGATTATCTGGATCTTCAATACCCCAATGTGCCGATATTGGTTGTCCGGGCCAGATAGGACAGACTTCATTTGCAGCTCGGTCACATACGGTAAAGACAAAATCCAGTTTTGGCGCATCATCTTTTGCAAATTCATCCCAACTTTTGCTTCTAAACGAATCAGTCTTGTAATTTTTGGATTCCAGTAGTTCTATCGCAAGCGGATGTACTCTTCCTTTAGGTATGCTCCCTGCACTGTAAGACTGAAATCGACCCAGACCCCAGCGTTGTAGTATGGCTTCCGCAAGAATGCTACGTGCAGAATTACCCGTGCATAAAAAAAGCACGTTTAATTTCTTTTCGGTCATGTCTTTACCCCATCAAATTAATAGCGCACAATATATACGGATAAGCATATATATGTATAGACGTATATTATTACAGAATTATGACACCAGAAATATTATTAAAACTATTGTCCGATCAAACACGCTTGCGTAGCCTGATGTTGTTAATGCAGGAGGGTGAGCTTTGTGTCTGTGAATTAACCTATGCACTTGATTTAATTCAGCCAAAAATATCGCGTCATCTTGCCGCGTTAAGAGATATGCAGGTTGTCATTGATAAACGTGCAGGACAATGGATCTACTACCACATTAATTCAAAGTTACCAGCTTGGGCAAATGAGCTGTTACAAGCAACCCTTAAGGGCAGCCTGGATGAAAAACAATACAAACGTGATATTAAAAAATTAAAAAGCATGAAGAATCGGCCTGAGAACCGGATCTGTGCGTAAGTTATATAACTTCATTAAAGACTAATAGCATGACTGTAACAAAACATGATATGGGTACGTTTGAGCGTTATCTAACCCTTTGGGTTGGATTATGTATTGTCTTTGGAATTCTACTAGGACAGTTTGCACCAGCGTTTGCTAAAACACTTGATGCTATGAGTATTGATATAAATGGCGCACCTGTTATTTCCATTCCGATAGCAGTTTGTCTGTTTTTCATGATGTACCCGATTATGGTTAAAATAGATTTTGCTGCAGTTGTGAAAGCGGGCAAGAGTATTAAGCCGGTTGGTTTAACACTCGTTGTTAATTGGGCGATTAAGCCATTCACGATGTACCTTATTGCCTATCTCTTTCTGGGAATACTGTTCAAAGGATTGATAGGTGATGATGCCCTGGACTACGTGAAGTTACCGTTTGGATTAGACTTGCCGGTTGGCGCTGAATATGGTTCCGGTGTAGTGGTGATTCAAGATGGTGTCAAATTATTAGCCGTGCCGTTATGGCGTAGTTATCTGGCTGGATGTATCTTACTGGGAATTGCGCCCTGTACCGCTATGGTTCTGGTCTGGGGATATTTAGCCAGAGGTAATGATGGTCATACTCTGGTGATGGTGGCGGTCAACTCATTGATCATGTTGTTTTTGTTTGGTGTTATTGGCGGTTTTTTACTTGGTGTCGGGCAATTACCTGTACCCTGGCAGGCCTTGCTTTTGTCGATTGGTATTTATGTTGCTCTTCCCCTGGTCGCTGGTTATCTGACAAGGAAATGGATTATCTCGAACAAGGGCCATGTCTGGTTTGAAGAAAAATTTTTACATTTGCTGACGCCTGTAACAATTACAGCGTTATTAATAACACTCATATTGCTTTTCTCTTTCAAAGGCGATGTCATTCTTGATAATCCGTTAACGATTCTCTGGATAGCTATTCCCTTATTTATTCAAACTGTTTTCATTTTTGCCATTACCTACAGTGCCGCTCATTTTATGGGTTTTACTTATGAAAATGCTGCTCCGACTGCAATGATCGGTGCGTCTAATCATTTTGAAGTCGCTATCGCAACGGCAGTGATGTTGTTTGGCTTATCGTCAGGTGCGGCACTCGCTACTGTCGTTGGGGTTTTAATTGAAGTTCCATTAATGCTCGCATTAGTCGCATTTTGTAAGAAAACAAAGGGATGGTTTTCAAGCGCATAAAATAGAACTAATGGTGTAGATGAATTTGAGCATATATACGGTTTTCTATACTTAGACTGATTTTATATTAAACGAGACCATTTAAGGTTTCTTTAATAAATTAGATATTTCTGTTTGCTGGCAATATTTGGCTTGTATCAAGACGGTAAGACCGTATACTGCCCGCCCGCTTGTTGCCAAAATTCGCTAAAATTGGCTAATGAGCTGCAAATACTGCCACACCTAAAGGTAACCCCATCATGAGCACTACTGACGTCCCCAATCTGAGTTTCAACGATTTATCACTTCCCGATCCCATTATGAAAGCGCTCAATAAAGTCGGTTATGAAACGCCTTCTCCTATTCAAGCTGAGATTATTCCTCATGTATTGAATGGCCGTGATGTGATTGGACAGGCTCAAACGGGTACTGGAAAAACGGCTGCTTTTGCGCTGCCGCTGCTATCTAAAATTGATCTCAAGTTGACGACACCTCAGGTTTTGGTTCTGGCACCAACACGTGAGTTGGCTATTCAGGTTGCAGAAGCATTTCAAACATACGCTTCCTTCCTTAATGGTTTCCATGTCTTGCCTATTTATGGGGGGCAGGAATATGGCGTACAGTTACGACAATTAAAGCGTGGTGTTCACGTGGTTGTCGGTACCCCGGGACGGGTTATGGATCATATGCGTCGCGGTACCCTGAAACTGGACAAATTAACCTGTCTGGTTTTGGATGAAGCCGACGAAATGTTACGAATGGGTTTTATCGATGATGTTGAATGGGTGCTTGAGCAGTTACCAGCAAAACGTCAGATTGCTTTATTCTCCGCGACTATGCCGGCAGAGATTCGCAAAATTTCTAAAAAATATTTAAACAATCCTGAACAAATTACAATCAAGACGAAAAGTATTACGGCAGATACGATACGCCAACGCTACTTGATGGTGAATGGCCGACAGAAACTTGATGCCTTAACCTCCATTCTTGAAAGCATGACCTTTAATGCGATTCTTATTTTTGTGCGTACCAAGATCGAAACCATGGAGTTAACAGAAAAACTTTCCGCACGGGGATATGCCTGTACCGCTTTGAATGGTGATATTACGCAAAAATTGCGTGAGCAAACGATAAGCAAATTAAAGTCGGGCAAGATCGATATGCTCATCGCGACAGATGTTGCCGCACGTGGACTTGATGTTGATCGTATTAGCCATGTTATTAATTACGATATTCCCAGTGATCCAGAAGCTTATACACACAGGATCGGTAGAACGGGACGAGCCGGTCGTGAAGGTGAAGCTATTTTGTTTGTAACAAGTCGTGAACAGCGATTGTTGAGCATGATAGAAAGAGTGACTGGTAAGAAGATCGAGCGTATGCACATGCCGACGGCTGATTCAATTAATCAGGAACGCATCCAACGTTTCAAACAGCGCATCACTGATACATTAGAAACTGGCCATATTGAGCTGTTTCATTCGATCATAGAAGAATACCAACTTGAATCAGGTCGTTCAGCAATGGAGATTGCAACTGCTCTGGCAAAAATAGCACAAGGCGAACAGCCATTTCTTATGAAGCCACAACCGGAACTTCAGCAAGAACGATCACGTAACGATGGACAGCGAGATAAGCCACGTAGCGGTCGCCAAAAAGATAGACCGCGAAAAGAAGGCCAGAGAGAAAGCAACAGAGATAAACCAGGAGATGCAGATAAAAAAAGAACACCACGGCAATCCACGCCTGATCGGGATATGGAACGTTTTCGAATCGAGGTTGGTGAAGAGCATGAAGTAAAGACAAATAATATTGTCGGCGCTATTGCAAATGAAGCCGGTGTTGATAGTCAGTACATCAAAAACGTAACAATTCATGAGAATTATTCAACAGTCGATCTACCTATTGGTATGCCGCATGATTTGTTTAAGGCAATGAAAAAAGTCTGGGTTTCCGGGCGGCAATTAAATATCTCTCGTTTGAGTGATAAGTCAGAACACTCTGCAACATCACATAAAAAGAAAGAGAAAAAATCAGGTTCGAATAGTAAGAAACGTGCAAGACCAGATAAAAAATCGGGTCCTAAACGAAAGGCTAAACCTGCCAGTTAAGAAAGTTTTTTAATAATTGTAAGCCCGCGTGCTGACTTTTTTCAGGATGAAATTGAGTTGCAAACAAATTGTCTCTCGCAGCCGCAGAGGTATAGCGATGAATATAGTCAGTAGATCCGGCAATATCTGAATCGAGTTCCGGCTTTACATAGTAACTGTGTACAAAATAGAAGCGGCTACCATCTTCAATGTCTGCCCAGAGTGGATGTGATTTCTCCTGAGCGACCTGATTCCAGCCCATGGAAGGAATCTTATAAGTGTCACCATTTTCATCGACTTGATGATCAGTAAAACGAATAACATTACCAGGCAATATTCCAAGGCCTTTTACACCACCATCCTCATCACTGTGATCCATAAGCGATTGTAGACCGAGACAGATACCAAGAAAGGGTTTGTTTAAAATACATTCGCGTATGACCTCATCAAGATTCTGTTCTTTAAGGTGAGTCATGCATTGGCCTATTGCACCTTGACCAGGAAAGACAACTTTATCCGCTCCCAGTATTTCTTCGGTCTTATTACTAATCATAATAGACTGATGACTGTCAGCAACTGCTTCAAGCGCCTTGGCAACAGAACGTAAATTACTGCTGCCGTAATCAAGAACAACGATCTTAGACATGAATTAACTCGATGAGGCTACAAAGCACCTTTGGTAGATGGGAGTATCCCTTCCATACGTGGATCCTGTTCTACGGCTATACGTAATGCCCTGCCAAAAGCCTTGAAAATAGTCTCTGCGATATGGTGTGAATTACGGCCTCGTAGATTATCGATATGCAATGTCATCATCGCGTGATTAATGAAGCCCTGAAAGAATTCAAAGATTAAATCGACATCAAAATCACCGACGCGCGCGCGTGGATAATTAACATTATACTCAAGACCAGGTCGACCGGAGCAATCAATGACTACGCGAGACAGTGCTTCATCGAGAGGCACATAGGCATGAGCGTAGCGACGAATTCCTTTTTTATCCGCAAGAGCTTTGGTAAATGCCTGTCCTAGAGTGATACCCACATCTTCAACTGTGTGGTGAGCATCAATATCCAGATCGCCATTGGCTTTGATACTAATATCGAATAGACCATGACGTGCAATCTGCTCTATCATGTGTTCCAGAAATGGAACACCAATTTGAAGATCAGATTTACCTTCGCCATCAAGCTTTAGTGAAACCTCAATCTGAGTTTCTTTTGTGTCGCGTTTAACTGTCGAGCTACGATTGCCCATTAGATTTACCACCTGAAAAAATTAGCGTGATAGGATAACCTTTAGCGACGTGATTACCAACAAACGGATACAAAAATGATCGAGATAGATGGCATTAAACAGTATTTATTGAGCTTACAGGAACGGATTTGTAATGCATTGATACAACTGGATGGCGGTTTGGAATTGAAAGAAGACGAATGGGAGCGTGAGGGCGCTGGCGGTGGTGGACGAAGTCGTGTCATGCGTAACGGCAAGGTCTTTGAGCAAGCCGGCATCAATTTTTCACATGTTCATGGTGATAGCCTGCCTCCCTCAGCAACGGCGCATAGACCAGAATTAGCTGGTCGATCATTTCAGGCACTTGGAAATTCTCTGGTCATTCATCCTTTAAATCCCTATGTGCCGACAACCCACATGAATATTCGATTTTTTATGGCTGAAAAGGAAGGATCTGATCCTGTCTGGTGGTTTGGTGGTGGTTTCGATCTGACGCCCTATTACGGTTTTGAAGAGGATGCTCGATACTGGCACGAAAAGGCCAAAGCCGCATGTGCCGGTTTTGGTGGCGATGATACCTATGAAAAATATAAGAAATGGTGTGATGAGTATTTTTATCTCAAGCATCGTGAAGAACCACGCGGTATTGGGGGGCTGTTTTATGACGACTTAAATGAATGGGGCTATGACTCCTGTTTTGCCTTCATGCAAAGTGTCGGGGACCATTTTTTAAAGGCCTATCTTCCTATAGTTATAAAGCGTACGGAAATAAGCTACTCGGAACGAGAGAGAGAATTTCAACTGTATCGACGTGGACGTTATGTCGAATTTAATTTGATTCATGATCGAGGCACCTTATTTGGCTTACAATCCGGCGGCCGAACGGAATCTATTTTGATGTCTTTACCACCACTTGTGCGTTGGGAATATAACTGGCAGCCTAGACCAGGAACTCCTGAAGCAGAGCTTTATGATGTTTTTCTTAAACCACAGGACTGGCTAAAAGATTGAGTGAAATATATTGGTAGGTGAATATTTATTAAGAAATCAAGTCTGTAACCAGAAAGTCACAGGTCCGTCATTAGTCAAATTAACCTGCATATCAGCACCAAAGATGCCCGTCTGAACATTCGAATACTGTTCGCGGGCATGCTGGATTAAAAATTTGAATATCTTTCTGCTGTGTTCAGGAGGTGCTGGGTTTGAGAAACTCGGGCGCAACCCTTTTTGAGTATCTGCTACTAGTGTAAATTGCGGTACGAGCAACAATTCGCCGTTGATATCTTTTAGACTCAGGTTCATTTTGTCCTGATCATCAGCAAAAACACGATAAGCAATTAATTTTTCAAGTAAACGCACTGCATTTTGGTCGGAATCATTTTTCTCAATGCCCACCAGAACCAGAAGACCCTTATTAATTGTAGCGACAACGTCACCGTTAATGGTGACGGAGGCATGGGTAACGCGTTGTAACAGACCAATCATTTATGATTGGGTAATCATCAGCTCGTTAGCGTTAGATTACCTTAAGAAAATCAAGGATATTGACGGCAAAGATAGCAACAGCGGCAACAAGCACGACCCAGTCCAGGTTTCTGCGAGCAAGAAAACCGGTAAAGTGCAAAATAAGCACAACTACCGACAAGATATAGACAATATAAAAAAGCATCTACGATTTACCCCTAAAAAGATCTGAATATTTGATTTTTATTATACTCACCTATTCTAAGTCAAAACAGAAAAATTAAGCCAACATTATGTATTAATATAGAGACAAAATTCCGTTATTTATTGTTTAGTAACACCATTTTCGCTTGCGATGAGCAATATATCTGCTGGCCTCTGTGCAAATAGGCCGTTGGTAACGACACCCACAATCTGATTGATGTCTTGTTCCAGTTTAACAGGATTATCAATTTTTAGATTGTGTACATCAAGAATGATATTGCCATTATCAGTTGTAAAGCCCGCACGTAATTCCGGCTTGCCACCCAACTTTACTATTTCTCTGGCAACATAACTTTGTGCCATTGGGATCACCTCAATTGGCAACGGAAATGCGCCGAGCATTTGCACCATTTTGCTGTCATCAATAATACAGACGAATTGTACGCTGGCTGCAGCAACGATCTTTTCTCTGGTCAATGCACCTCCGCCACCCTTAATTAGATGTCGGTGTTTTGTCGCTTCATCGGCCCCATCAACATAGACCGGAATCGCTACGACGTCATTTAGAGAAAGTACCGGGATATTATGTTGTTTAAGTAATTTTTCACTCGCGTCAGAGCTGGAAACAGCGCCTTTAATTCGATTTTTAATATCTGCAAGTTCTTCAATAAAAAAGTTAACGGTGCTGCCCGTGCCTACGCCGACTATGGTATCGTCTTCAATATAAGAAATAGCGGCTTTGGCGACTTCTTTTTTCTTCTCGTCTTGAGACATACTAAGCTCCGTCGAAAAATATGTTTGTGGTCAAGTAAATGTTATCTTATGACTATGTTTGATGAATACAATAATCTAATTGAAGAAGCCAGTCGACGTATCTATGCCATGGCTAAACGTACCGATCTGGATCACGCGCCATTATTATCATCGCGGCTCAATAATAATATCTGGTTAAAGCGGGAGGATCAGCAACCGGTTTTTTCTTATAAGTTGCGCGGCGCTTACAACATGATAGCGTCATTGTCCGATGAAGAACGTAATCGTGGTGTTCTCACAGCTTCCGCGGGGAATCATGCCCAGGGCGTGGCAATGGCGACACAAGGCCTGGGCATCAAGGCAATCATCGTTATGCCGAAGACAACGCCGGATATTAAAGTCAATTCAGTTAAACGGATGGGCGCCGAAGTCATCCTGCATGGCAATACTTATGATGATGCAAAAGAATATGCGATCAAAATGTCCAATCAAACGGGCATGTGTTATATCCCGCCATATGATCATCCATTAATTATCGCTGGTCAGGCTACGGTAGGCGTTGAACTGATAGAGCAGTACCCGGGTATCCCGGATATTATTTTTGTGCCAGTCGGTGGCGGTGGTTTAATCGCCGGCATAGCGGCTTATACTCAGGCAAACTATCCAGGCATAAAGATCATCGGTGTTGAACCTGATGAAGCACCGTGTATGCATCATGCAATTGCTGCGGGTGAACGCGTTGTGCTGGATAAAATTGGTATTTTTGCTGATGGTGCTGCAGTTAAACAAGCCGGGGAAGAGAATTTCAGAATCACAAAGGATCTGGTGGATGAAATTTTATTGGTTAGCATCGATGAAATTTGTGCTGCTGTTAAAGATATTTTTGAAGACACACGATCAATTCCAGAACCGGCAGGTGCCTTGGCACTTGCGGGTTTAAAACAATATGTCGCGAGAGAGAAAATCAGTGGTAAAGAATTGGTTGCCATCTTTAGTGGCGCCAACGTTAATTTTGATCGCCTGCGTCATATTGCTGAGCTGACTGCTCTGGGTGAAAATAAGGAAGCATTGCTCTCAATCATGATCCCTGAGCGGCCGGGTAGCTTTAGACATCTGTGTCATGATCTTGGTCCAAGATTAATCACAGAATTTAATTATCGCTATGCTGATAATAACGATGCATATGTGTTTGCCGGCGTGCAACTTAAACAGGGTGTTGAAGAAAAAAATAAACTGTTAAATCACCTTAAAGAGAAAGGTTATAACGTAATTGACCTAAGTAACGATGTCGTTGCCAAAATGCATATCCGACACATGGTTGGGGGTCACGCACCGCATGCAGAGAATGAATTCATCTATCGATTTGAATTTCCTGAACGTTCCGGCGCCCTGCTGCATTTTCTGACTGAAATGGGTGAACGTTGGAATATCAGTTTATTTCATTATCGAAATCACGGCGCGGCTTATGGTCGCGTGTTGATGGGATTTCAGGTTAAAGAAAATGAACGAAATGATTTTCAACAGTTTGTCGATAAATTAGGAATACCTTACTGGGATGAATCTGATAACCCGGCATATCAAACTTTTTTGCGTTGATTGTTTGTTCAGGTTTGAGTTTGTTTTAAATTTTTCCATCAAGGAAATATATTGTAAATAAGGTTATCTGCTTCTGTTCGATTTCTGACATTTAATCAGAAACACTATCCGATAAGACATTAAACCAGCCTGGCAAATGTTCAGCGTGTTTTATTATTAATTGTTTGTCGCGATGTTTTTGTCCGCTAATTAATTTTATATCTGATTGCTTGACGCTAAATTCATTAGCCAGAAAATTGATAATGTGCTGGTTTGCTTTATTGTCTATTGGTGGAGCATTAACTCTCAGTTTCAATCTCTCGCCATGTAAGCCGACAACAGAATCTTCTTTTGCACGGGTCTGCACATGGATTTTAAGTAGCAGCTCATTCCCTTGCCATTCATAAAATGCCACGCTGTTAAATAGACAGCCTTCTACCCAGATCCATCAGCGGCGAAACCATCAAGATGATCATCAGGTTCATGATAATGAGAACAACAAGTGGCGACCAATCAAAACCACCTGCGGGTGGAATTAAACGACGTGCCGGTTTCAATACCGGTTCGCTTAGTTGGTACATGATTACCGTTATTGGGTTATAGGCGCCGGGGTTGATCCAGCTGATTACAATTTGTATGAGAATAACAAACATGTGAACGTAAATTACTGTTTTCAACAGGTTTGCAAGAGTCAGCACAAACAGTCCTGCTGGTGCGGGGATGCGACCGACACTAACCAGAGCGATCAGGGTTATTTCAACTGCTTGAAACAAGAACAATAAAATTATTGATGGCCAATCTACGCCCAGATAACCGGGAATTGCTCTCCGTAGAGGCTTTAATAGTGGGTTGGTTACTTTAACCAGAAATTGAGATAAGGGGTTGTAAAAATCTGCCCGTACTCTGGCTAAAAGATAACGTAATAGTAATGCCAGAATATAAAGACCAAAAACAATCTCAATCAGATAAACAGCCGCTTGTGCAAAATAGTTTCCACTCATATTTTATTTGCCAAATGATTTAGATAATTCTATCGAACGTTGTTTAGCCGCATTCATGGCTGCTTGAACCAACTCTTCAAGCTTGCCTTGTTTGAATGTATTTAAAGCTTGTTCTGTCGTCCCGCCGGGAGAGGTTACCTGTGTTCGAAGCTCCGCCAGATCTGAAGCTGATAATAAGGCCATTTTGGCTGCACCCAACGCGGTCTCTATAGTTAACAATCTTGCCTGCTCATTATTCAATCCCATATCAATAGCGGCTTTTTCCATCGCTTCCATGAAATAGAAAAAATAGGCTGGACCGCTGCCCGATAATGCAGTGACGGTATCCATTAAATCTTCTGATTCTAGCCAGATCGCGGTTCCGACTGAACGCATCATAGATTCAGCAGTATTTTTTTGTGAAACAGTAACATGCTTATTGGCAAATAATGCTGCAGCCCCCGCCTGAATCAATGCGGGTGTGTTGGGCATCACTCTTATGATTGCCGATGGTTCACCTAGCCACTCGGAAAGTGAGTCGAGTTTTATCCCCGCAGCTATAGAAACAAGCAGTTTTGTGCTTCCTTTAACAGCTTCAGCCAGTCCACTGACAACCTGATGCATGACTTGAGGTTTTACGGCGAGAACAATGACATCAGCGTCGGCAATGGCCGCATTATTATCTTCCAGCGTCGTAATGCCGAATTGTTCGGCCATATTTTGCCGTTGCCCTTCATCGGGGTCAGTAGCTGTCAGATTTTTTGTCTTGACGTTATTAGCGATAAGCCCGCCTATCAGACTACGCGACATATTGCCGCAACCAATAAACGTTATGTTGCAGTTTTCCATAGTAATTTCATATGTTGTGATGAGTGTGAAAAGTATAACGATGTAAGCATAAAATATCAGGCTTTGATTGGTGTGAAATTCTATATCTCTATATCAGGACAGCTTTTTTATTAGTACGTTTATCAGTATTAAGTAACGCGTGGACCAAAAAGAGCAGTACCAATGCGTACCATTGTTCCCCCTTCTGCAATAGCAGCAAGCATATCTTGAGTCGTGCCGATAGATAATGTGTCTAGTTCGGGTCTGGTTTTTCTTAATTCCTGAAATTTTTCATACAGTACCGAGAACGGTTTGCATTGTTGTTCAAAATCGGTGGTGGGTGCCGGTAATGACATCAGTCCCCGAACTTTTAGCTTTTTAAAGCTTTCCAGCTCATTAATAAATTCCTCAACGGCATCCAGTACAATCCCCGACTTACTGGTTTCATCACTGATATTGACCTGAACACAGACATTGAGTGGTCCCAGATTCTCAGGTCGCGCGTTATCCAGTCGTTGTGCAATCTTGATTCTATCAATGGTATGAACCCAGTCAAAATGAATGGCTATCTGTCGAGTCTTATTTGACTGGATTGGCCCTATAAAATGCCAGATTATATCGGGACGCTCTATTTTCTCGATCTTTTCCAGTGCTTCCTGGCAATAATTTTCACCAAAATGGCGCTGCCCTTCATTGAAAGCCGCCATAATCTCGGCAATTGTTCGTGTTTTGCTAACCGCTAATAAGCATACTGATCCTTTACTACGTCCGTAGCGTTTTTCTGCTAGGCTTATTTCATTGTGGATATGGGCAAGATTGTCAGCTAATTTCATAAAAAAGAGGCTATTACGGTAGTCTATAATTTAAAATATCAGTAAGGTTGTTAATGTATATTTTGGTGGAACAATAATAGTCACGGTTTTTTGATTTCACCTGTGTGTGAGTAAAAAAACGATATTGCAACACGCGTAGTTAACTTTGTCATTACCTATTGGGAGGTATAGATGGATATAGGTGAGCTTTTAGCCTTCGGGGTAAAAAATGGTAGTTCGGATTTGCATTTGTCCGCTGGTGAACCACCGATGATACGTGTAGATGGAGATATGCGCCGAATCAACGTCCCGACCATGGATCATAAGGATGTGCATGACATGGTGTACGACATCATGAATGACAAACAGCGTAAGGACTACGAAGAATTTCTAGAGTGTGACTTTTCGTTTGAAATTCCCGGTCTGGCTCGTTTCCGTGTCAATGCTTTTAACCAGAACCGTGGTGCCGGTGCCGTATTTCGAACTATTCCATCTGAAATTCTATCTCTGGAGCAACTCAATGCCCCCAAGATATTTGAACAAATTTCAGACACGCCTCGCGGCGTTGTACTGGTAACGGGTCCTACCGGCTCGGGTAAATCGACAACCCTTGCGGCGATGGTGAATCACAAAAACATGACTGAGTATGGTCATATCCTGACGGTAGAAGACCCTATCGAATTTGTGCACACGAGTAAGAAATGTCTGATCAACCAACGTGAAGTACATAGAGATACCCTTGGTTTCAATGAAGCCTTGCGTTCAGCTTTGCGTGAAGATCCTGACGTTATACTGGTTGGTGAAATGCGAGATTTGGAAACTATTCGTTTGGCCTTGTCGGCTGCTGAAACAGGTCACCTGGTATTCGGTACGCTGCATACCAGTTCTGCTGCAAAAACCATTGACCGTGTGGTCGATGTATTCCCTGCTGCGGAAAAAGACATGATCAGGGCGATGTTGTCTGAATCATTAAAATCGGTTATTTCACAAACACTATTGAAGAAACAAGGTGGTGGGCGTGTAGCTGCACATGAGATCATGATGGGCACACCTGCAATACGTAACCTTATTCGAGAAAACAAGATTGCGCAGATGTATTCCGCAATTCAAACAGGACAACAGTTTGGTATGCAGACTCTGGATCAAAATCTGCAACAATTGGTGCAGAAGAATGTGGTCACACGCCAGGAAGCCCTATCGAAATGTGCTAATAGAGATAATTTCTAGCAGTTAATAACTGAATTCGGGAGAGGTCGAATGGAAAGAGAACAGGCGATAAAATTTATGCGTGATCTTCTCAAGCTAATGATTGAGAAGAAGGCATCGGATTTATTCATTACAGTCGGTTTCCCGCCGGCGATGAAAATACACGGTAAAATGACCCCGGTTTCCAAGACGGAACTGACCCCGGAAAATACCAAGGCATTAGCTTATGCTGTAATGAACGATAAACAGCTTAAAGAATATGAAGCAACCAAAGAGTGTAACTTTGCGGTCGCACCCGTCGGCATAGGCCGTTTTCGAGCGAATGCCTTTATTCAACAAAGTTTCTGCGGTCTGGTACTGCATGTAATTGAAACGGAAGTTCCAAACCTCGAAAAGCTTGGCCTGCCAGAAGTATTGAAAGATGTTGTCATGACCAAGAACGGTTTGGTCATTATGGTTGGTGGTACCGGTTCCGGTAAATCAACCTCATTGGCAGCAATGATTGATTATCGTAATGCCAATACCTATGGCCATATTATTACGATTGAAGATCCGGTCGAATATGTACACCCGCATAAAAATTGCGTCATCACGCAGCGTGAGGTTGGCGTGGATTGCGATGATTGGGATATCGCTCTGAAAAATACATTGCGTCAGGCCCCGGATGTGATTCTGCTTGGCGAAATTCGTGATCGTGAAACAATGGAGTTTGGTATTGCCTTTGCTGAAACAGGCCATTTAGCCATGGCCACCTTGCACGCTAACAGTTCTAACCAGGCATTGGATCGTATCATCAACTTTTTTCCGGAAGAGCGTAAAACACAATTGTTGATGGATTTGTCGCTTAACCTGAAGGCGGTTATTTCACAGCGGTTGTTAAAAACCGTGGATGGCAAGGGTCGAGCTGCGGCAATTGAGATATTACTTAACTCCCCATTGATTTCAGATTTAATCCTGAAGGGTGAAGTCCACGAGATTAAGGCAATTATGGCCAAGTCTAATGAGTTAGGTATGAAGACCTTCGACCAGGCATTATTTGATTTGTATGAAGCAGATAAAATTACACTGGAAGATGCATTACGTTCGGCTGATTCTATGAATGAGTTGCGCTTGAAGATAAAACTCGAAGGCAAGGATGCAAAAGGTAGAGATTCTATGGACGGCCTTGAACATCTCAGTCTTCATGAGACTGAAGAAGATTCAGGCATGATGCGTTAAGTAAAATTACTTGTTTTAAATTTGTATTATCAGTAACTAATAAATATAAAGGTAAAATCGACACAGCATGGATATAACACCTTATTTAAAATTGATGGTCGAGAAGGAAGCATCGGATCTTTTTCTTACGACTGATTCTCCGGTCAAGGTCAAGATGGAAGGTAAAGCAAGCTCTGTAGGTAAAACTATATTAACAGGTGAGTTAACTAAAGCCGCTGCTTACGGCATTATGAATGATAAACAAATCGCTGAGTTTGAAGATAGGATGGAATGTGATTTTGCCATCCCCTTAGGTGACCAGGCGCGTTTTCGAGTGAATGTTTTTCGTCAGCGTGGTGAGGTTGGAATGGTCTTGCGTCGTATCCCGAATGAAATCCCAACCATCGCACAGCTTGGTGTGCCTGACATATTACAAGAACTTATCATGAACAAGCGCGGCCTCATCCTTATGGTCGGTGCAACCGGTTCTGGTAAGTCGACTACCCTTGCTGCGATGATCAACCATCGTAATGAAAATATGGCGGGCCATATCTTGACGATTGAGGACCCGGTTGAGTTTAGCCATCCAAATCTCAAAGCAATAGTTAACCAGCGAGAAGTAGGTGTAGATACACAATCCTATGCGAATGCATTGAAGGCTTCTCTGCGTGAAGCACCAGATGTGATTCTAATCGGTGAAATACGAGATAGAACAACGATGGAGGCAGCGCTCGAACTTGCGAATACTGGCCATTTGGCGATATCGACTTTGCATGCGAATAATGCGAATCAGGCAATGGAACGTGTAATTAATATGTTTCCACAAGACATGCATAAACAATTATTTATGGACCTGTCCTTGAACATTCGTGCCGTTGTTTCACAACGACTGGTATTGGGTGTTGATGGCAAGCGTATAGCTGCGATAGAGATTTTAGTTAACACACCGCATATTCAAGAGCTCATCCTTAAAGGAGATATCGATGAACTTAAGGTTGCGATGGCAGAGAGTGGACAACGAGGTATGCAGACGTTTGATACAGCATTATTCAATTTATATAAAGATGGTCGTATAGAACTGGAAGAGGCATTGAATAATGCGGATTCAAGAACCAACCTTGAGAATAAGATTAGTTTTGGTTAATAGTTTTTTGGCAAGATATAAGTAGCAATAATGTATATGCCGGTCTTAGTGTGAAATATCTGTATTGATTAAAATAGTTGGCTTTTTTAGCATTGCCATTCCAGACAGATTTTATCTTTGTGTCTGATGAAACCCATACTAAACTGAATTATGCGACAGTTTATACGTCATCCAGCGTCAATTCCGGTTCAACTCGAAGCGTTGGATGGAGAACTCAAACACGGAATTAATACGCTGAATAATGTCAGTTTCGGCGGCATATCCTGTCTATCTTCTGAGCCATTAGAAAAAGGTCAGACGGTAAGGTTGAAGATCGAGTGTGTTAATTCGGATTTTGAGATAATAGGTAAAGTTATTCGTTGTTATATTAAAGATAATCGCTATGAAATTGGAATAGAATTCATAGTTAGTAAGGATCAGGTTTTTCATCTACGTATGATTGAGCAAATCTGTCATATAGAACATTATCGGAATGAAATTCTGCATTATGAAGGCCGTGAGTTGAGTAGTAAAGAAGCCGCGAAAGAATGGATAGAGAAATTCGCGAGTAATTTTCCAACTGCATAATTACTGACGGCGTTTTAAGAATTTCAGCAGTATTCCTTTGTACAAAGGGTTTCCATTTACGTCGAAGAGCGTAAACAATTTTTCTTTCTATAATACCAATTACGAAAAAGAGATATAAACTATCTGTATGAACGGTGTGAACTCACGACGACGATTTATGCAGTATGCCATGCTTGGACTGGGTGGATTACTAATGCCAAATCCGGCTCATGCCAGGAGTTCGACCGCTACTATAATCAAGCAAACCTGGTTTGATAAAAATCTCAATATTGAAATACCCAAAGGTAGTGTGATTCGTCAAATCGCACAATCGAGCTTACCGGTGATGAATAACAAAGCATTTTTATGGCATAGCGCCCCTGATGGCGGAGCCTGTTTTGCCAGTAAAGATAATGGCTGGATCTATGTTTCGAATAGCGAATTAGAAAAAAACCAGGGCGGTGTTGGTGCAATAAAATTTAATAGTAAAGGCGAGATTGTCGATGCCTACTCTATATTAAATAATACATCCCGCAATTGTGCTGGCGGCAAAACCCCGTGGAATACCTGGTTGTCCTGTGAGGAATATAGTGATCAGGGTCAGGTTTATGAATGTGATCCTGAAGGTCAAAAGAAAGCAGTCGTTCGACCAGCGATGGGCTCCTTTAATCATGAAGGCGCTGCAGTTGATCCTGATAGTAGCTATGTTTATTTAACGGAAGATTTAAGAGATGGTTGTTTATATAGATTTAAACCTGTCAACAAAGGTGATTTATCCGAAGGTACACTTGATGTCGCTGTTGCTAATAAAAGCGTTTTGTATTGGAAAAAAATAGAGGATCCACTGGCAAGGGTCAAACCAACCCGTTATCAAATAATAGAAGCGGCCCGCTTTAAAGGTGGTGAAGGAATTATTTATCACAACAAGCAGATTTTCTTTACAACAAAAATAGATAACGTCGTGTGGCGCTACGACATCATTACCAGTTTAATCACAAAAGTATACGATGCCGCTGATTACCAGCTAGCCTTGCTTACGGGGCTTGATAATATTGAAGTCTCGCAATCCGGCGAATTATTGATAGCTGAAGATGGTGGCAATATGCAAATAGTCGCATTGGATCATTCTTATCAACCACATGTTCTTGTTAATATATATGGACAAGATAAATCTGAAATAACCGGCCCGGCATTTTCACCGGATGGTAAGCGTTTATATTTTTCTTCACAAAGAGGAAAAACTGGCAGAAGTGAAGATGGCATTACTTATGAAATTACATTTAATTAATAATTTGATACAACAGGCATCATAAAAAAGATGGAATATATCAATGCATTATTAGGTGGTTTAGGTTTGTTTCTGGTCGGTATGTGGTTGATGACCGATGGTTTAAAACTAGCAGCTGGCGATGCATTAATATCTATCCTGCATAACTGGACCAAGACACCCGGACGTGGATTAATTACCGGTTTCTCAATAACTGCTCTAGTACAATCTTCAAGTGCAATAACCGTTGCGACGATTGGCTTTGCAAATGCAGGATTGATTAATTTACAACAGGCTGTCTGGGTTATCTTTGGTAGTAATGTTGGGACCACCATGACCGGTTGGATAGTTGCATTAATAGGTTTCAAGATTAATCTTGAGGCTTATGCATTACCTCTGATTGGCATAGGCATGATCGTACGTATGACTGGTGGTAAAGGTCGGCGTACTGCAATTGGTCAGGCCATACTGGGCTTTGGTTTATTCTTTCTTGGTATTAGCGTTCTGAAAGAAAGCTTTATGGGGCTGGGAGAGACTGTACAGCTTCCTAGTGTCAACGAAGGTGGGATTAGTGTGGTGATGATCTATTTGCTGATGGGTCTGATTTTAACAACCTTAATGCAATCATCAAGTGCCGCGGTTGTTGTGATATTGAGTGCAGCTCAAGGTGGTTTGGTTCCATTAGGTGCAGCCGCAGCGACAGTGATTGGTGCTAATCTTGGAACCACTACCACTGCCTTAATCTCGGTTTGGGGCGCGACACCGACAGCAAAGCGTGTCGCCGCTAGCCATATATTATTTAATTTGATTACAGCATCCATAGCGCTGCTATTAATGTCGCCAATGTTGTGGTTAGTTGACTGGATTCAGTCTTTTTTAAGTATGTCTCCTTCTATCGCGACAACATTAGCATTGTTTCATACGGTATTTAATTTGCTTGGCGTTATCGTAATGTTACCTCTGGCTAAACGGCTGATTGATTTTCTACAGACTCGATTTATTTCCAAAGCCGAGGTAGAAGGAAAATCAAAATACCTGGATAAAAATATTTTAACGATTCCGGCTGTTGCAAGTGATGCTTTATTTAAAGAGTTAATTGATATTAATGAATTTAGTATTAAGTCGAGCACATCTGTATTAAGTCAGGAAGGTGCAGACATGATTAATCTTAAAAATGATAACGAAATTATGATCAAGCGGACGAGTGAGGTTGGAAATTATGTCGCTATGTTAAGCAAGCAAGATCTATCAGATGAAATCGCACAATGTTTGCCAGATATGATGGTGGTAGCGCAACAATATGTGTTGCTAATGGATTTAGCAATTGACGTTGTAGAGCTGCAGAAAAAAGTTCATGTGCCCGTTGGCGAATCCGCAATTGTCGAAGCCATGACAAAATTAAGAAAACTGGCAGTTCATACGCTTGAAGATACAAAGATTACCATTAACGATAATAAAGCTATTGCTTTGAGCAATACATTAGATGAAATGGAAAGTGTTTATGAAGATTTCAAATTAATTGTATTTAAAACCGGCTCAAAAGGCAGACTAGGAATAGTGACTATTGATGCGATGGTACATCAAGCCAGTCTTATCAAGAGAATGGCTAAACTGAGTGTAAAGGCAACAGGACGTATGCACAAAATTGCAGAAGGCCTTAAACTGACTCATGAGGAAAACAATGGTTCTGTGAAGGAAGAAATCATTGAGCAATAAGGCATAAAAAAGCCCGGATAAACCGGGCTTATTAATCTTAACGATTAAAACTGGTTTATAGTTTACCTTCGTTTTCTGATAGGTAAGAAGCAACGCCTTCCGGACTTGCTTGCATGCCAGCATCACCTTTATTCCAACCTGCAGGACAAACTTCACCATGCTCTTCATGGAATAATAATGCATCGACCATACGAATCATTTCATCAACGTTACGGCCTAAAGGCAGGTCGTTAACAACTTGATGTCTAACAACACCATTAGTATCGATTAGGAATGAACCCCGGTAAGCAACCGCGCCATCAGGTGTTTCAACATCGTAAGCTTTACAAATGCCATGGGTCATGTCAGCGACTAAAGGATAGCCAACCGCACCAATCCCACCGTCATTAACTGCGGTATTTCTCCATGCATTGTGAGTGAAGTGTGAATCAATAGAGACACCAATAACCTGGGTATTTCGTTTTTCAAATTCACCTACACGCTTACTAAAAGCAATTAATTCTGAAGGGCAAACAAAAGTAAAATCAAGTGGATAAAAGAAGACAACAGCATTCTTGCCCTTGATTTCATTTTTTAAATTATATTCATCAACAATAGTGCCATCAGCTAATACTGCTGGTGCAGTAAAATCAGGCGCCTCGCGGCCAACTAATACAGACATTTCTAATACTCCTTAAAAGATTTATTTTTAGTGGGTTTAAAATGTTAAATGGGCAGAAATTTTATAATTCTATTTTTCTTTCATTTCTGCCTATATAGCAGTGTGGGGCATTATCGCAGAAATCGGAGGCTTTTAGAATAGATCTAAATTGACACATGTGTTCTTGAGCGTACCACCATAAGTGACTGAATCTATTTGAATTTTTATCTTAGCTGGCTATCTTTACTGCCGCGGCGATTAATGCCGGTAAATACGGTCTTTTTTTTGTCAATTTCAGTCTGACACCGTACACAAAATCTTACCCCAAGAATGGCCTCACGACGCGCCTCAGGAATAGCCGTATCGCATTCTTCACAATGCGTTAAGCTCTCGCCGACAGGCATTTCGCTGCGCGCTTGTTTGATGGCGTCTTTGATGCTTGCATCAATTTGTTCTTGAACGGCCCCTTCGCGGGCCCAACCAGTAGCCATTGTTTTTCCGTGATTTGGTTAATTTGGTGTATCAAAAGTAGGCTAAAAGTGAGCATTGTGCAAGTTGCACTGGATTCTTAGTTATATTGATGTGATATTTTCATGTCATATCAATAGCGCTTTTTTACTTTAGAACAAATCCACGATCTTTTAGATAAGTCTTCATATGAGGCCTTGTCTCTTTAACCAGCATGCCTGCAATTTGCTCGCTCCATGTTTGTTCTTTTGTGCCGCCGGTTCTGCTTCGATAATATTCGCGTACTTGTTTGTCGTATTCTGAAATGGTCTTTGTATCGTTATCGTCATTATAGCGGTCTTTTTTCAATACAACTGATAGTGGCAGTCTTGGTTTTGTGTCCGGCTCTTGCGCAGGATAGCCAAGGCACATGCCGAATACCGGGTAGACTAATGCTGGCAACTTAAGTAAATCAGAAACTTCTGCGATGTTGTTACGTATGCCGCCAATATAAACACCTTCTATACCTAGCGATTGTGCAGCTGTCATAACATTTTGAGCAAACAATGCGACATCAACGGTAGCTGTTATAAATTGTTCAGTGTAGCCCGATAGCATTTCACTGTTGTGCATATCACAGACTAGTTTGTGACGATTCATATCAGCACAAAACACCAGAAACGTAGCCGCACTTGCTACATACGCTTGGCCACCCGCTAGGTCGACCAACAGATTACGTTTACTAGCATCTTCGACTTGTATAACGGTACAGGCTTGAATGAAACTTGATGTTGCCGCTGCTTGGCCGCAGATGATTAATTGTTCAATAACATCTTGCGGGATTACTTGTTCAGTAAATTTGCGTACCGAACAGCGTGACTGTAATAGTTTGATTACCTCGTTCATAAAAACTCAGTGTTCCCAATTGGCGATAGTTGAAATTGTGTGATTAATGGACTTTAGTTGAGAAGATGTTGGCTAAACCAGTCTCTGGCAGCAGAACTGGATTCAACAAATGTTTCGATATAAGCGTCAAAATGCCCACCATCGAGTATGACCAGTTTTTTCGGTTCAAGCGCTTCTTCGTAAGCAGCAAGGGCCAGCTCAACCATGGTCAGATGATCAGTACGACCAACTAGCATTAAGAGCGGTGTTGGGCTTATGGCGGGTATGTACGCTTCGGGTTCATATTCATGCAGCATCTCCACTGATCGAAGTGTCACTTCGTTTTTCCACGAAGGCGCTCGAAGCTTTTGTGTTTCTGTAAACCACTGCCATGAATCTGGTGTGGGCAAGGCGCAGGGGTCAAAAGGTTTGTCCGGTGGTGTGACGACAGGAATCATCGCCGGTGGTTTGCCTGCATATCTGGCCGCGCGATCTTTATTAAACATCTCGCGAACCGTGGCCCACATATCTGCCCGAACCAGGCGGCGGGCATTTTCCAGGCCTCTTACCAAAGGCACTTGTGAAACGACACATTTAACTCGCCGATCAAATGCCGCAACAACCAGGGCATGACCGCCGCTATAACTTGATCCCCAAATGCCTATCCGAGAGCTATCAATTTCTGGCAAGGTACTAATAAAAGTAATGGTGTCCCGATAGTCCCGTACCTGAGTCCAAGGATCAATTTCCTGTCTCGGTTCACCATCGCTAGCGCCAAAATTTCGATTATCGTAAACGAGCACAGCAAACCCCGCTTCTGCATATACCTCAGCATATTTATCAAGATACATCTCTTTGACAGCCGAATAACCGTGAGCCATAACAATCGCGGGTAAAGGCACTTTGGCATCATCAGGCAAATATAGCCAGCCGCGTAAAGTTACATTATCTTCCGTTTTGAACTCGATATCTTTACGCGACATTATTAAATCCTCTTTATATGAATAGGATAGATTGGAATTCTATTATAGTGATTCACTTGTTATACGGTAAAGCGTATGGCCACTTTCATGATATTTCTTTTCAAATGGGCTGATAAAATGATTAACATCTATAGTATCCATTAACACTGCTTTATTCGTTACTAACTCTAATGCAAATTTAAATTCTTCCGCATAGATCTTCCAGTTCGTTCTTAATTCAATTTGGCCACACAAACTAATCATTTCCGGGAAAATCGGGTGACCTTGCCAACGTCTTTTTAGCTGATCTTTTTTTGGCCAGGGATTGGGATAAAGTAAATAATGTTTTTTTATGTTCCAGTTACTCTCTTTTATCATACGCCAGATATCGACAACATCGGCTCTTGCCAGAATCAGATTTTCTTTTTGATAAACAGAATTATGAGATGTTAATTTATCTAAACGTTTTTCGGATTTGTCGATGCCTATGACTAATGTATCTAAATTTTGTTTAGCTAACTGCTGGCTACTTTCGCCGGTGCCGCAACCTGAATCAAGTATGATAGGTTTGTTTATGGTTTTTTGTATCTCATCAAGTTGATGAAATATTTCTCCGGTGAAAGGCCGATACGGTTTACGGTAGGTGTTAGCGAGGTGTTTTTTTAAGGTGCTTTCAAGATCTTTATGAACGCCTGTTTGATTACTAATAACGACGCTGGATTTGGTGGACATTACTCCTGAAACTGAATGACTGATTTTGCTTCAAAAACAGGCCCATCAACACAGACGCGTTTCATCGCCGGGCCTTTGTCGGTCTCAATAAGTACTGTACAACCGGCACAACCGCCTACTGCACAAGCCATATATTCTTCCAGCGATACCTGACAAGGTAGAGCATATTCTTTAGCCAGTTGTGCGACGGCTTTTAGCATGGGTGTCGGGCCGCAAGAAAATATTTCGACTTCATTACGTTGTTCTTTATCAAGTTGATCTAACCAATGACGTGTCAGATCGGTAACATAACCATGAAAACAGCCGGGATAATCTTGCAGACTGGTTAAGCGTGAGGGTATACCCCAATCGTCTAGCAATGGCATCGCAGCGATTACATCGGACGGCATCTCTTTTAGCATTATTTGTGATGGACGGCTTTTAAACGGGAATGGTATTTCAGAGCCCATAATTACCAGCGGGCTGATATCTTTTGCCGTGTTTTTAATATGTTCCGCCAGAAATACCATCGGCGGAATACCCACGCCACCACCAATTAACAGTGGTCGTTTTTTATAGCCTTTCATTTTAAATGATTGGCCAATAGGGCCAATCAGATCGATCTTATCGCCTATGTTTCGTTTTGATAATAAATCCGTGCCTTGCCCATGTACTTTATAAAGTACATCAATAGTTTTGCTTTTTGGATTGCTGCGCATGATTGACATTGGGCGACGCATGTATAACGACGCATCACACTGCATATGGATAAAGTGGCCAGGCCTGGCATGAGTTGCTGTTTCTGGCGCGTGCAAGCGCATATGGAATTGTTGGTCGGCATATTCGTCTTGCGACAATAGCTCGGCCTGTTCCACATAAAGTGTGTTACGTGTTGCGGGGTGGGTCATGTTTAACCTGGATTCCTTAGTTGGACTCGTTTGAGTGTGCGTTTTTTAGGTTTAGTTACGCCGATTAGAAAGCTGCGCATAGTAATTCTACGCAAGGCTTTCGCCATCAAGTAAATAGACCTAAAAAACGTGCATTCAAATGAGTAGGCAAGCCGTATTAATGGAGGAATAATCAACATCCGATAAATGGTCATTTTAAAATTCAATAGCATTATCCAAGCCGGTCAACTGAGGAATCCAGGTTTATTCCTGTTTAAAGACTATTTCACCATTATAGATAGTGTGGGTTACCTGTCCGGGTAATTCCCAACCTTTAAAGGGTGTATTTTTTCCGGCGCTGAGTAATTTACGTTTTTCAATAATATTGCTCGCATCTGGATCGACTATGCATATATCAGCATCGTTGCCAGTTATTAGTGTGCCTTTATTAATACCCAGTATCTTTGCCGGGAATGAAGTAAGTGCTGATATTGCTTGTTCAAGTTTTAGTTCGTTACGATTCACCAGATGCAACATCAAAGGTAATAAATGTTCAATGGTTGACGCGCCGGGTTCAGTCAGACTAAACGGTGCCGCTTTTGCATCTGCATCATGTGGTTGGTGATCGGAACATACGGCGGTGATGATACCGTTTTTGATGCCTTCAATCAGGCCTTGACGGTCACGTTCGCTACGTAAGGGTGGCAGCAGGTGACAATCGCTATTGTAATCTGCAACGTCCATATCGGTAAGATGCAGATTGCATATAGCAACATCCGCAGTAACCGGCAGGCCTTGTTCTTGAGCAGCTTTGATCAAGCTAACGCCACGCGCACTCGACAGGCGACAGAAATGTGCCTTTACTTTGGTTTGTTCAACCAATAGTAATGCGCGACTCAGCGCAACAGTCTCAGCGGTTTCAGGTATCGCGGGTAATCCCAAACGCGTACTGACATGCCCTTCATGTGCAACACCGTTATTTTTTAATGAATTGTCTTCCGCGAAAAAGAATACTGTCAGGTTGCAGCTGTGTGCATATTCAAACGCACGTCTTAATACTTCTGTATTTTCAATTGGTGCGAGCGCATTACTGACGCCTATACATCCCGCGCGTTTCAAGGTGTCCATCTCTGCCAGTTGTTCCCCCTGCAAGCCTAATGTTAATGCTGCTAATGGATAAACGTTGGTTCGATTAGTCTTTTGTGTCCGATGATGAATCAGCTCAACTACGGCGGTGGTGTCAACCACCGGTTTAGTATCGGGCGGGCAACAGATTGAGGTAATACCACTACTGTTGGCAGCATGACATTCTGATGCAAAGGTAGCTTTATGTGCATAACCGGGTTCACGTAATCGTGCACATAGATCAACCAGACCAGGCATGACGATTTTATCTTTAGCATCCAGTTGTATATCACTTTCAAAACCATCAGGTCCCTTTTTGACGCCAACAATTTTGCCATCGGCGATAAAAAGGTCTTGCTTGCCATCCAGTTTATTAACGGGGTCCAGTAATCTGCCGTTGCTAATAAGAATGCGCATTATTCTGTATCGCCCATGTTATCAGGCTGCCGCCCCATGATCATTGCCATAACTGCCATGCGTACCGCAATGCCATGACTAACCTGCTGCAAGATGACAGAACGTTCGCCATCAGCAACGTCAGAATCTATTTCTACACCGCGATTAATTGGTCCGGGATGCATGACGATCGCATCAGGTTTTGCTTTTTCCAGGCGCTTATTGGTCAAACCATAACGTTGGAAATATTCATATTCACTCGGTAATAAGGCGCCGCTCATGCGTTCTTTTTGCAGGCGTAACATCATTACTACATCTACTCCATCGAGACCTTCATCCATATCGTGATAGATCTGAACCCCAAGGTTTTCGGCGTCTTTCGGGATCAGGGTCTGCGGTGCGATAATGCGTGTTTCAAGAACGCCCAGTGTACTTAATGCATGAATTTCAGAGCGGGCAACGCGCGAGTGCAAAATATCGCCAACGATGGCAACGCGTAAATTTTCGAAACTCTTTTTATGTCGGCGTATGGTAAACATATCGAGCATTGCCTGAGTTGGATGGGCATGACGTCCATCACCGGCATTGATAACACTGATATGAGGCGCGACCTGTGTTGCTATGTAATGTGCCGCGCCGCTATTCGCATGACGTACAACAAACATATCGCAGTGCATGGCTTCGAGTGTGTGCAGTGTGTCGCTGAGTGTTTCGCCCTTGCTGGTTGCAGACGTTGCTATATTCAGATTGAGAATATCGGCAGAGAGTCGCTTTGCGGCTAGCTCAAAGGTGGTGCGCGTGCGCGTACTCGCTTCGAAGAATAGATTGGCGATAGTTTTACCACGTAGCAAAGGGACTTTTTTTACCGCTCTTTCACCAACACCGGCAAACGATTCGGCGTGATCAAGGATACTAAGGAGTAATGATTGGCTAAGCCCTTCTGTAGTAAGAAAATGCTTAAGGTTGCCGTTTTTGTCGAGTTGAATTGTGTTTCCAGTCATCCCGTTATTTTATTTCCAGTACTTCCGGCCTTATCTATTGATAATGTCAGGGGCTCTGGGCCAAGGAGTTTAACATGTTCTCCTTCATTCAGAAGCATTGTTTTGCCGATTATATCTGCCTGAATCGGCAATTCCCTGCCGCTACGATCAACCAATACAACCAGTGTTATACTTGCTGGCCGACCATAATCAAAAATTTCATTCATCGCCGCGCGAATGGTGCGGCCGGTATGTAGGACGTCGTCAACAAGAATGATGTGTCGATCATCAACATCCACTGGTAGTTGGCTTGGGCTCACTTCAGGGTGCATGCCCAGAGTACTGAAATCATCACGATAAAATGCGATATTTAATACCCCGAGTGGGTCTTTGTAGCCGAGTTTTTGATGTAATTGTTTAGCTATCCAGGCACCGCCGGTCTTAATTCCGATCATTAGTGGAGCCGTATAGTGATGTGAACTGGAATGGGATTCGATGGCAATAGCCATCTCGTTTAATAAACTGTTTACATTGATATTATCTGACATGGGCCGCTAGTCTTCCTTATTTGTCATGGTTTGTCGATGATTCTGATCAAGATTTTCATTTAACCATGTCTCCAGAATGAGTCTTGCAGCAACGGCATCAAGGTTACGGGTAGATTTTAATTCGCGTCTTGCTTCATAGGATGAGAGTTGTTCTTCGGTCATTTCAATGGGTAGCTTAAAACGCCCGGCGAGTTGTCGACTAAACTTTTCTGCGGCATCGGTCATTGTTTGTCGCTCGCCCTCAAGCGTAAATGGATGACCCACAATAAATTTATCCGGTTGCCATTCATCGATTAAACGTTGAATCTCGTCCCAGTCGGGTTTGTTATTTATGACCTTGATGATTTTGAGCGCAGTTGCAGTTGCGGTAACTGTTTGTCCAACAGCAACACCTATACGCTTTTCACCAAAATCGAAACAGAGCAGCGTCTGGTTTTTCACGCGTGACCAATATCGTGAGATATTTTTTCAATATCAATACCCATATGTTTTGCAGCCGAGTTCCAGCATTGTTCATAGGGTGTTTTGAAAATTGTTTCTAAATTAGCCGGACTGCTGAGCCAGGTGTTCTCCATCAATTCCTGTTCGAGTTGGCCACCGCCCCACCCTGCGTAGCCAAGAGCAATGAGTGACTCTGCTGGTCCGTCACCAACAGCGATTGCTTCAAGAATATCTTTCGAAGTTGTGACACATAATTCATCTGAGACAATAATCGATGAATCCCATTTGTTATTTGTTTGATGCAAAATAAAACCGCGATCGGTATGGACTGGCCCGCCAAGGAAAATCATCTTGTTATTCATCTCAGGATTATCAGCAGGAATATCCATTTGTTCAAAAATTTCACCGAGTTCAATATCTAAAGGTTTATTAATTACAATTCCCATTGCACCCTCTTCATTGTGAGCGCAGATATAGGTGACTGTCCGCTCAAAATCAGGGTCTTTCAGGTTGGGCATGGCAATTAAAAAATGGTTAGTCAGGTTTATCTGTTGCATGTTGAATAGTATTGGTACTAATCGTGGATTCTACAAGTCTATTACTATCTAAAACCTTTATTATTGATAAATTGCCAGGTGCGCATTATATGCAAGATATCAGTCTCATCCTTGATATGTTGTGGGAATGGTCCGTATGGTGCAGCCAGTTCAACGATTCTAATAGCAGCATCATCCAGTATTTTTTCACCAGAAGACCGACGGATTGTGATTTCATTAATGGAGCCATCCTGATTCAGGGCTACATCCAGTACCAGACTGCCGGATAGATTTTGTTTTCGTGCCTGATCCGGGTAATTCAGGTTGCCGACGCGCTCTACTTTTGAGCGCCATGCTTCCATATAGGCGGCATATTTGTATTCTTTTGTGGTGGCAGAGATAAATTTTCGTCTCGGACGTTTTGCCTTCGCCTCCATTTTACGACGTATCTCGGCACTCAAAGATGCAATCTTAAAACTATTAGTGAGTAATTCTGTAGCAGAGGGTGTCTTGGGTTTTTTTATTGTCTTTTTGACCCGGGTTTGTTCAATTTCCTTCGCACTTTTTGTTTCGGTCGTTTTAAGTTCTTTTACTTCTGCGATTTGTTTTTCCTTGCTTGGCGTGTCGACTTTTTCAACAAAAGGGTCCGGGTCTTCTGCATTTTCAACCGCAATTTTTTCCACGATGTCTTTTTTTACCGGTGAAGGTTCAGGCTCTTCCGCTTCTGTTGTTGCTGGTTCGGGCGGTTGTGGTGGTTGCGCTTCTACTGGTGGCGGTGTGGTAATTTCCGGTTTGGGGTCCGGGAATGGCGCCGGCATTGGCGCTGCTGGATTACTTACTTCTTCAATATCACCACCACCTTCGAGATTGGCTTGTGCCAGCATATCAGCTTCTTTGGGTTCTACGCTTTTCTGTTGGACCAGTACAATCTCCATCGTATCGTAACGAGCATGCGATCGGTCTTCCTCGATAAATGTGATACCCAGTATAATCAAAGCATGAATCAGAATAGCCAGAATCAGTGTCAAGCCAAATCGATCTAGCGGGGTGATTATGGGGTCTACGGGTTGTGCTGCTGCCACGTTTAAAGTTGCTTACCGGTGAGTGAATTTATAGTTGAGATAAACAATTTTATTGCGCCTGTTTGTGTTTTTCCAATTCGTCTAATAACTGCGTACTTATATCAATATTATACAGGCTATCTAATTCACGAATACAGGTTGGACTAGTGACGTTGATCTCGGTTAAATAATCACCAATAACATCAAGTCCAACGAAGTATAAACCCAGTTCACGTAACCGTGGACCCACTTGATTGCATATCCACCGGTCACGTTCAGATAATTCAATGCCAATGCCGCTGCCACCGCGGGCGAGATTGCCTCTGACTTCACCGTCTGCAGGTATTCGTGCAAGGGCATAAGGTACAGGCGCACCGTTGATCATTAATATGCGTTTATCACCTGCAGAGATCTCGGGTAAATATTTTTGAGCCATGACGTAGCTGGTTTCATTTTTAGTGATTGTCTCCAGAATAACTTTGGTATTAGGGTCACTTCCACTCACTCGGAAGATACTGTGTCCTCCCATTCCATCCAGAGGTTTAATGATCGTGCTTTCATGTCGCTCTATAAAATCCAGCAAGGTGTTCATATTACGACTGACCTGAGTTGGTGCAATACATTCAGGAAAATGAGTTATAAAAAACTTTTCATTTACATTTCTGAGTGCTGCAGGGCTATTAACAACCAGTGTGCCAAGTCTTTCAGCATGTTCGAGAATATATGTCGTATAAATGTATTCAAGATCAAAAGGCGGGTCTTTACGCATTAATAGTATATCCAGACTCGCGAGTTCCTCTATATGACTATCTGATAAGGTGAACCACTGTTTGGGGTTTTCCTCGACTTGTAGTGACCGCATATTAGCCATAGGAATATCATCAATAGTAAACAGATCTTTCTGTTCCATATAAGAAATATCCCAGCCACGTTTCTGTGCGGCAAGTAGCATGGCAAATGAGCTATCTTTCTTTATAGTGATCCCGTCAATGGGATCCATGACTATTCCGAGTTTCATATATTCTGATTTTATTAAATGAAGCAACTATAAATTGCTTTCTGAAAAATATCCAAAGTGTATGATACTAAATAACAATAACACATGGATTAATAAACGAATTTACAGTGCAAATACTAAAAATAGCGACACGAAATAGTCCACTTGCATTATGGCAGGCTGAGCATGTCAAACAGCGACTGATCGATAAACACCCGGATTTAAAAGTTGAATTAGTCAGTATGACTACAGAGGGCGATCGTTTTCTGGAGGCACCATTAGTAGCCATTGGTGGAAAAGGCCTTTTTATAAAGGAACTCGAGCAAGCAATATTAAATAATGATGCTGATATTGCCGTGCACTCAATGAAGGATGTGACCGTCGAGTTACCCGATGAATTTGCCTTGCCAGTAATAATGAAACGAGAAGATGCAAGGGATGTATTTATATCAAATAATTATAAAAATCTTTCCGAAATTCCTGAGAATGCAATCCTTGGCACTTCCAGTCTTCGCCGACAATCACAAGTTAAGGCCTTACATCCAAAGGTAACTACAAAAGATTTGCGCGGTAATGTTGGAACGCGTTTACGTAAGCTTGATGAAGGTGAATATGATGCCATCATTCTTGCCGCTGCAGGTATTCTTCGGCTTGGCTTACATGATCGTATTACACAATTAATACCGGAATCGATGTTACTGTCAGCGATCGGACAAGGCGCAATTGGAATTGAGTGTCGAGCGGGCGATTCAGAGGTAGCTGATTTGATTGCACCATTAAACGATGATGCCACAACCCTTTGTGTAAAAACCGAGCGCGCATTTAGTCGTCGTTTGTACGGTGGCTGTCAACTACCCATTGCAGGTCAGGCACAATTAATCGGTAATAAAATCAGGTTAACGGGTCTGGTAGCAAGGGTCGACGGTAGTGAAGTAATCAAGTCGGAGCTTAGCGGCGATATAACAGAATATGATAATATTGGCATTTCACTGGCAGAGCGTTTATTAAAACGTGGCGCTGATGAGATATTAAAGGAATTGCTCAATTAAATTATTACCGTGTCGGTATCGCTCAATAATAAAAGCATATTAGTTACCCGACCCAGGCATCAAGCGGGACGTCTTTGTGCATTGATCACTGATAATCGCGGGCAAGCAATATTATTTCCGACCATTGATATTAAGCGAGTAGAAGAATCAGCACATAATGAATTGTCGCGTGGTGATGCATTATCCGATTTTGATATTGTCATTTTTGTCAGTCGTAACGCGGTCAAATTTGCCTGCGATCATTATTTATCAAGAGCTGATTTGCAGAAGGACATTCAGTTTGTTGCTATCGGTGTTGGTACGGCAGAGGCAATGTCAGAATGGGGTATTATGCCTGTATTACATGCCGGTGTTCATGCTGATAGTGAAACTTTATTGCAACTGCCGGAAATGCAAAACGACCAACTTGCAGGCAAGAATATACTGATTATCCGTGGTTTGGGTGGGCGTGAGTATTTGGCAGATAATCTACTTAGTCGGGGTGCTTCCGTTGATTACGCTGAGGTCTATCGACGTTGTTTGCCTGAATATGAGGTGAATGATTGTCACAAAATATGGCAAGATATTAAACCCGAAGCAATTATTGTCAGCAGTAATGAAGGTCTTGCTAATCTGGTTAGCCTGACACCAGAGATTGACCAGCAACAATTATTTAGTACGCCACTGGTTCTAATGTCGGCACGAAGTGTTAATCTTGCAAAACAATCAGGCTTTGTCTCGAAAATGAGTATTGCTAAAGTTAAAAATGACGAAGGTCTGCTATTAGCACTTTTAGACCTTGTAGGAGAGTAGTTATTAATGAACGAAGAAATTGAAGGCAAGGAATTGGAAAAAAATGACGAAGAGCAGGAAGCTGCCGAAACAACAAAAGAAGTTGTTGCCGGCAAGCCTACAAATAAGGGTATATATGTCTTATTATTTTTGTTTGTTGTGATTTTTTCCAGTGCATTTGCCTATGGCTACAAGCAGATCATAACACTCAAAAATAACTCGATTGCTACAGATGCTGTTGAAGAACGTGTTCTCGCAGAAGTCGATCAACGCATTCAACGGTCTAGTGCAGAGTTTTCTGATATTGAAAATCAGCTGGATGAGTTGGAAACAAGACAAGCGATGCTCGCTGATGCTGTAAACAAGCCTGTTGAAGAAGCTATCCATATTAATGAAGACTATGCGCTTGCCGAGGTGGAACATTTACTAATCATTGCTACTTATAACTTACAGCTTGATCATGATGTCGATACTGCGCTTGCGGCCATGGAAGCTGCGGATGATCGTTTGAATGGTTTACGTGACCCTGCTGTGCTGCCTATCAGAGAACAGTTGATAGTCGACATGAACGAATTACGTTCTTTAAACCAGGCAGACTTAAGTGGCCTGGGTTTGTTTTTGTCGGATCTTATCAATCGTGTTGATAAGTTACCTTTAAAGAAGAATGTAGTTGTTGAGAGACCAGACGAACTTGTTGAAACAGATGATGACCAACAAACGGAGTTAGAAGGGGTAAAGCAATTTTTTGTACTTGTTTGGGAAGAGTTAAAAAGTCTGGTTATTATCACACGAGATACTGAGGTTAATAAGGCCCGATTATTACCTGAAGAGATATATTTCCTGAGAGCAAACTTAAAGCTCGAACTAGCTAATGCCCGGTTTGCTGTTTTTAATCGTGATACAGACAATCTACAAGCATCTATTGGCCATATACAAGTATGGTTGAATGAGTATTTTGATTTATCAGATGCGTCTGTTCAGAATATTCAGGATTCATTAATAAGGATGATCGATTTGGAACTCGAGTTTCCCAAAATCGATATTAGTTCGTCTCTCGAGTCAGTTCGTGCGCTAATCCGTTCTCAGGAAGACGCCAATAGAGCAATCAATAATGACGAAGCAGGCTTGCCGAAATGAAGTTATTGCTGTTTAGTTTGTTAGCATTATTGCTTGCCGTTACCATCGGTTCTTTGGCTGGTTCCGATAGCGGATATGTAATGATGACGATAGCGGGTTGGACCGTACAAACGACTGCTACCTTGTTTGTTATTGTATTGTTTTTAGGTTTTCTCCTGCTTTATTTCGCTGTTCGTAGTCTGGTACGGTTTGTCGAATTACCGAAAGATGTGAAAGACTGGCAACAACACCGACACCAACGCCGTGCTGAAAAATATCTGACGGAAGGCTTGATCAATATGACAGAAGGCCGCTGGAAACAGGCGGAAAATGATTTTCGCAAGGCGGCTCCCTATAGTCGTGCGCCCTATGTCAATTATCTCTGCGCCGCTCGTGCAGCACAGGAGTTACATGCAGTAGATCGTCGTGATGAATACTTGCGGCTTGCTTATCATAATAATCCTGATGCGAGTCTGGCTGTGGGTATAACGCAGGCGGAGTTACAGTTGAGTGAACATCAAACTGAACAGGCATTGGCAACGCTGAAGCATTTACAAAACAAACAACCGGGACAAAATCAGGTCAAGCAACTTTTGTTGGAAACGTATACGGATCTTAATGATTGGCAATCAGTGCTCAATATTATCCCATCGATTGAGAAGACCAGTCTTTATCCACGTGAACAGATTCAGGCAAAACAACTTGAAGCCTATGCCGGGTTATTAAAAGAAGCTGGAGCTCGTGAAGATAAGCAAACACTTAATAGTATCTGGGGTAATATTCCACGAAAGTTAAAACAACATTTCTATTTGATTGAAGTCTATGTGACAGAACGGCTCAGGTTTGATAACACTGCAGACTGTGAACTGTTACTAAAGACAGCCTTAAAACGACAATGGGATAATATGTTAGTACGTTTATACGGGCTTGTGGTCGCGGTAGATCAGTCCAAACAGCAGGCAACCGCTGAATCCTGGTTAAATAATCATGCCCGTGATGCAGTATTATTATTAACGCTAGGTCGTATATGCTTGCGTAATGAGTTGTGGGGTAAGGCGAGAGATTACTTGCAGGATAGTATTGATGTACAGGCGAACCCTGAGGCCTATTATGAGTTTGCCAGACTGCATGAACTTGAGGGAAACAGGGAAGCTGCAGCTAAATGCTATGAAAAGGGTCTTGCGCTTGCGACCGGATTGAAATGATCTAATCTAGTCTGCAGCGAACTCAAAAGAGTCTGAAAAAATCTGCTCCATGTTTAGTCCATTTGCCGGGAACGAATCAAGGACGGCTTTAATCATGGGTGGTGGTCCACAAGCGTAAATATCATATCCGGACAAGTCTGCATGATCTTTTAAGACTGCCTCATGTACAAATCCGGTTCTGCCTTTCCAACCATTAAGTTTATCTGCTTCCGACAATACCGGTTTATACTGAATGTGTTTATGATCTTTTGACCACTGTTTCGGAAGTTCATCAAGATAAAGATCATCGCTGGTACGGGCGCCCCAGTAGAACTGTATCGATCGCTTATGATTATTCTTTAGTGTGTATTCAATCAAACTTTTTACCGGGGCAAACCCAGTACCGCCAGCAATCATAATCATGGGCCTGTCCGATTCATGCAGTGTGAATTGACCTAGCGGACCTTCTATACGTAACAGAGTTTTTTCTGTCAGGTCTTTAAATGCATATTCAGAGAATAAGCCCCCTCCGTAGTAACGTATGTGTAATTCCAGTCTTTGATCCTGATCGGGTGGGTTGGCTAAAGAAAAAGAACGGCGTTTGCCGTCTTTCATCAGAATGTCGATATATTGTCCGGCCAGAAATTGCAGACTCTCTGATTTAGGTAATTCCAGTATTAAACGAATAACATCATCATTCAGTTTTTCAAATTTGGTAACACGGCAGGGAAATTGTCTGAGCTTTATGTCTACAGCTGATTCTATTGTGCGTGCCTTGATTACCAGATCGCTGGCTGCTTTTGCCTGACATAATAAGGCATAACCCTGTTTTTTATCTGCCGCAGTTAATCCGTCAGGTGAACCATCGGGATAAATAATTTTACCGGAAACAATTTTGGCTTTACATGAACCACATAGGCCGTTTCGACAACCATAAGGTAAGCTGTGGCTCTGGCGCAATGCTGCTTCAAGTAAGGTTTCATTTTCGCTGACGTCGAAATTAATATCTTGTTCTGATAGCTGGACTTTGTATGACATAAGTAACGTAATGATGACAGCTGGTAATTGCTGTTGAGTGATGATCGATTATTTATTTAGGCAGACTTTTACTACTATCTAACCAGCGAAGCAAGGGTTCCCATTGTTCACGGTCGTAGTATGTCTTCGAAGGCGCTAGTTCAAAGATGCTTAAACCTTTTTCAGATGCGTGTATGTAGTTCTGACTGGCGCGTAGCATAGTCATGAAAGGCAGTTGTTTGCCGTTAGGCAGCGTCAGTTTATCAAGATAATACTCCAGTTTTGCCGCAATCAAGGTGTCTTCTCTGACCCGATTAGCGACTGTCGCGATCTTTATTTTATTATTAATAGTCCCTTTTAATGAAAATAATTCATCAATAAATCGTTCTGCTGCGCGAATGTCTATTGGTGAGGCAAGTACAGGCATGACCATGGTCTGTGCCTGGCTGAGAAATTTGCTCAGTCTGGCATCATTTACACCTGCGGGGGTATCCATTACCAGAACATCAGTATCTTCCGGTATTTGTAAACTGCCTTTTTCGAGGACCGCACTATTGATTTTACTCTGGTTCTCCGGCCTTACGTTTAGCCAGTCCTGGCTCGACCGTTGTGGGTCACAATCTGCAAGCGTTACTTTTTTGCCATTCATTGCGAAATAGCTCGCGATATTGGTTGCGAGCGTACTTTTACCACAACCGCCTTTTGGATTTAGAATCAGTATGGTGCGCATAATGATATTAAAACATTGTTGTTAAATGCTTGTAAATGAACATTTAGCCTCACAGGAATGTACCCTTTTGTGAATACAGTTTTAGTATGAGTGGCGTCAGTATCAACTGCATGGCAAATACCATTTTGCCTGCCGGTACTACAATGGTTTCCGGGCTGGACATCATTGAACCTTCCAGCATTTCCAGTAGATAGCGAAAATCGACCTCGATTTTTTCCATATTACGTATATGTATAACGCTAAAGCTCTCATCATTACTGGGTATGTTTTCCGCCGCGAACGGGTTGGATGTATCTATAGTCGGGACGCGCTGGAAATTGATATCAGTACGGGAAAATTGAGGTGTAATGTAATGCATATAATCGTGCATACGATCCATGATAAGTTTGGTTGCATCCTCTGTTGTGTAACCTCTGAGGGCACGATCTCTATGGATTTTCTGCATCCATTCAAGATTAATAATCGGTGTAAACCCAATCAGCAGATCAACGTACTGAGGAATATTGATGGTATCGGTTACCAGACCACCATGTAGCCCCTCGTAAAAGAGTAAATCTGAGTTTCCTTCAATCGGTTCCCACGAGGTAATAGAGCCGGGCGGCAATCCATGTTGTGACGCCTCTTTTGCATCATGGATGTAAAAGCGGCGTTTACCGGTACCTTTTTCACCGTATTCCTTAAACAGGCCTTCGAGTTCATCAAAAAGATTGCCTTCGGGCCCAAAATGAGTCAGATTTTCGCCTTTTGCACTTGCTTCGGCACTTAGTTTTTCCATCTCAAAGCGGTCATATCGATGGAAACAGTCGCCCTCGATAAACGCCGGATTTATCCTGAGTTTACGAAACATCGTCTCAAACGCGTCTCGAGCGATACTCGTTCCCGCGCCGGATGAACCTGTTACGGCAATTATTGGATGCTTGTGTGACATAATGTTTAGGTTATCCTTTGATGAACACTTCTTCTATTTATAATTAGTCATGTTTCATGACATAGACCGATTCAAAAGCAATGCCCCAGGCAAAGCTATGCATTGCACAATTCCACTCTCACGGGCATTATAAGACATATAACACGCTGATTTAAAAGGGGAATAGTTTGGGTACGCCAGTTAATACAGATATTATCTTATATCGCAGGCTATTAAGCCATGTTGTTCCCTATTGGCGTGTATTTTTATTATCCATTATCAGCATGATTGTGCTGGCCGCAACTGATCCTGCCATTCCAGCCTTGATGCAGCCACTTTTAAACGGTGCATTCATTAATAAGGATCCACAAACCATCGCGCTAATGCCTTTTTTGTTTGTTGGCTTATTTGCTATAAGGGGTCTAGCAGGTTATGTGAGTGGTGTTTCCCTGAATTGGGTCGCGAATAAAGTAGTCATGGATTTACGTCAGGCAATGTTCGAGCGTTTGATTGTTTATCCAACCAGCTTTTTTGATAGCAACCGTTCCGGTAGTTTGATGTCACGTTTTACCTATGATGTCACGCAGATAAAGGAGGCCTCCGCCAATGCCATCTCTACACTGGTCAGAGACACAATTTCGGTTGTTGGTTTATTGGGATGGATGTTTTATATCGATTGGGCTATGGCGCTTATCTGTATGCTTGGTGCTCCGCTAATTGGCATGATTATATTAATTATTAAACGTCGATTGCGTAAGATGAGCCGTAAAGTTCAGGAGGCGATGGGGGACATACATCATGTGCTTAATGAATGTTTTGACGGGCATAAAGTGATTAAACTTTATGGTGGGCAGGAAGTAGAAACAAAACGTTTCTTTAATACAATAAACGCACACCGTCGGTTCGCTATGAAGTTTATAAGTGCTTCTGCAGCAACCGGTCCATCTATACAAATGATTACAGCTATTCTTCTCGCCATCATTATTTACATAGCAACACAACAGGCATCAACAGATAGTTTATTGGTCGGTGACTTTGTTTCTTTCTTCGCCGCAGTTGCCATGATACTGGGACCATTGAAAAGGCTTGCAGGGATCAATGAACATATTCAGAAAGGCTTGGCTGCCTGTGAGAGTGTTTTTTATTTACTGGACACAGACATAGAGCCTGAATCAGGGAATAAAGATTTAATTGACGTAAAAGGCAAGATTGAATTTAAAAATGTATCTTATCATTATGCAGAATCGGAAACGAAAGCACTTGATTCAATTAACCTTGTTGTTCAGCCAGGCCAAACTATTGCCCTCGTTGGTGAATCGGGTAGTGGCAAGACTACACTTGCTAATTTAATGCCACGGTTTTATGAGCTAAGCACAGGCGCCATTTATTATGATGATATAGACATAAGAGAACTGTCACTATTATCACTGCGTAAAAATATTGCATATGTTAGTCAGGATGTTGTTTTATTTAATGATACTGTTCGAAATAATATCGCCTATGGCGATCTCGAAGATGCGTCGGATGAAGCAGTCTGGGCCGCCGCCGAAGCAGCCTGCGCAACAGAATTTATTAATCAATTACCTGAGAAAATGTCTACTTTTATCGGTGAAGACGGTACTCGATTATCTGGCGGTCAACGTCAGCGATTGGCTATAGCCCGCGCATTGCTGAAAGATGCGAGGTTGTTAATATTGGATGAAGCGACGTCTTCACTTGACACTCGTTCTGAAAGGCATATCCAATCTGCTCTGGAGAATGTTAAAAAAGGACGTACATCAATAATTATTGCACATCGATTATCTACTATTGAAAATGCAGATCATATCATCGTGCTTGATAAAGGTCGTATTGTCGAGCAGGGCAAGCATAGTGAATTATTAAAATTAAAAAATCATTATGCCCGATTACATCAGGTACAGTTTTTTGATCAGGGAAAGTCAGAAATTGAATCAGAAACATAAAGTGTTAATGATAAACAGCCGAAATCATTAATTGTTAAATAACTATAAAAATATGTAGTAAATTGGTTGAATCTCTTCACCAATAATTCAGATTTTTACTAAATTAGTTTTATTCGGTTTGAATGATCTTATCGCTTTTTTAAATTGTAACAATTTGTCATAGTTGGAACGATAACGAATATAAACATATAGCTCCGTTATATTTTTTACTTCATTACCAAATTCTTTTTTCTCCCAGACCAACCTTTGCGCATAATCAACGGGTCCTTCATAGGATTTTCTGGGTAACCCGGCCTTCGCCATTTTTTTACAAAACAGATCGTAATATTTTTTTGCCGGGTCACGGGAGACAGGTTTTTTTGTGAAGATGTAAAGTGCTATTACAGAAATAATAATTCCAATAAAAAACAGCAATAGCAGGGTTAGTTCTTTCCAGTCTATGTCATCGAAGCCCAGTTTTTGCAGGAAAAGTTTCTGCCTTTCGGGACTATATCCCAGTACCCATTGCGCCCATTGGTAGTTGATCATATCGAAGGTATTACGAATTTGTTGCCAAAAGCGAACTGCTGTAGCGTTGTTTTTAAGTCCCAGTGGAACATCTATAATGGCTTCAGGTATAGAACTTTCAATTCCTTCGTTTAGCCTTGCTGGTGAGACTATTGATGTGGGATCAATGCGAATCCAGCCTTTTCCCTCGAGCCATATTTCCGTCCATGCATGAGCATGGTGTTGTCTAACAATTAGATAATTCCCTACAGGATTTAATTCTCCGCCCAGGTAACCGGTGACGACACGTGCCGGAATTCCTGCAGCCCGCATAAGAATAGTAAAAGCTGATGCATAGTGTTCACAAAACCCCTGTCGTTTATCGAACAAGAATTCATCTACCATATCCCCCGTCATTAATGGCGGGCTTAATGTATAGATAAAATTTTTCTGTTTTAACCATTCAATTGCTGCGTTAGGAATCAATTCGTGTTCAACAAAATCGCGTCGTAATTTTGATGCAAGCTCTCGCGTTTTCGGGTGATTGAGTTCTGGCAAAATTAATCCACGTTGTAAATCGTTGTCATCTTCAGTCCAATGACTGTAGCTGCTATGTGAGGTTAATGTATATGCCTTACGTGCACGAATCGGTTCGCGGGATTTTAATTGAAGGTCATCTGTCAGGTAAGTTTTGTCCGGGAGAGTGGATACCATCTCAAGACCAAACAACCATTTTTTATTTGTAGGCTCAATAGTGACATCATAGTTTATCGGGTTACCTGTAAATCTGGTTTTCTCATGGCGACGGTTTGAGTTGGATTTACCGGTTGTCCATTTCCGACCATCTGTTTGCCAAAGAACCGGGCCACGCCAGTATAGAGTCGATTGATCAGGAATCTGATCAGTGAAACTTACCCTGAAAGCGACTTCTTTTGATTGTACAAGTTTGCTTATTGTGCCGGGTGACATCTGATCATCGATCCCGGTAACTCCGGTAAAGGCATCTTTAGGAATCCCCCACAAAGGCCCATTGACTCTTGGAAACAGGATAAACAGAATTAACAGTACTGGAATTGATTGTATCAATAACGTTGAAGATAATTTAAGTCGTTGAAGCAGGCTGAGTTGTTGTTCGGTATCATTAAAATTAATTAATCCTGCCGTCATGATTATCATGATAAATATCATGTATGTTGCTGTTGGAATTGTTTGGCTATAAAAAAAGTTTGTAATGATCAAAAAATAACCAAGATAAGTACAGATATAAAAGTCTCGTTTGGATTTGCTTTCAAAAATTTTAAATGCAGCCAACATGACTAACAGTGCAATTCCAACATCACGCCCGGCCAGAGTTCCATAACTGCCATATATACCGAATACACCAGCAACCATTATGAATAAACGAATGATATTGATACTGGATTTCTGGCTTATCCAGAGCAGCGAAAAACGAAGTGGAAGGATTATTCGGGTAGCCAGTAATCCCAGATGCAATACCGGGATCCATACTGGTAAGCGTGACCAATGAGGAAAGCTGGCCAATGCAATTCCGACAACAAGCCAGGTTATTTTATTGATATCCAACTCTTCTTTAATCATCGCTATTTACCATAACGTGCCAATGCTTCCAGGCAGCGTTCTTTGTGATGTGACCCGTGTTCGGGTTCATTAACAAAGCCGGGTATTTCGAGTCCATAGTGAACTGAAGCCGCATCAGCGAGCAATATCCAGTAACATAATTGTGATAAACGCGATTCAATATCGCGAAGATGTGAAACACTATCCCAGTTGAGAATTAACGTTTGTGAACCTTTACCACTGAATTGTTTAACCAATAAACCTTGCTCTCTGGCAAACACCTTCCATGCTATTGAATTAACGGCATCGCCAGCCCTGTACTTTCTAAATCCGGAGAAATCATCAGTGCCGGCCTGTATTCCATAGTCAAAATTTTGTTCATCTAATGTGTTCAACGGTAGTTGTTTTTGCCCCTTGGGCACGGGATAAACCAGACATTCAAAATCGGGTTGGTAGTAAGCCCATGCGGTAAAGATACCGAGCGGAAAATTTGTTGATATCTTTAATCGTTTTAATATTAATACGCCTCTATTATTTGTTTGTATTGGATAATGGCAGGTCGATTGTTTGCCGGCTTCAAGTCCGATAGTAATGATGGGCTGTGTAGTTTTTTTTCTAAATATTTTTTTTGTTGTGTCGTGATATTCCAGTTTTATTGAAAATCTTGTTAAACCTGGACGGTTGTCGAGTTGTATAGGGAAGAGAGCTTGTTGACCGACAAATACGGGTTTGGGTTTGGTGGACGTTAGTATCAAGCCAGTCAGGTTTTTGTAGGTATGTAACATACTGACAAGCCCCAGACTCGTCAGAAGAAAACATAGTACAAAGGCCATATTGTTGTTGTAGTTAATAGCGCCTAAAAGCATAACAATGAGCATCAACATATAGAGCCAGCCTTGAGAAGTAGGAAGGATATAAACTCGTTGGCGCTTAAGATCGGTGGCTAGAATGTTCGTGTTGCCGGAAGAATCGACCGGCGCTCGTTCCAAAACAACGGGTATCGCCATTAGGAGCCCTCTAAAAATTGCATTTTACTGCAATAGCAGTACTTATATACCAGCGAATAGGAACATCAGGGTATAGGGACATTCTGAATTAAATGCTCCGCTGGCTGCAAAGCTTCTTTGTCCGAAACTTCATAAATAAACTGAAGACGATGTCCAATAACGCTAGGCAATATTGCTTGTATATCTTCGGGCAATACATGTTCATGTGCGCGCAATAGTGCCCATGCCTTTGCAGCACTTAGTACAGCAATACCTGCACGCGGTGATAAGCCATGTAAATAATTACCCGAGGTACGGCTAAACTCAAGCAGGTTTTGTAGATAATCAAGAATGGCATCTGCAACGTGAACTTGATCCAGTTTTTTTGCAACTGTATTAATTCAGTGCCTGATAGAACTGCTTCGGTATTTTCCAGTAACTGTTTTCTATCTTTACCATTTAATAATTCGCGTTCCGCGATATTGTCTGGATAGCCTAATTCTATTCGCATCAGAAATCGATCCAGTTGTGATTCAGGCAATGCAAACGTGCCTACCTGATTCATCGGATTTTGAGTAGCAATCACAAAAAAGGGTTCAGGCAAGAACCTTGTTTCGTTGTCTATCGTTACCTGATACTCAGCCATAGCTTCGAGTAATGCACTTTGTGTTCTTGGTGTTGCCCTATTGATTTCATCTGCTAACAGCACGTTGGAAAAGACCGGGCCCTGATGAAAATCAAATTTATTGGTGTCGCGGTTAAATACCGATACACCCAGAATATCTGCCGGTAGTAAGTCACTGGTGAATTGTATGCGTTTGTAATCCAGCCCCATTACTTTAGCAAGCGTGTGTGCCAGTGTTGTTTTACCAACACCGGGTGTATCTTCAATTAATAGATGACCTTTGGCAATCATGCAGGCTACAGCAAGTTTTATCGCATTTGTTTTGCCCAGAATAATTTTGCTAATGGTGTTAATAACATTATCAAGTTTAATAATGTTTGCTGAACTGGAATTAATATCTTCTGTCATGTTCATGATTATTCTCCAGCGACAGTCATTCCATCGATCATGACCGAACCGGTTAACACGTTCCCTCTTGGATCAACATCATTACCAATACTGATAATGTTTTTATACATATCAATCAAATTACCGGCCACGGTTATTTCTTCAACGGGGTAAACCAGTTCACCATTTTCTACCCAATAACCGGACGCACCACGTGAGTAATCACCGGTTACCTGATTAACGCCAAAACCGATCATGTCTGTTATTAATAGTCCGGTGCCCATGTCCTTGATCATTTTATCCAGATCATCTGGACCTGTTTCTATGACAAGATTATGCACGCCACCAGCATTACCGGTTGTTTGTAATCCGAGTTTTCGAGCGGAGTAACCACTCAACACATAATCTTGAAGTATACCGCCTTTGATAATGTCGCGTTCCCTGGTGGCAACACCGTCATTATCGAAAGGGGCACTCCCTAATGCTTTTTTAATATGGGGTTGTTCTCGTATGTTGATATGACTCGCAAATACTTGCTCGCCTTTTTTATCAAGTAGAAAACTGGCGCGGCGATAAAGGCTACCACCTGCGATAGCGGTAATGAATGCAGAAAAAAGGCCTGAGGCAACTGGCGCTTCAAAAATGACAGGCACCTGTCGAGTGGATAACTTTCTTGATCCTAATCGAGATACAGTTCTTCTCGCTGCTTCTTTGCTGATCTCACTAATTGATTCCAGTTCATTAAAATCACGTGTTTTGCTATACCAGCCGTCACGTTGCATTCCATTTTTGTCTTCAGCAATGACAGTACAATCAATTGTGTGGCTGGACCATTTCCAGCCATTGATAAAACCATTGCTATTACCATACAGGTTTATACCTGAATAGGTGCTAACGACAGAACCGTCAGAGTTTGATATGCGTTTGTCACAGGCAAATGCGGCTTGTTCACATTCAATTGCCAGATTAATCGCCGCTTCAGGAGAGATAGACCAGGGATGGTATAGATCGAGATCAGGCACCTCTTTCGCCATTTGTTCAGGCTCAACCAGGCCGGCACATTCATCGCGACTTGCATACCTGGCGATATTGACAGCAGCCTGGACAGCATCTTTTATTGCGGTTTCACTAAAATCCGAGGTGCTGGAATTGCCTTTTTGCCCATCAATATAAATGGTAATACCCAGTCCCTTGTCGCGCTCATATTCCAGTTTATCAATCTCTCCTTTGCGCACATTGGCAGACAGGCCGGCACCGGCGCCAACATCAGCCTCCGCGGCACTGGCGCCCATTGCTTTGGCCTGCGTCAAGACTGAATCTATGATGCGAATAAGCTCTTCACGATTATCTGATAATGCGGTTGTATTCATGGCTTCCATAATTATTGTTTGCTTTGAAATTAACTATTCTAGCATTCAGGCCGATTCATTCAGTACTTTAATTCAATAGTCTGACGCTTTTGCGTACAATCCGTTCCATGGATATATCTCATGTACTCGACCCCTTAAATTCCAATCAGCGTGAAGCTGTTGGTGCACAGGCAGGCAATCTATTAGTATTGGCTGGTGCCGGCAGTGGTAAAACCAGAGTATTGGTTCACCGAATTGCCTGGTATATAGAAACCGGACAGGCAAGCCCTTACAGTATTATGGCCGTGACTTTTACCAATAAGGCGGCTGCAGAAATGCGTAGCCGTATTGAGAATTTATTAGGGCAATCAATTCGCGGCATGTGGGTCGGCACCTTTCATGGACTTGCACATCGACTATTACGCGCACATTGGCAAGAAGCGAACTTGTCGCAAAATTTTCAAATCCTCGACAGTGAAGACCAATACCGTACTATACGGCGTTTGATTCGTTCAATGATGTTGGATGAGTCGCAATACCCGCCACGAGAAGCACAATGGTTTATTAATGCGCGTAAAGATGAGGGGCTTAGGCCAGAACATATAGATGACCACGGTGATGTGACCACAGCGCAAATGGTTCAGATCTACAAAACCTATCAAGAGGCCTGTGAACGATCGGGGCTGGTTGATTTTGCAGAGCTGTTATTACGGACATTTGAATTATTCCGCGAACAAGGCGCGATTCGAGAACATTATCAGCACCGGTTTAAACATGTACTGGTCGATGAGTTTCAAGACACTAATACTCTACAATATAGTTGGTTACGGTTATTGGTAGGTAAAGACAGTACTCTCTTTGCTGTTGGTGATGATGATCAATCGATCTATAGCTGGCGTGGTGCACGTGTTGAAAACATGCAGGCTTTTGAACGGGATTTTCATGACACGAAGCTGTTAAAGCTGGAACAAAATTATCGATCAACAGCGACCATCCTGAAGGCGGCGAATAAACTTATCTCAAACAATAATGCGCGTTTAGGTAAAGATCTCTGGACCGATGGTGAAGATGGTGATCGCATCGGCATTTATATGGCCTATAACGAAACTGATGAAGCGCGTTACGTGATTGATCAGATTAGACAGGCTCCTGAACAAGGAAAGGTGTTTAATGATTATGCCATTTTGTATCGGGTCAGTGCCCAATCACGGGTAATTGAAGAAGCCTTGATGCAAGCGCGTATACCTTATCGTGTTTACGGTGGGATGCGGTTTTATGAACGTGCTGAAATTAAAGATGCACTTGCCTATGTACGTCTGGCCCGTTTTCGCGATGATGATGCCTCGTTTGAACGAATTATCAATACGCCTACACGAGGCATTGGCAATCGCACTATTGAAGAATTACGTGCGACTGCTCGAAGAGATAATTGTTCTTTATGGCATGCAGCGCAGCATGTAATTGAACATAAGCTGCTGAGTGCTCGCGCTATAAATGCACTCGAACAGTTTGTGAGCCTGATTCAAAGAATGTCAGCAGCGGAATCTGAATCAACCTTAAATGAACATGTCGATCAAGTGATTAAATTAAGTGGTTTAATTGAACATTTTAAAAAAGAAAAGGGCGAAAAAGGTTTGGCGCGAGTTGAGAACCTGGAAGAACTGGTAACAGCTGCTGGTGAATTTGAGATCGGTGATGATGAAGAGCTGGCTGAGATGGATGCTTTATCTGCCTTTATGGCGCATGCGGCACTCGAATCAGGAGAGACACAAGCGGGCGATAGTTCAGATTGTGTACATATGATGACCTTACATTCGGCAAAAGGTTTGGAATTTCCGGATGTGTATTTAGTGGGTATGGAAGAAGGTCTATTTCCACATCAACGCAGTAGTGAAGATTTGATACAACTCGAAGAAGAGCGGCGGCTTTGTTATGTTGGGATTACGCGCGCGAAAAAAACACTGACATTAACGCATGCACAGCATCGTCGTATGCACGGTTCAGATTATTATCCGCAACCGTCACGCTTTATTGATGAAATACCTTCTGAGCTACTTAACGATATTCGGCTTGGAGGCAGCGTAACAGAATCATTGTTTAGTAAGAGTTATGAAAAATCATCTAATGACGATGGTTCTTTGTCGCTGGGTCAACGTGTCTCACACGCCAAGTTTGGCGAAGGGATTGTGCTTAATCTTGAAGGCAGTGGTGGTCATATGCGTATTCAGGTTAATTTTGAACATGCTGGTTGTAAGTGGTTGGTGGCAAGTTATGCAAACCTGCAGCCAGCATAAACAGTGTATCGCGTTATTTAGATGCAAAACGAAGATCTAGAAAAATTGTAAATAGTAATACAAGTTCTTGTCACGAACATTCAATTCATAAACAAGTTATAGAAAGGGCAAAGTATGGAGTCACCGATAGAAAAAATAATTCAACATTACAAAACATTTTTTGAAGGACATGAGTCTGAGGTTTTGAACTGGGATTTAGGGCCGATCAAGGAAACTATTCCTGAATTTGAAGTGATTCGATTTTCACCCGGTGAAAAAAGTAATCTATGGGTGTACTGTTCAGTTGGCGCTTCGAAAATTCAGAATGAAGAAGCTGGCTTGCATGAGTTCATGATTATTTCTCCAACTGAAAACATGCGAATGGTTGAGATGTTGGCAATGGTTACCTACTATCATTCGCTGCATGGCCTTCAATTTGCCGATACAGTGCCTATTGGAGAGCCTTGGGTAGAAGGCTCTAAGTGTGATAATTGGTTAGTGTCTTTGCCATATCCCTTTGATCAAATGCTTGAGATGATTCCTCATAATCATGCGCGTCTGGCATGGTTATTACCGATTACTAGTGAAGAACGTGAATTCATAGCTGAAAATTCGCTTGAAGCGCTCGAGCAACAATTTGATGAAGCAAATTTAAAGTATTGGCAGATTGATAGAAAGTCTGTGGTTTGAAACAAACAACAGTGAATTAATTCGCTGATAATAGTTTTCAGGTAAGGAAAAAAATAATAATGAATAAATGGAATAATTTTTTATACGGCTTAGTACTCTTATTACTAACCGCTTGTGGCGGAACATCAGATCCTGCCATTAGTGGAAATGCTGCAGTTGATCTTTCAAAAACATTCAAATGGAAGATGGTGACCACTTGGCCAGCTAATTTTCCAATCTTCCAGGAAGGTGCAGAGCGGTTTGCAGAGGATGTGCGAGTCATGAGTAATGGGCGGCTGGATATACATGTCTATGCTGGAGGTGAACTGGTTCCCGCATTACAGGTGTTTGACGCGGTATCTAATGGCGTGGTGGAAATGGGGCACGGCTCACCCTATTACTGGGCAGGCAAGGTGCCTGAGGCGCAATTTTTTTCATCTGTCCCTTTTGGCATGACTGCAAAAGGTATGAATGCCTGGCTGTATAACGCTGGCGGTCTGGAACTTTGGAACGAGATTTATAAACCATTTAATTTAATCGCAATGCCTATGGGAAATACCGGCGTACAAATGGGTGGCTGGTTTAATAAGCAGATTAATTCAATGGAAGATATTCGAGGGCTGCGGATGCGTATCCCAGGGTTGGGCGGCAAGGTGTTTAAGAAAGCCGGTGGAAATCCTGTCTTGATGGCGGGTAGCGAGATATATACGGCTCTCGAACGCGGTACGCTTGATGCGACAGAGTGGGTCGGCCCATTTCATGATATGCGACTGGGTTTGAACCGAGCGGCTAAATACTATTATTATCCCGGATGGCATGAGCCCGGCACTGTATTTGAATTAATGATCAATAATTCAAAGTGGTCGTTATTACCAAAAGATTTACAAAAGATAGTTGAAACTGCAGCAGCAGCAAATAGTGAATGGATCTATGCGCAAATGGAATATCACAATCAAGAGGCTTTAAAGGAATTACGGACGAAACAAAACGTGCAGATTATTGAATTTCCGAAAGAGGTCTTGTCTGAATTCAAGCGATTAGCTAAAGAAACGCTTGATGAAGAGGCTGTTGCTAATCCGAAATTTAAACAGGTCTATGAAGCCTATGAAACCTTTAGGACCAGTTATGAAGGCTGGGATGAATTATCTGAAGAGTCCTATCAGGCTGGCTTAAGACTTAAATAATGTTGAAAAATAAAGGGAGCATCAGCTCCCTTTATTGTATTTGTTGTCGATGGAATAGGTTTAGCCTATTCCCGATAATGATTATTTAGTCTGGTTCACCATGTAATCTACGGCAGCTTTAACTTCATCATCGCTGAGTTTTATGTTGCCGCCTTTGCCCGGCATCATCCCTAACTCCCCAACAAAACCATTGATTGCATGGTCATACAGAGTATCCATGCCTTTCTCGATGCGTGGACCCCATGCAGTTGCATCCCCCGTTTGTGGAATCATAGAGGCTAATGCCGCTATACCATGGCAGTTTACACATAAGCCATCATAAACAGTTTTGCCAGCATCACTATCAGCAGCCGCGATTTCAGTTGATTCAGCGGCAGGCGTTGCATCAAGTTGAGCTAACATGTGATCTACGGCGGCTTTGACCTCGTCATCTGTCAGTTTAGGGTTGCTGCCTCTGGCAGGCATCATTCCCATCTCTCCGACAAAACCATTAATGGCATGGTCATAGAGCGTATCCTTGCCCTTTTCTACGCGGGCAGCCCAAGCAGCCGCGTCACCCGTTTGTGGAATCATGGATGCCATTGCCGGGATACCGTGACAATTAACACAGAGTCCGTCATAAACTGTTTTACCTACATCGCCACTTGCTTCCCCAGCTGTAGAGGCGGTCATTTCTTCAGCAGCCATTTCTACCTCTTCACCAACGGCAGTAACTTGTCCTACCGGTTTAGTAATCTCAGCTACTTTTACGGCACGCATTTTAGCTTCTGCCTCATCATCTGAAGCAGCAAATTGTGCGACGACAAAAAATACCACCATCATGACGGCGATGACGCCTAGTGCCAGTGAAAAATTTCTGAAAAATATTTTATCTTGTTCTTTACTCATTACTCATCCCCAAGGGTAATTGTCCGATAATTCCGGAGTGTCTCGATTCCAGAGGCAAAAGTATACCTAATAAACTGGTCATACCGCTACTTGATAAATTCACTAGATAACTGAAATCACCCAAACACCGCTTTACTTCCTTGAAACACTTATGCTGTATTACACAAAATGGTAAAGAATAAGCTTGAATTAAAGAGGTTTGCCCACATGAGCGGTTAATTCGAGTTTACTAATTGCTCTTATACGCTTCAATTTACCCCATGAATAGCTTTAGCGACGAATCTATAGGCCTTCAGCAAGAAAATTATGCAATTTCACGTAGTCATCACATCCGTTGCTGTGTAATGCTAAATATTTAATCCTCAGGGTCTGAGCATGCCTACTAACACTCAAGGTCATCTATTGTTGATTGAAGACCATCAAGATATCGCAGAAATGATATGTGAATACATGGAACGTTCCGATTACGTGATGGACCATGCCGCCGATGGCATTACCGGTTTACATCTTGCCGTAAGCAATGATTACGATGCGATTATCCTTGATCAAATGCTGCCGGGAATGGACGGTATCGCCGTATTGGAAAAAATACGCAATCAGGCGAAACGTGCCGTACCGATATTAATCTTGACGGCTAGAGATACATTACAGGATAAAATTGCCGGGTTAGATGCGGGCGCCGATGATTATCTGGTTAAGCCATTCGAGATTAAAGAACTGGAGGCGAGACTAAGGGCATTAATACGAAGACAGCGTGGATTGCTGAGCCCTGAAAAGTTGCAGGTTGCTGATTTGATATTCGACTCAGGAACGTTGGAGGTTACACGGGCTAATAAACCCATCAAGCTAACCCCCATAGGTTTAAAAATATTAAAAATATTGATGCATGCTTCGCCACGTGTAGTTAGCAGACGTGAGATCGAACGACAAATCTGGGGAGATATTTTGCCCGACAGTGATACCCTGCGAAGCCACATGTACAATCTGAGAAAATCAATCGACAAACCGTTTAGCAAACCATTGATGGAAACCATGCAAAACAGTGGCTTCCGGCTGGTCGATCCTGATGAAGACTGATACAGGAATTAACCAACGTTTATTAAACGCCTTTATTTTACAGGCTGTCTTAATCAGTGTGGTTGCATTGTTGGGTGTTTATGCGGCCCGGTTCGTAATAGGCGATATCCTGATTCAACGCGCTCTGGATGATGAAGCATCACATTATTGGGCCCGATTTGATACCGATAAAAATGCACCGCGGCCTGATACTTATAATTTGAATGGTTATTTAAATCCGGGAGATAAAATAATCCCCACAGAAATTTTTAACCTGAATCCCGGACTGCATAAGTTAAGCGATAGTCATTCAGATTTTTATATCGTGCATGTATCAGAGCACGATGGTCATACGCTCTATCTGGAATTTGATGGTCAGCAGGTCAGTGAGTTGGCTCTGTTTTTTGGTATCTTCCCACTCGCCGGCTTTCTTATCGTTATTTATTTATCTGGTTGGGTTTCATATCGTTTATTGTCACAAGCGGTATCACCAATCATAAAATTAGCGAAAACATTAGAAGAACTCGATCCAAGTAGTGAAGAATTTTCTGAAAAATTAAAATCGGCTTTACCTGACAATGTTGATCAGGAAGTTGCTGTTTTAGCGCAGGCATTATCGGATCTATCAGATAGAATAGTCTCATTTGTAGTTCGAGAACGAAATTTCACGCGTGATGCGAGTCATGAATTACGCAGTCCTATTACGGTTATAAAAATTGCCTCTGATTTTTTATTGGAGGATGACTCACTGAGTGAGGCACAAATCAGGCCATTACTACGTATAAAGAAAAATGCAGCGGATATGGAGGAATTGATTGAAGCGTTGTTAATACTTGCGAGAGAATCAGACAGGGAACTATCGTCAGAACCGGTTTGCATCAATGATGTTGTTTCTGAAGAAATAGATAGAACAAACGATCTTCTGTTGAACAAACCAGTAAAGGTAGGTTTTGAAGAAAAGAATAAATTGTTTGTAAATGGATCCGACAAAGTTCTGTCAGTCCTGATCGGTAACCTTATCCGTAATGCGTTCTCTTATACTGATGAGGGTAATGTCAATATTCTTATTTCGGGTGATAATTTGATTATTGAAGACAGTGGTATCGGCATGCATAAAGATGATGTTGAGCAAATGTTTAAGCCGTTTAAACAAGGCAAGAATAAGCGTCGTGGTGGCTATGGTGTAGGATTAACCATCGTCAAGATGCTTTCGGATCGGTTTAATTGGCCTATCGATATCGATACTCAACTCGGTTATGGGACCAAGGTTACGGTCGAATTTTCCAATGCCGCTATCTACTGAAAACAATAATAGCAGGTTCTTCACATAATCTTCACACTTGCTAGACCAGTTATACACATCCGCCCGCCTACACTAATTAAGATGAAAAATCTCTACGAGAACAGAATTGAAAGCACAAAATAAATTATCCTTGTTTCAGAAACTATGTTGTTGGTTGTTTAATGAGTCATCAATATATGAGGGATTAAATGAACAACAGAAACAAAAGATTGATAGTTTCAGGCTGATTGTATTTATCATGATACATATAGCATGTCTTGGCGTGCTCTATGTTGGTGTGAGTTGGGCAGCAGTTATTCTGGCTGTTTTTCTTTATTTCAGTCGGATGTTTTTCATTACCGCATTCTATCATCGGTATTTTTCACATCGCAGCTACAGCGTTTCACGCCCGATACAATTTTTAATGGCAGTTGCCGGTTGTACGGCTGGACAACGTGGACCACTTTGGTGGGCAAGTCATCATCGCGGCCATCATATCAACTCAGATACACATACTGATCCGCATTCTCCAAAAAACGGGTTTCTTAATAGTCATCTTCTCTGGTTCTTGCGACGTGGAAATTTTCCTTTACACGATGATCGTATCAAAGACCTGTTGCGTTACCCTGAATTAAAATTATTGGAAAGAGTTGACTGGATACCCTTCCTTTTAATGTTTTGTTGTTGTTTTCTTCTGGGAAACTTTCTTTCTATTAATCATCCTGGGTTAAATACGAACGGCTTGCAATTACTGTTCTGGGGTGGTTTTGTTTCAACGGTCGTTCTTTATCATGCCACCTATACCATAAACTCGCTGGCGCATGTATTTGGCAAGCGCCGTTTTAATACTGGTGATGACAGTCGTAATAATGTCTGGCTGGCTTTATTAACGCTGGGCGAAGGCTGGCATAACAATCACCATCGTTACCCGGCAGCAACCCGACAAGGTTTTTATCGTGGTGAACTTGATGTTAGTTTTATTTTAATAAAAATGTTCGCAACATTTGGGTTGGCAAAAGATTTAAAACCGGTGCCCTTGCATATACTGAAAGAAGGTCAACAGCAATGAAAATCGCAATTGTTGGTACTGGTATTTCGGGTTTAACAGCAGCCTATTTGCTGAATCGTGAACATGAGATTCAAGTCTTCGAAGCGAATCATTATATTGGTGGGCACACTAATACTGTTATTGTTAATGAAGACGAAAGAACAATACCTGTTGATACGGGTTTTATTGTTTTCAATGAACAAAATTATCCATGCTTGTGTCAATTGTTTGAAATGCTGGACGTCGAAAGTCGTGAGTCAGACATGAGCTTCAGCGTGCATTGTGAAAAGACTTTGCTGGAATACAATGGAACGGATCTTAATCGCGTTTTTAGTCAGCGAAAAAATATATTTAGTCCAACATTCTGGCGCATGCTAAAAGAAATCATGCGCTTTAATGATAATGCTCCGACAGAACTTCATAATGGCATGAATGATAAAACTACAGTGGCTGAATATGCCGAAAAAAATAAATACTCCACCAGCTTTATTGAATATTATCTAGTGCCATTAGGCGCTTCTTTATGGTCATGTCCGGCGGCAAAGTTTCGTCAATTCCCAATCAAGTTTGTACTCGAGTTTCTGGATAACCATTGCATGTTACAAGTTAACCACCGTCCGCAATGGAGAACTGTTGTAGGTGGTTCCTATCAATATATCAAGCCACTTACGAGAGATTTTGCCAAAAAGATTAACCTGAATTGCGGGGTTACCAATGTAACCAGAAAGCATAATCATGTTGAGCTAACTACGGCAGATGGCAGAATAGAAACATTTGATGAAGTCGTTCTTGCTACCCATGCTGATACGAGTCGTCGACTGGTTAGCAATATTGAAGCTGAGGAAATCAGCATGTTGGATCTGTTTGAGTATCAAGATAACGAAGCGATACTGCATACAGACACTAATGTGTTGCCCAAAAATAAGCGAACCTGGGCCAGTTGGAACTATCGTATTCCGGCGACTGAAAATAATCATGTGGCAGTTACCTATAACATGAATATGTTGCAGGGGATTGAGAGTGATAACACCTATAGTGTTTCACTTAATCAGGCTGAGCAGATTGATCCATACAAAGTTATACGACGGATACATTACCATCATCCGGTGTTTCAACCAGGTAGAGATGCGGTACAAGCAGATCACCATAAACTGATTCGACGTCGAGGCATTTCATATTGTGGTGCCTATTGGGGCTATGGTTTTCATGAGGATGGTGTCCGTAGTGCCATTGCAGTATGCGCTGCTTACGATCAGGCGTTGGCCGCATGAATAGTTATATCTATGAAGGCCGGGTTTCGCATGGTCGCTTCATGCCGCATAAGCATTATTTTAAATACAAATTGTACATGATGTACCTGGACCTGGCTGAGTTACCAAAGTTGTTTGATCCCTATTTATTCTGGTCGGCAAGGCGTTTTGCATTTGCCTGGTTCAGACGTAAGGATCATGCTGGTGATGCAGGCGTTGCTCTTGATGAAAGTGTACGTCAGATCATCAAACAGGAAACAGGTAAGGACCATTCAGGACCAATACGATTACTAACACATTTGCGTTATTTTGGTTACTGCATGAATCCGGTTAGTTTTTACTATTGTTGGAATGATGAAGATATCGAGCTCGAATATATTGTTGCCGAAGTCCATAACACGCCATGGGGTGAGACGCACTGTTATGTGCTTGACAGTAATGAAATACAAGAAGGCAAATCGTCCTATTCTTTTGCAAAGGCGTTTCATGTTTCGCCGTTTATGGATATGGGTCAATCCTATGAATGGCATTTGCCGAAGCCTGATGAAGTACTGAAAGTTAATATGAATAGTTTTGAAAATGGTAAAAAAGTTTTCAATGCAACGATGAATTTAACCAGACAACCCATCAATCGACTCCAACTTGCTCGAGTTTTATTTATGTATCCCGTAATGACGATGAAGGTTATTGCGGCGATTTATTGGCAAGCCATGAAGCTCTGGTTCAAAAAAACACCATTTTATTCTCACCCAAAACATTTAACACAAGAGACAAATCGATGAGATCGACAACGCTAAAACAAAATGACTTGAAGATGACGTCATTCGCAAGCTCGTTTCTATTGCTGGCTAAAAAACTGATAAGAAAAAAAATCAGCGGCCTGCCATCGGGTTGTATCGCCATTAATGACCCGTTTGACCATTGGCAAACGGATTCAGCCCTGCCAGCAGATATCACAATTGAAATTAAGGACATGCGTTTTTATATAGACGTTTTGTTGGCGGGTAGTAACGGCGCCGCAAGCGCCTATCGAGACGGCTATTGGCGCTGTGACAATCTGGTTGGGTTGTTTCAAATGATGGTCAGGAATCTTGACCATACTGACGAGCTTGAATCAGGGTTGGCTTCACTAGGCAACTGGTGGTTACGACGTAGACATAAAGCCAGAAGTAACACGCGTCAGGGTAGTCAGGAGAATATTCATGCGCACTATGATCTTGGTAATGACATGTTCCAGTTGTTCCTCGACAAAACCATGACCTACTCATCCGGTTTTTTTCTGAATGAACAATCAACTCTTGAGGATGCATCAATTGAAAAACTGGACCGAATTTGCCGCAAGCTGGATTTAAAACCGCATCACCGTTTAATTGAGATCGGTAGTGGTTGGGGCAGCTTCTCCATTCATGCGGCAAAAAATTATGGTTGTCACGTCACTACAATAACGATTTCTAAAGAACAATATGGGCTTGCCAAACAACGCATACAAGAACAGGGTTTGGATGATCGGATAGATATCAAACTATGTGACTATCGTGATTTGACAGGAAAATTCGACAAACTTGTTTCTATAGAAATGATAGAAGCTGTTGGCCATGAATATTTGCCTGCCTATTTTTCCAGTTGCGCATCCTTGTTAAAAAATGACGGTCAAATGTTAGTTCAGGCGATCACGATGCCGGATCAGCGGTATACGCAATATCTTAAAACCTCGGATTTTATACAGCAGTTTGTTTTTCCAGGCAGTTGTGTTCCTTCATTGACAGCAATGCTCAATGCCATCACTGAGTCTTCAGATTTGCGGGTTAACAACATCGAAGGTTTTGGTCTTCACTATGCGAAGACATTAAAGATTTGGCGGGAAAACTTCATGGCTAGACTGGATGATGTTAAGCAGTATGGTTATGGTGATGATTTTATTCACTTATGGGAATATTACCTGGCGTACTGCGAAGCCGGATTCATCGAATGTTATACTGGTGTCGTGCAAATGCTAATGAATAAACCGGCTTATGGAAGAGAAGCGTTAACGAGAGCGGACTCATCGGTGCATTTATAAAATGAATGTCAGTAATTTCATACTGTTTCAAATAGCATGGTTTGTGACGATCATCTCGGCAGCGAATGGACTGCCTTATGTTGGAGTGATCTACACATTATTATGGGTTTTCATACATCTCTATATCATTGGTGATAAACGCGTATTCGAATTTGAAGTATTAATTAGTGCTGCTGTAATTGGTTATTTACTTGATTCGTTTCTGGTCTATAAGGACGTAATTGTATTTCCCGAGCCAGCTTTATTCGGTGGTCCTTCGCCGATGTGGATGGTCTGTCTCTGGATTAACCTTGCGGCAACAATTAATTACTCTCTCTCCTGGCTTAAAGGGCGCTATTTATTATCCGCTTTAATGGCATGCATAGCAGGACCTCTTGCCTATGCAGCAGGAGATAGACTAGGCGCTATCAATCTTTCTGATAATTCTTCCCTGATTATTATTGGATTTATGTGGACCTGTGTGATGCCGCTATTGATATTTATTTCTGAACTAATATACAAACATCAAGCATCTAAAAACCAGATTTTGGTAAATGGAACGGGTAATTAATATGGCACTTACTTCAATCTTTTTATATGCATGGGCTTTCAGTGCGGTTGTTATGTTGTTGTTATGGATGGTGCAATATAAAACTGAAAACGCAGGCATAGTTGATGTGGCCTGGTCATTCTTAACGCCGTTAGTGGGTGTTTGGTTGATACTGGCAGATGATATTCCGAATGAAGCGCGGCAATGGCTAATAATTGCAATGGCAATTTTCTGGGGATTTCGACTGGGTTTTTATTTATATAATCGGGTCATAAATGAAGTCGAAGATGGGCGTTATCGTTACATGCGGCAGTATTGTGGCAAGTATGCCCAGCCGGTTATGTTTGTTTTTTTTCAGGTTCAAGCCAGTTGGACATTACTCTTTGCCCTGCCGTTCTGGGCTGCGTCACGCAACTCTGATACTGGCCTCGAGTTGTTAGATATTTTAGGTGTTCTGATCTGGTGCATTGCAATCGCTGGCGAATTACTAAGTGATCAACAACTCCATCGTTTCAGAATGAACTCTGCTAATAAAGGACTTGTTTGTGATAAAGGTTTTTGGCGTTATTCAAGGCATCCAAATTATTTCTTTGAATGGTTGCAATGGTGGGCATTTGTTTTAATAGGTTGCGGTAGCGATTACTGGTGGTTAACCTGGACCGGGTTAGTAGTCATCTATGTTTTTATTACTCGGATAACCGGCGTTCCCTATACGGAGCAACAATCAATACGAAGCCGAGGCGATACCTATAGGGAATATCAAAAAACAACGAGTATGTTTTTTCCGTTACCGCCAAAGGAATTAAAATGATCGCCATTTCTAGAAAGTATAAGGCCGTATCAATACCGATTGTAATTGCTTGTGGTGGCCTGTTAATTATGTTGTCGATTATCTTTTATGCATTGATCTATGGTGATTTTTTCAAAGAAGGAGCTGCATTGGTTGATATGGCCTGGGGAATGGTGACACTAGTCGATTTATATTTAGGCCTTTTACTTTTTTCATTCTGGATTATGTGGAGAGAAGACAATAAAGTCGTCGCTTTTGCTTGGTCATTACTGGTGCTGTTGCTCGGCAATATGTTGTCCTGTGTGTATATCATCAAGGCAGTTTATGACGCAGAAGGGAATATGATGAAGTTCTGGCTAGGTGAGTGCACGACAATAAAATAAACCTGATGCAGAAAATAGTATTTTTAATATACCTGTCTTTGATGGTCCTTCCGGTTTTTGCGGGTGATAGTCCGACGCGGGTGGGTTATGCCTACGACCGTGATACCGATAATTTACTTTATACGGAAAATCATTATGAAACATTCAATGACGGCGTTCTTTTACGATCTGAGGTTATTTATAAAGATATTGATGAAAATATAATTGCTAAAAAAACGGCTGATTTTAGTACTAGTCAATTTATGCCCGAGTTTTCTTTAGAAAATATCAAAACAGGCCATAAAGAAAAAACACGTTATACAGAAAATAAATATGAAGTCATATTTAGTGAATCGCAAGCTGAAACGCAAAAAGAAGCATTAATAAAATATAAAGAGGATTCGATCAGTGATGCCGGTTTTGATAATTTTATTATTGCCCATTGGGATGAATTAAAAGCAGGTAAAAAATTCAAACGAGAATTCCTGGTGCCAAGCATGCTGGATTTTATGAACTTTAGAATCTATCAGGAGACTGTTGTTGATAAGAATGGCCGTACACTTAGACTAATAAATATCGAGCCGAATAGTTTCTTTGTGCGCGTCATCGCAGGCACATTGAAGCTCTACTATGATAATAACAAGCCTGCCTTACGCATATTTGAAGGTGTTTCTAATATGCGTGATTACAAGGGTGATAATTTTAATGTTGTTATTAAATACAAGAATGTGGAACAACAGACATTGACAGCTAACAAATAGTTCATTTCCTTTAGTCCTGTCTACCATGTGATAATCCCCTCTTTTAATATTTAAATTATATGGAATCTATTAGTTTAATAATCGGTTGCGGCTATTTAGGAAAACGATTGCTTGGTTTTTTGAGTGGGCAACAATGCTATGTCACAAACAGAGCCCGGAAAATATATGAAGCTGGCAGTGCGAAAAACGTTCAAGCATTAACTCTCGACATAAATAATAAAGAGAGCTGGTCTAATCTGGCTAACCTGCCTGACAAACAAGAACTTCTGATTTATTTTCTGGTAACACCCAGGCAAGTCGATCGCACTGTGTTTACCGATTTTATTCAACGGCTAAATCAATTCACCATTAAAAGAGCCATTCTGGTTTCATCAACCGTTGTGTACGGCAATGTTGATCGAATAGTAGATGCAGATAGTGAAGTTAATATCGATAGTGAACGAGCAGAAAGACAATACAATATTGAGCAGGACTGGTTGGCTAATATCAAAAATGGAGTCGTCGTTCGTTTTGCCGGTATCTATGGTCCGGATCGCGTCATAGGAAAAAACGGAATAATTAATGGTGAGGCAATCAGTGGTGATCCTGATGGCTGGCTTAATCTGATTCATGTTGATGATGGTGCTCAATTAATAAAACGTGTTAGCGAAATGGATCAGCCTGAATTTCGCGAACTTGCTTGTGATGGTAATCCGGTTAAACGCTATGATTATTATTCCTTTCTGGCACAACAATTAAAACAAGCCTTACCTGAGTTTGATCAAAATGATAATGCACGGGGCAGCGGACGCCGCTGTGACAATACAATTACAATGACGCGAACCCGGTGGCGGCCAGAGCACGCAGATTTCCGTAAAGTGTTAACAACGCTGATTCACTGAATATGAATATTGAACACATATTAGTTTTCCAACACCTCCGTATCGAGCACCCGGGTATCTTCCGTGATTATTTTAAAGAAGACGGGATTAAATGGCATGTGGTGGAACTGGATGAGGGAGACTCAATTCCTGAGTTATCAGATTTTGATGCCTTGTGGGTTATGGGTGGGCCTATGGATGTTTGGGAGGAAGAAAAATATCCCTGGCTTATTGAGGAAAAGGATGCGATTAGAAAGGCAGTAAATGAGTTAAAAATGCCCTATGTTGGAATTTGTCTGGGTCATCAACTACTAGCCGATGCTTTGGGTGGTGAGGTTAGTCCTGCTGCTGTGCCGGAAGTAGGTGTATTACAAATTCAAAAAACAGAAGCGGGCAAACACAGTCCTTTTTATGAAAACTTGCCAGAATCGATGTCGTGTTTGCAATGGCATGCCGCTGAAGTAATAACTGCACCGGATGAAATGGAAATTTTAGCTGAATCAGATCAATGTGGTATTCAATCACTGTCATTAGGCTCACAGGTTTTTAGCATGCAGTATCATCAGGAAATTATTCAAACAACTATTTCTGATTGGAGCGCTATTCCTGCTTATAAAAAATCACTGGAAAATGTATTGGGTGTTAATGCAACAGAGAAGCTGCAAAAAGAAGCGCTTGAATATATGACTGAATTTAATACGACAGCCAGATTGTTTTATCAAAATTGGAAGTCAGTCGTCTTCGAATCAAAATGAATGATGACAGTAACAACGTTCAATCACCATGCATAAGGAATTGCTGTTTGGATAATAACGATATTTGTTTGGGATGTTACTGAGCTTCACAGAGATTATCGCATGGAGTGGAGCGAATAATGGACTACGGAAAGTTATTATAGAAAATGCTAATAAGCGTGCTGAATATTTTAGTGACTAACAAAAAATATCGATAACTATTATTTTGATTCTTATCTGACCCTCTTTGTTTTCCAGAGCCACAATCATTTAGAGTAAGTCTAAATGTAATTGTCGCGCCGCAGCATTTTTGTGACAAAATATGCTAGAATAGCTGCAGTATTTATTATGGAGTAATGAACAGTAGTGAGTAAAACACAGGACTTGATAGTTAATCGCTGTTTCGATGAAATTGAAATTGGCGAGTCTGCCAGTATAGATCGCCGCTTAACTGAAAAAGATATCCAGTTGTTCGCCGTCATGAGTGGTGATGTTAATCCGGCGCATCTGGATGAAGAATACGCTAAAGACAGCATGTTTCATGAAGTGATTGCACATGGTCTTTGGGGTGGTGCTTTGATCTCAACTGTCCTTGGCACTATTTTGCCTGGTCCGGGCACAATATATCTTGGACAGTCGTTACGCTTTAAACGACCGGTTGTTCTGGGTGATGTGCTAACGGTGAAGGTCACAGCTAAAAACAAAGAACCTGGTAATAACAGGGTTGTCTTCGATTGTTTGTGTACTAATCAGCAAGGCAAAGTTGTTATCGAAGGTGAGGCTGATGTCATTGCTCCGGTAAAAAAGATAAAACGCCCCAGGTTTGTATTGCCAAATGTTCGTATCGCTGAACGTGGTCACTTAAGAGAATTATTTGATGCCACCCATCTTTTAGATCCATTGCCCACAGCAGTTGTACACCCTTGTAGCGAATATGCTCTTCGCGGCGCAGTAGAAGCTGCAGAGACAAATTTAATATTACCTACATTGATTGGGCCGAAAGATAAAATTTTATCAATCGCTGAAGAGTTTGGGTTGGATATTAAAGATATTCCGATGATTGATGTTGAACATAGTCATGAAGCTGCAGAAAAAGCTGTTGAGTTAGCGCGCGCGGGCAAAGTTGAGGCCTTGATGAAAGGTAGCTTGCATACAGATGAACTAATGAGAGCGGTAGTACATAAAGATAAAGGCATCCGTTCTGAGAGACGAATTAGTCACGTTTTTGCTTTTGATGTGCCGACTTACCCAAGACCTTTATTGGTCACCGATGCAGCTATCAATATCGCGCCTACACTCGAAGTTATGCGTGATATTGTACAAAATGCAATCGATCTTGCTAATGCATTAGGCATAGAGTTGCCAAAGGTTGCTTTATTATCAGCAGTCGAAACGATTACTACAGATATCAATTCTACTTTGATAGCAGCCGCGCTATGCAAGATGGCAGATCGCGGGCAGATTACAGGCGGTCTTTTGGATGGACCATTAGCATTCGATAATGCTGTCTCACTGATGGCAACAAAAGCCAAAGGGATTGTTTCTGAAGTTGCTGGCCAGGCAGATATCCTGGTTGCTCCCAATCTTGAAGCAGCAAATATACTAGCCAAGCAGTTAACTTACTTAGCGGATGCACAAGGCTCCGGTATTGTCATGGGGGCGCGATTGCCGGTCATTCTGACCAGTCGAGCTGATTCTGCCATTGAACGGATGGCTTCTTGTTCTCTTGCCATCCTTTATGCTCATCATCAGAAAAAGTTATTGATATGATTTGTCAGATCCTGGTTCTGAATAGTGGTTCGTCGAGCATCAAGTTTAGTCTTTTCGATGAACAGGAAGGTGCGCTGACTGATTTGTATAAAGGACAAATATCAGGTTTAGGATCAAACGCTTGTTTTACTGTAAGCAGTTCTAAAAACCAGAAATTTACTGATTTATTGAAAACAGCGGATCACCTTTCGGCGTTGAAATATTTATTTGATTGGTTAGAGTCAAAACTCGATAGTAATAAGGATTTGTTTGTTGGCCATCGTGTTGTACATGGCGGTAATCATTTTTTTTCGCCAACAGTCGTTACGCCCGGTATTTTAGAACAGTTGAAAAAACTGGAACCACTTGCTCCATTGCATCAGGCTTATAATCTTGCTGCTATTGAATCTTTGAAACAGATTAATAAAGCAATACCACAGGTGGCCTGTTTTGATACCGCCTTCCATTCGAGCCATGAAAAACCAAACAATCAATTTGCTTTGCCCGATGAATATTATGAACAAGGTATCCGGCGTTACGGTTTTCATGGATTGTCTTATGAATATATTGCGACTAGATTAAAACAAACTGAACCTGAATTATCTTCCGGTAAAGTTATTGTTGCACACTTAGGCAATGGTTCCAGCCTGTGTGCACTCGATCAATGCCGAAGTATTGATAGCACTATGGGGTTTAGCGCGCTCGATGGATTGATGATGGGTACAAGGTGCGGTTCGATTGATGCTGGTGTTATTCTTTTTCTATTAGAAGAAAAGAATATGAGTGCACAACAACTAACCGACCTGCTCTATAAGAAATCCGGTTTATTGGGTGTGTCGAAAATTAGTAACGATATGTCTTTATTATTAAAAAGCCCGGAATTAACTGCGAAGCAAGCCATAGATTTATATGTGCACCGTATAATAAGGGAAGTGGGTTCTTTAGTAGCATTGTTAAAAGGTCTTGATGGGCTGGTCTTCACTGCCGGTATAGGTGAAAACGCGAATGAAATTCGTAAACGTATTTGTGCTGAACTTACCTGGTTAGGTGTTGAAATAGATAATCGAGCCAATGATGAAAATAGTCCTGTTATATCTACGCGCAACAGTTCTATCAAAGTTTGTGTTATTCCCACCAATGAAGAATTAATGATCGCTCAACATACATTTGACAAATTAAATGAAAAAGATAGTACTCCGAATAATCTGGCAGTAGGAAATTAAAAATGAATCGTTTTGATTTAACAGGCAAGAAAGGTTTAATAGTTGGTATTGCAAATCAACAGTCTATTGCATATGGCTGTGCTAAAGCATTAAAAGAACAAGGCGCAAGTTTGGCGCTTAGTTATTTAAATGAGAAAGCCAAACCGCATGTAGAACCCTTGGCCAAAGAATTGAATGCAGAATTATTTTTACCGTGTGATGTGTCGAAGCAAGTTCAGGTAGATGCTTTGTTTGATGAAATAGAAAGGCATTGGGGCAAACTTGATTTTCTTATTCATTCAATAGCGTTTGCTCCACTGGATGATTTACATGGACGTTTGGTTGATTCTTCCCGTGAAGGGTTTTTATTGGCGATGGATCTTTCCTGTCATTCATTGATGCGGCTGGTTAAAAAGTCAGAAGACTTGATGAAAAATGGTGGCAGTATCTTTGCGATGACCTATTTAGGTTCAGAGAAGGTTATAAAAAATTACAATTTAATGGGACCGGTAAAGGCAGCACTGGAAAGTTCAGTCCGTTATCTTGCTTATGAACTGGGCGCAAAAAATATTCGTGTGCATGCTATTTCCCCGGGACCTATTGCAACTCGTGCAGCTTCAGGTCTGGCAGAATTTGATGAGTTATTGGAGAAAGCTAATCAGCGTTCTCCTTTGGATAAGAACCTTAATATTGATGATGTCGGTTCTTTAGTCAGCTTTCTCGTTTCAGACGCAGCCAGTTCAATGACGGGTGATGTGATACATATCGACAGCGGTTATCACATTATGGGTTAATGTGTATTAGCTTAAATTTTTATTTAAGGTTTTATCTTTTTGCCGAGATTCAATGGCAAGTCCTTTTTTATAATCGATCAGTTTGTCCATCAGTCTGGTATTACTCGTAGCTAAAATTTCTACAGCTAATATACCTGCATTTTTTCCCGCACCAATTGCCACCGTTGCCACCGGAACACCGCCGGGCATTTGCACGATTGATAACAATGAGTCCATGCCGTTTAAAGCATCAGTCTTAACCGGAACCCCAATCACCGGTAATGTTGTATGACTGGCAATCATTCCCGGCAAATGTGCCGCCCCGCCCGCCCCGGCTATAATCACTTTCAGTCCATTTTTATAGGCGTTTTTTGCATACTTGCTCATTTCATCGGGAGTACGGTGTGCTGACACTACGTGTACTTCGTGAGCTATTGAAAACTGTTCACATATTTCAGCAGCAGCTTTCAAGGTTGGCCAGTCTGAATCACTACCCATGATAATACCGACGAGCGGTTTATTTAGAGATTTCATTTTTGTGCTCCGAAACGAATGCAATCTGCGGCTTGATTGGCAGTTTGTTCGGCTTGTTTAATATCCAAACCTAAAGCTGTGATGTGCCCCATCTTGCGTCCTAGATTAGTAGTTGTTTTTCCATATACATGTATATGCGCGCCCTTCACTGCCAAGGCTTGTTCAATACCAACAGGATAGCCAGTTCCCTGTTCTTCACCAAGCATATTTATCATAACTGCTGCGGGAGCCACCATTCTGGTAGAACCAAGTGGTAAGCCCAGTATGGCCCGCACATGATTTTCGAATTGAGAACATTCGCATGCCTCAATAGTATAGTGCCCGGAATTATGAACTCTGGGTGCCATTTCGTTGAGGATAATCCGTTTGTCTTCAGTTAGAAACATCTCGACGCCAATAGTGCCAACACCATTGATGGTGGTAACGGCCTTGCGAGCCAGCTCAATTGCTTCTCTGGCAAGTGCATCATCAATGCGTGCCGGTGCGCGAATCACATGACAAATATGATCTTTCTGTACGGATTCTACAACCGGGTAATTAACCATTTTGCCATCGGCGCTACGTGTAATCATAATTGCCAGTTCAGCTACAAAATCACAAAAGCCTTCAACGTAAAGCTCTCTGTTATCACCGTCCAGCTTTGCCCAACCGTTGTCTATATCATCTGCGGACTGCAGTGTTGCGTTGCCTTTACCGTCGTAACCATTTCGTCTTGCTTTTAAGACGAGCGGCCAGGCAAGATCCTTTGCTGCCTCAAGGATATCCTGTTTAGTGTTGACGACCGCAAACGGTGCCAACGCAATACCGACATCAGCCAGGGTTTGTTTCTGTATTAATTTGTCTTGAACCAGGCCTATAGTCTTTGCGCCCGGGTACAGCAGATGTCCTGCATCCTCAACTGTCTGTAAGCTTTTTGCGTCTACAAATTCATTTTCCAGCGAGACCACATCTACGCGTTCAGCCAACTGTAGTAAAGTTTCAGGTTTGTCCCAATCACCATAAAGGATCTCGGCGGCAAGGCTACTTGAAGGTGTATTTTGACTCTTTTCCAGAATCACAATTTCACAGCCGAGTTCCATCGCTGACAGAGCTGTCATTTTTGCAAGTTGACCGCCACCGACGATACCAATTCGATGGCCGCTGGGTACTCTGCGTTTCTCTGATTTTGTTTCAGTTTGACTCATGTTGAAAAGGATTATTTCCAAAAAAGCTGGCGAATTTACCACATTTCATCGGCTAAAGCTTTAATTGAAGGGCTAAGAACATAAATGGCAGTGCAGAAACCTGGAATATGGTTGTATTGAACAAAATTATTGGCGTGCGGTTTTTGTTAGAATTTTCTTCCATATTAAGTTAGTTTCAATCACCAATTCTAATCATAAAATTCAGATGCCTAGCTCAAGTTTGTATTTATTCAGAAACGATTTGCGTATAAATGATAATCCAGCATTGTTCGCTGCGTCTCAGTCAGGTCAACCACTCATCTTACTTTTCATAATGGATGATACGGATGAAAACTGGAAAATAGGTCGTGCCAGTCAGTGGTGGTTGCATCAGAGTTTGCAGGTTTTGAATAACGATATTCAAAAACAGGGGGGCAGTTTAATTGTCAGGCGAGGCGAGACGCTGAAAATACTCGATGAAATAATAAACAAGGCCGAGGTTAATAAACTGTTTATTAGTAGAGCGTATGAGCCATCACAAAAATTGATAGAAGAAAATATTTATGCAAAGTGGCATCAACAGATCGAAATAAAGCGCTATGGTGGGTATTTATTATTTGAACCTGAACATATTCGAACGGGTAGTGATCAGCCTTATAAAGTGTTTACGCCCTTTTGGAAAACCTGTCTAAAGCAGTTAGAACCCCGGTTAACAAAACAACGTACATTGGAAGCGATCACATTTAGCAAGGTTAAAATCCGTCACGATAACCTGAATGATTGGGGTTTATTACCAACAAAGCCCGATTGGGCTGCTGGCTTACGTGACAATTGGCAACCAGGTGAAGCTGGTGCCGATAAAGCTTTACATGAATTTCTTCAAACAGGATTAAAAAACTACAATGAAGATCGAAACCGACCGGATCGAATAGGAACATCTCGCTTATCGCCACATTTACATTTCGGTGAAATTTCACCGGTACGAATCTGGCAAGAAGTAAAACAATATACAAACACACATGAAGATCATCGTGATGGGTTGGTGTCTTTCCTGCGTGAACTAGGCTGGCGCGATTTTTCTACGCACTTGTTGTTTAACTGGCCTGATATAGCTACAAAGCCATTTCGTCCTGAATACCGAAATTTTCCCTGGAAGAAAAATAATAAGACACTAACTGCATGGCAAAAAGGACTAACTGGTTTTCCTATCGTCGATGCCGGGATGAGAGAATTATGGCATACAGGCTGGATGCACAATCGGGTACGAATGATTGTCGCTTCATTTCTGGTCAAGCATTTATTAATCCATTGGCATGAAGGCGAGCAGTGGTTCTGGGATACATTGGTCGATGCTGATTTGGCCAATAATGCTGCCAGCTGGCAATGGGTTGCCGGTTCTGGCGCCGATGCGGCACCCTATTTCAGGGTGTTTAATCCAATATTGCAAGGCAAGAAATTCGACCCGGACGGGGATTATGTCAAGCACTGGATTCCCGAAATCAGGCAGGTTCCTACTAAGTTTATTCATGAGCCCTGGCTAATGACTGCAAATGAAACAGGCCTCGTTTGTGATTACCCGCTTCCAATTATTGAACACGAGGTCGGTAGAAAAACGGCATTGGATGCTTATAAAAAGTTCAAAGAGAATCACTAACACCCCTAATAGCTGGTTATAAGTAACCATTTTTCTGGTTACAAATAACCAGAATAGACATAATGCACAACCGGATATTCCGTATAAGATTAAATAACTCATTGAAAATAAACAGAATTATTCTTATTACAGAAAATGGCACACGATCTGCATTATTAAGGCTAACTTAAGTTTAATACTTAATTCTTAACTTACGATGAGGATACGACAATGAAATGGGAAACACCTGAATACAACGACATTCGTTTTGGTTTTGAAGTCACAATGTACATCAACAACAAATAAGACATTAATTTTAACTTAGCAGGAGATTACGACAATGAAATGGGAAACACCTGAATACAACGACATCCGTTTTGGTTTTGAAGTTACTATGTACATCAACAATAAGTAAGACTTCCTTCTCGGAATAAAAAAAAGGGACTGAAAAGTCCCTTTTTTATTGCCCGATTTTCAAGTCTGTATAAACTAAATATCAATTCAGATTATTCGCTTGCAGACATCTCTTCTCGTTCTTTCTCGATTAGCTGGTTAATCACAGTTAATACATTTTCAAAGCTGCCAGCGGTGCTTCCACTAACCATGTATTTTCCGTTAACAATGACTGCTGGTACACCAGTGAGCTTATAGCGTTGACCCATAACATAGGCCTGTTTAACCATGGTCTCTACTTCTTCAGATTCATATGCTTTTGTAAATGCATCTTCGTCTACACTTTGTTTAGCAAAAAAATCTTCAAAGTCATCATCGTCATGAATATTTTTCTTTTGTTTGTGTATAGCATCAAATAATGGGGTATGTATTTTTTCAAGAACATCTAGTTTCTGCGCGGTGAAATATGCCTTCGCATGAGGGATCCAGTTTTTTCGAAATATACCGGGCATACGTCTAAACTCGACATCGTCAGGTTTGGATTCCAGCCATTTACTGATATGTGGCTCGAAATCGAAACAATGTGGGCAGGCATACCAGAACACTTCCAATACTTCTATCTTGTCGCCAGTTTGTGTTGGTTGCGCTGGTGAAATAGTCACATAGCCTTGGCCGTCTGCGATAGCTTGTCCACTAATCAATAGAAATATAAAGAGTGAAAAAGTCGTAACTAATTTTTTCATGAATATCCTTAAAATTTATAAGTTTTTGTATGTATCTATGTAACCTTTGACAAGGTTAGACATCCAAATTCGTGTTTTACTTCAGAGAATTAAAGAAATTTTAGTGTAAGCCCTGAATATATTCTGAAACGGCTTCAATTTGTGCGTTCGTCATCGGGCCGGCAATGGTGCGCATCATTTTATTAGCATCATTAGCGCGTTCTTCAGACTTGAACATCTTTAACTGCCCAGCGGTGTATTGAGCATGTTGACCACTTAATGAAGGATATAATGCAGTCGGGTTACCTGAGCCGTTTGGTCCATGACAAGCCATGCAAGCAGGTACATCGGTCTCGCTATCGCCCGCTCGGTAAATTTTTTGTCCTAATTCTATTAAGTCAGGTTTTGCGGAACCAGGCTTTGTTTTTTTGCTAGCGAAGTAGGCACCAAGATCTTGCATATCCTGTTCGCTTAAAGATGCTACCATCGCAGTCATCTGGGCATTGACCCGGTTACCAGCTTTGAAATCATTTAATTGTTTCACGATATAGGAGGCATGCTGGCCTGCCAGTTTTGGCCAAATTGGGTTAACACTGTTTCCATCAATACTATGGCATGCGGCGCAGGTTTGTGAGAGTGCCTTTCCTTTAATTGGATCGCCCCCGGCGGCAGAACTTGTGCCAGAGATAAACATGAATAATCCAATAACAATTAAATAATACTTTTTCATAATTTCAGATCCTTAGATAACAAATATGCCGGGTAGTGATAATAAACTCATAGTATGATCATTTTTATCGCAAGGGTAATTCAAAAGTAAATAATCTTCAAAACATAAGCTAACAATTTTTGATCTAAAAGATAAAACACACTGATTTACGATGAAATGTCTATAAAAACTGAACAAATATTACCCAATGGATGGTACAGCCGTTTTGAATTTATTAAAGGTGTTGCTGCATTTAACCAGCTTCCAGATGACGATGGAGCGGAAGTTGCTTTTGCGGGACGTTCGAATGTGGGCAAATCCAGTGTTTTAAATAAAATCACAAATCGTCGTGCATTAGCAAGAACCAGTAAATTACCTGGCAGAACCAGAGAATTGAATTATTTTATCTATGATGAAGGCATTCATCTTGTCGATTTACCCGGATATGGTTATGCGAAGGTCGATGAGACCATGAGAAATGCCTGGGCAAAATTGTTGGAACGCTATCTACAAGAAAGAAAATCTCTAAAGGGTGTCTTTTTAATTATGGATATCCGACACCCAATGGGGAAATTCGATCAGATAATGCTGGATTATTGTAAGTCTTGCGGTTTGCCATTACATATCCTGCTAAACAAGTCAGATAAGCTCTCCAAAAACGCTGCAAATAAATCAATGTCGGATATCAGGGCTCAACTCAAGGACATCAATGCCAGTGTTCAGCAGTTTTCGGCTCTAAAAGGAGTCGGTTTGGACGAAGCACGCCAACAAATGGCCGAATGGCTCTTTTCGGGCTGATTTGCCACATTTAAAAAAGTAGCCCCGGGTGATTACTTTTAGGGGAAAGGATGGCATCCGGGGCCAGAGTTTCCCGGCTGGGGAGAACCGGGTGATCTTTCCCCCCAAGGGAGAGAGGGAGGAAAAATTTACTACATATGTATAGAGTATAGACATTCAAATGAGTTCCCGCCTTTATCCTTTTGTCAACAGAAAAATTGTATTTATGCACAGTTATGATGCAGCTTTGATTTATGATGAAATAACATCAGCCTCGATCCCCTGAAGATGAATAAAAATGGTGTAAGTTGCTGATATATTTATTTATATATATAGGTGGTTAGTTTTTAACAGTTTTGTCTCATATGAGATAGCCATGGTCATTTTGGCATTCTGTGCGCATTACTTCCACAGAGTTATCCACAGAAAATGTGGATAAGAAAGTAACCCTGAATTACAGCAATTACTTAGCTTGAATAAACTAGAAATTGCATGAGGTATTGTAGTAAATATCCGGGAAAAATACGCCGGATTTATTATTTAATAATCTTAATGAGCGAGTTATTTACAGGTTCACCCGTGGGGTATTTGGCGTTCAAAAGCCGTAATTGTGATTCTGCATTATTTTCCAGTGGTGATTGTTTTGCGAGGCTGGCAAAGCGTGTGTTGTTCTTAGCCTTTACAATATTTATACGTAAGGGTTTTGCCAGAATTTTCTCGTCATTAGTTAATGCGTGAAAACTTTTTGCTGTATCTGTAATGGTTTTATCATATTTGGCAAGGGTATCAGGATCTTTGGTCATGCCCGCGATGATATAGACGCGTTTCTGGAAATAGATAACTGTGAAACGTCCTGCGATGCTACTTTGCTTGTTATTTATAAGCGATATGCCGGTATGGGCGGCAAATCCATTGATATTCAATGCTGATTCATTAGTAAGATTAGTTAGTTGGAGTCTTTGAATCATATAATCCCTGGGGGAAAGAGACTTATTCAGGTTATCTGTACTGATTTGTATCAAAGCGTCACCGGTTATCGGGTTCAGAATTAAGCGGTCTGGTTGGTTGCTCACATTCCACTGTTCTGGGAAATGCATCGAGAATCCAAGTCCTTCATGAAAGAATTGCCTGCCGCGTAATATTCCATCTCGTGGACTATCACCAAAAACCAGTTTATCGATGAGTGAAATGTATTCATCATGCCCTACATAATTGGTTTTGCCAGCTTCACTAAGCGTTTTTGCTGTTGCTACAACTTCTTGTAGTCTCGTATCATTATCAGGGTGTGTAGAAAATACACCATGATAGGTTCTAGGCTCACGCCCTTCTGCCTTTGCCAGATCTTTATCAAATAATTCCTGATTTTTTAATACTCTGATTACATCAAGCATTGCTTCTGGATTGTAATTTGTACGGGCGAGATATTCCGCACCAAGGCGGTCAGCCTCAAGTTCATGGGTGCGACCATACCCTCTCAGTAATGCACCACCTGCAAATTGTACTAATTGATTGGAAGCCTGAGTTATGCCGGGAACAAATATTGAAGTCAGTACAGCGCCTATATTGGTTAACTGTGTTGCGCTATGCTGGCGTACCGAGTGTCTGGCCGTGACATGACCTATCTCATGGCCTAAGACCGCAGCAAGCTCTGCTTCGGAATTTAAATAAGCCATTAATCCACGTGTGACATATACGTAGCCCCCAGGTAGAGCAAAGGCGTTGACTTCTTTGCTATCAAGAACCGTGAATTGATAATTCAGGTTGGCACGATGACTTTTTGCAGCGAGTTTTGAGCCAATATTTTGAACATAATTCTGTAGTACTGGATTATCATAAATGGTGTATTGTTTTAGAACTTCTTCATTCGTCTTACGACCCAGTGCTAATTCATCACTTTCACTTAGTAAAACCAGATCCTGCTTACCAGTAACCGGATTGACTGCACACGAACATATAAAAAAAAGCGTATAAATAACTATTAGATATTTCATCTTCATGATTCGAGGACTGACAGTATTATAAGTCAGTTCAATCTTGTGTTTTTGCAAGGTTTAAATCCAGTTGGTGTCGAAGACGCATTCGTAATCGCCCTTTATGAGAATATAGCCATCCACTGGCTTCGATAATTTTATCTTTCAATGAATCTAGTTGAGTTCTATTAAAATAATTTAAATCATTCCTCGATATTTTAATAGCCACATTGTTATTTAAATTGAGCCAAATTGCGGATTGGCTTTTTGATATTCGTTTTACCCTGCCCCTGATGAAATAAAAGCCTTTTTCACTACCGTTGAGCGACGAGACTTCACGAGTTTTGTAGCGAGACCGGGTCCATAGGCCATGGCCGCGTTCTTTAGCAAATTGGCCAAGTAAATTATAACAATCCGCATATAACAGGTTTGGCGGAATTCTTAGTGGCATCGCGAGACCGGACTTGAGCAATTGAGCCTGTATATTGGTGCCGTCGTTCAGGAACAGATGAGCCAGTGTTCTGCCATGACGATCGTAGCGCTCTTGTCCGTATAACAACTGGATGTGTGACTGGTCTTGAAGCAGCTTTATAAGTTCAATTCGTGCCTTGATTGCACCTGCTTCGGAGGGCTTTTCATTGTGGCTTATTTCTGGTGTATTAATCCCTATCAATCGAACGTGCCTTTTATCCTTTAAAACAACGGTATCACCATCAATGATATAATCAATATAGGCTTTTTCATCGAAGTGTGTACTTACACAAGATTGATTTGAAAGATCATCTGCATAGCTTGGCTGGCAAATCAGGACTAATATTAAAGGTATAAAAAAACGCCCGTAAAGAGCGTTTTTTTGAGTTTGATCGTTAAACTTCAAATCATTTCGACATGCCATATTTACGGCGGAATTTATCAACTCGTCCGGCAGTATCGAGCATTTTTTGCTTACCGGTATAGAATGGATGGCATTCAGAGCAAACATCAAGGTAGAGTTCACCAGTATGTGTAGAACGGGTTGTGAAGGTATTGCCACAACTACATTTTACGGCAACTTCATCATAACTTGGGTGTATGTCTGCTTTCATCTTGTTTTACTCTAATAGTCTAATAGTCAATCAGGGGCGGGGAGTTTAAGACAAAGCAAACTGTTTCGCAATCCTGTTCCATGCAAGATTGCCGTTTTTTCATGATTTCGACCATATTCATTCTGTCGTGTCATGAATTTGACCAAGAAACACGACTTCTTAACACAGTGAATTCAACAGGTATTAATGATAACAACCAGGTTAAAATTCAAATTCTGCAACTACAGGGGTGTGATCTGATGGGCGTTCAAGTTTGCGTGGCTCTTTATCGATGTAACATGCACGGCAACTCCCCACTAATGCATCAGAAGCAAGTATGTGATCTATCCGTAGACCACGATCCCGTCTAAACCCGGCTGCACGATAATCCCACCATGAGAAGCTCTTTTCCGGTTGATCAAATAATCTGAAACAATCACTAAACCCATGTTTGATCAGTTTGTTAAATTCGTCGCGTTCGGGTTGGCTAACAAGCACACTCCCTATCCATTCATCAGGTGCATGAACGTCTTGATCTTCTGGAGCAATATTAAAATCTCCGAGAATGATGACACGGTCATTTTTGGATTTTAGTTGCTTGACAAAGGGTTGTAGCTTTGAAAACCATTCCAGTTTGTAATGGTATTTTTCTGAATCGACCTCCGATCCATTTGGAACATAGAGATTTAATACAGTTACTTCATTTGTATTAACAGCCAATACGCGACGTTGTTCATCATGATAATCGGGTATGGCGGTTGCTATTGTTTCAATCGGCGACTTACAGATGGTCGTAACGCCATTATATGTTTTTTGACCAATATAACTGACGTGATAACCAACTTCCTTGATGGCCTCTTCCGGAAAGTTCTCATCAACAGTCTTGGTTTCCTGTAAAGCTAATACGTCAGGCTTTGCAGTCTCAAGCCAGTGTAAAACATGCGGTAGCCTGACTTTGAGCGAATTGACATTCCAGGTTGCAATTTTGAACACAGGTATAAAAAGTTTTAATTAAATTATTTAAATACAGAAAAAACTAATCAAACTCGAAAACCACCATGCCGACGCCGATTATATAAGTCGAGAAGAAAGATACCACCAGCTATACCTATTAGAAAAACAATAAGTAGCGTTATGCCAATTTTTTTCCAGTTTCCAATTGAAAATGAATTTTGACTCAAAGAGTTTGAATCCATCACGACTTCAATGCCTGATGACTCAAGCTGTTCAAGCAATTGCTGATTCTCCTGTTTTAAAGACTCAATATCGTTGAGTAATTTTCCTGAATCATCGATGTCAGCAATATTAGTTCTGAGATCGGCAAGTTGAGCCTGAAGTTCTCCTGCTTTCAATCTTTCCGAGTTTAACTGTTGTTCCAGTACTTTTTGTGCCTCTGTATTATCAGTAGGCGTATCGTTTGTTGTCTTTAATAATTCGATTTGTTTTTTTAAGGCTGTATTATTTTTTTCGAGTTCAGCTACATATGATTTCCCGGGCTTTTCAGTAACAATATATTTGTTATTTACCCAACCACGAATACCATCACTTCCCTGAACAAGCACTAACTCATTATCTCGCTCAATGACCGACAACTCGGAACCACTGGTTACGAGTTTAATAATTGGACTATCAATACTCCTGTCTTCATGCAGGCCAATTTTTAATTCATCGATCACATACACGGTTTCTGCCTTGACCATGACGGCCAGCATCAATAAAACGCTGAATAGTATGTAATTAATTATGACCTTATGCATTATTTATCCTTATGCTGTAATTCCAGAGTGCCTCAGTAAAGGTTCAATACTTGGTTTGCGTCCACGAAATTCAATAAATAGATCCATCGGCTCACGACTGCCTCCCTGTTCAAGAATCGATTGCAGGAATTCTATTCCCGTCTTTTTATCAAAGATACCTCTTTCCTCGAATTTGGAAAAGGCATCAGCCGATAAAACTTCAGCCCATTTATAGCTATAGTAACCGGCTGCATAGCCGCCGGCAAAGATATGGGCAAAGCTATGTTGGAAACGATTTATTTCAGGCGCCTTGGTCACAGCGACATTTGCACGAACCTTGTTGAGTAAGTCTTGTATATCAAGCGACTCGTTTGTGGCAAATTCCATATGTAAACGATAGTCAAACAAGGCAAATTCCAGTTGCCTTACCATCTGCATTCCAGCCTGAAATGTTCTGGCTCGAGTCATTTTCTCAAATAAATCATCATCTATAAGTTCGCCGGTATCGATATGCCGGGCAAACAGATCGAGCGCTTCTTTTTCCCAGCACCAGTTTTCCATAAATTGACTGGGGAGCTCTACGGCATCCCAGGGCACGCCATTAATTCCAGATGCGCCGCTATATTCAACACGCGTCATCATGTGATGTAAGCCATGCCCAAACTCATGAAATAAGGTCACAACTTCATCATGTGTTAACAGGGCTGGTTTATCAGTCACTGGTGGGGTGAAGTTACAGGTCAAATAGGCAACCGGGTTCTGTATGCCATTACCGGATTTTTTTCTAACAACACATTCATCCATCCATGCCCCACCCCGTTTATGTTGACGGGCATAGAGATCAAGATAAAAGCTTCCCCTTAAGTCTCCCTGAGGATTTAGAATATCAAAAAACATCACATCTTTGTGCCAGACCTGAACACCTTCACGTTGCTTAATATTGACATCATAGAGTTTACTGGTGATAGCAAATAAACCTTGAATAACTTGATCTGCCGGAAAATAAGGACGCAATGCTTCTTGCGATATATCAAATTTTTTCTGCCTTAATTTCTCAGAGTAGTAAGCAACGTCCCAGGCCTCCAGTTCGGATAGATTTTTAGTTTCTTTTGCAAATTGTTTTAATTCTTCAAATTCCTGTTTTGCGTACTTGTTTGTACGTTCAGCCAGGTCATTTAAAAATCCCAGTACTTCATCCGGGTTATCCGCCATTTTTGTAGCAAGTGAATAATGTGCATAGCTTTCAAAACCAAGTAGTTTGGCTTTTTCAGTTCGATACTTAAGAATCTCAACCATGATCGTGCTGTTATCAAATTCACCCGCATTCGGGCCTTTATCAGATGCACGTGTGACGTAAGCTTCATAAATTTCCCGTCTCAAATTAGCGTTATCTGCGTATTGCATCACGGGCATATAGGACGGGAACTCGAGTGTGAATAACCAACCTTCTTTATCGGCGCTTTTTGCTGTTTGTGCGGCAAGGGAGAGACACGATTCTGGTAGTCCTGATAATTCATCAGGGTTGGTGATCAGCTTTTTCCAGGCTTGTGTTGCATCAAGCAAATTTTCTTCAAAACGAGTTTGCAGTTTTGATAGCTTTTGTTGAATTACCTTGTAACGCTCTTTAGCTTCGGTATTGAGAGCAATACCGGATAGCTGAAAGTCACGTAAGGCATTAGTAATGATTTTTTGTTGAGCAACTGTTAATGATTTAAAATCATCACTCGCAGCAATCTGTTCATAGGCATGAAACAAGTCTTCATTTTGCCCCATCTCGGTTGAATAATCCGAGAGTTTTTCAAGGCAGACATTATATGCCTCACGCAATTGATCACTATCGGCAACCGAATGCAGATGGCTGGCCGGTGACCAAGCGCGATTTAGACGGTCATCCATGTCTTCCAGGTTTTGCAGTAAATTATCCCAGCTGTAAACTTTTGTGTTCGTTAACAGTGATCGAACCGTGTCTCTGTTTTCGGATAAGAGTTGATCGATGGCCGGTTCAAGGTGTGATGCCTGAATCGAATCAAAGGCTGGAAGCCCTTCTGTATGTATTAGTGGGTTTTTCATATAAATCGATATTGGTTTAATAATTATTATTTCAAGATAGTTTGTAAATAAGACCTAAGCCGCAAGACGAATACTAATCAGCAAGGTGGAAAGACTGCCGCATAGTATAAACAGAGATAATGATAATACAGAATAAATATGTAATTGCTGAGTCAGGTCATCCTGTTCTATAGCGGACAGGATAAAGGGTCGGCGTTTATCATTCGTTTTATTCATGATATTTATGGGTGGCAGGTTTTTTTGTTCACCGTGTTTTTCCAATACTTGTTTGAATGCTTCATCTCTGACTTGTTGCCATTCTTCCAGGTCTATTTCACCATCGTTGTTTGTATCGAACTTTTTCATTAATGCTTCAGTATCTGCTTTCCACTCGCGCACTAATTCTCGCACATCTTCGTTTACATCAAGCCTGGCTCCCGACCCACCGACCGTTTTATAGAGGCCTATGGCATAAAGACTTTCCTCATTATGCAAACGTTTTTCTGTATATCGATAACGTCGATTCCAACCAAGCCTGGAGAGAAATGGTTTTTTGGTTTTGGCCGATAACGGTCTGCACATTGGGTTTGGTTCACCGCCGTACCAGGTCTCTTTATTGACAACAGTAACATGTGCGCCTTCCGGATCGATGATACATTGCCCTGTTTCATCTTTAATAAGAAACAGTTCTGTGCTCGTCTCACTTTTGATCGTTGCCCAATAACTACGTTTACCAGATCGTCGATACTCTTCTATTTTATAGTCATACCAGGTGCAAATTGTTTCTGTTAACGGTGCGACGATAGGTTGGCCGTCCATCAACTGGCCATAACCTACTAACTCCACATAGCCTTGTGCCGCGGAACGTATTTTTGAGGTAGGCGTGTCTTCGATAATGCGTTTACGATGCAGTGTCATAAAGGAAAAGTAAAAGCTGATAATGGCAACGATAAGAAGACCAGTTGCCCATAGCCAGAAATCATCGGCAGGTGCCCGTTGTACCCATTCCTTTAGCGCGGGAAACACATCGAACATGTTGTTTTAACCAAACAGTGCTTTTACATCGACATCCTTTATTTCTTCATCACTAAATACGAGTAAATCCCGCGCCGTAAATCCCATCAGTCGTGCGATGATGACATCGGGAAATTGTTCTATGCGAACGTTATTGGCGTTGACTGATTCATTGTAAAATTCACGCCGGTCGGCTATGGAATCTTCCAGACCTGAAATTCGTTGTTGCAAATGGCTGAAGGTTTCATTGGCCTTAAGTTCAGGGTAAGCCTCAGCCACTGCGAATAAATTACCAAGCCCCATCCTCAACTGACTTTCTGCCGGACCTAATGATGAGACATCTCCACGTTCTCTTGCAGTGGCAACTGCGGAACGTGCCTGCATAACTTTTTCAAGTGTTTCCTGTTCGAAGCCCATGTATTGCTTGCATGTCTCAACCAGTTTAGGCAATTCGTCATGGCGTTGTTTCAATAGCACATCAATGTTTGACCAGGCCTTGGCTACATTATGTTTTAGTGACACTAAATTATTATAAAGTGTGACCATGTACATCACTAATGCGGCTAGCAGACCTAGAAAGATAATACTGGAAACGTCCATTACACTTCTCCTGAGGTTGGTTGGGCTAATGCCAAAGCAGGGACTTTATACCCGGCAATAAATCTGCTCAATAAATTAATGCAAATGGTAATAATTATCAATTTAAATCAATGGTTTAAACATTGACAAGTTAAACGTTATCTCTATTATTAAAATCTTATTCTTCCACAAAGGACTAAGCTCTATGCAAGGCGATAAGCAGGTCATAAAACATCTCAACGTAGTACTTAAAAATGAATTAACTGCAATCAACCAATATTTTTTGCATTCACGCATGTATAAAGATGCCGGCTTAAAAGAACTTGCCGAACACGAGCATGAAGAATCAATTGATGAAATGAAGCATGCGGATAAATTAATTGAACGGGTACTTTTTCTGGAAGGCCTACCTAATCTACAGGATTTGGGGAAACTCAGAATCGGGGAGAACCCGGAAGAAATGCTTGAGGCGGATCTTGCGCTGGAGATGGATGCGCTTCCGGATTTGAAAGACGCAATAAAGTATTGCGAATCTATACAGGACTATATCTCCAGAGAATTATTTGAAGAAATTTTGGAAAGCGAAGAGGAACATGTCGACTGGCTAGAAACTCAATTAGGGCTGATTTCCAAGGTCGGATTGGAAAACTACCTACAGTCAAAAATGTAAGTTACTGAAAACCCTTGCTTTAATTAGAGAAGGGTTTTTTATTAATTCATACTTGATAACAATTCTCATTACTACTACAATTACTATTAAAAGTTATGAAAGAAGCTATTGAGAACTGACCATGTATATCTGTGTTTGTAATGCGGTAACCGAAACGGACATAAAGAAAGCCGTAAAAAACGGTGCAAATTGTTTACATCACTTGGAAACAAGTCTGGGTGTGAGCAATCAGTGTGGCTCTTGTATCTGCGATGCCACTGCGTGTTTGGATCGCGCGATGGAATCGCAAATGCATTCTGCTAATCCTTTCAGTATTTAGAGCACATTTAATTCCTTAACTGTTTAATTTTTTAAAATAGTCACAGCCTTTAAATGTTAATGATTCTCATTACTTTTATGTAGATTTGTAACTAAGCCGGGTAATTACACGCAATAATCTTTTTTGGGGAATATATATGAACTTTTTTAATACGCCATTTCGTAATAGTTTGGTGGTCACTATTTTATGTTCAGCTTCTCAATTGTTGGTAATGGCAGAAGAAACTGAAATATTATCTCAGGTAAGTATCATCGGTGATCCATCTGCTGTATATACTATCCCCGGTTCAGCGCATTACATCGATTATGAATCAATTAGAGAATTTTCCTATGATGATATCAACCGTACTCTCCGTCAGGTACCTGGTGTCTATATTCGTGAAGAAGGTGGCTATGGTTTATTTCCTAACATTAGTTTGCGAGGGGTTGATACCACACGTAGTGCAAAAGTAACACTCATGGAAGATGGTGTCCTCGCTGCTCCTGCACCTTATGCAGCGCCTTCAGCTTATTATTCTCCAACGACTGGTCGTATGAGTGGCCTCGAAGTTTTAAAAGGAAGTAGTCAAATTAAATATGGACCACATACAACGGGTGGTGCGATCAATTACCTGTCCACACCAATACCGTCTGACCAACGTACGTTCTTACGAGCGCAGTATGGCGAAGACAACGAATACCGTACACACGCGTTTCATGGCAATGCTTTGGAGACTGCGGTGGGTCGATTTAGTTTTATATTTGAAGGTTACTTCAGAGGCGTCGATGGTTTTAAAACCATTGATGCCGCTCCCGGTTTTAACGACAGGGACGATACTGGTTTTCAAAATATTGAACCTATGATCAAACTTGCATGGGAGCCTTCAACAGAGATATATCAACGCTTCGAAGTTAAATATGGTTTTACAGATTCTGAGGCAGACGAGACATACCTGGGGTTAAGCACTGCAGATTTTCGCGCCGATCCTGACAGGCGTTATTCAGCATCTCGTTTCGACAAAATCGAACGCGAGCAACATCGTAGCTACCTACGCTATTTTATTTCACCGACAGAAAATTTTGATTTGGTTACAACGGCTTACTACAACAAGTTTGCCCGTAATTGGTACAAATTAAATGATATTCGTGCCGCTGCTGGCGGCTTAGCGGCTAATGATAGTTTGTCTGCTGCCTTAGCGGGAAACCAAAACGGTGCTGGATTACAATGCCTGCAAGGGAATCTAGCTTGTGGCCTACGTGTACGAGCTAATAATCGTGAATATTATTCAACCGGAATACAAAGTGAAGCGAATCTTCGTTTTGATACTTCTGTGTTAAAGCACGAGCTGACTTTAGGTGTTCGTTATCATCGAGATCAGGAGGATCGTTTCCAACAAGATGATGTTTACAATCAAGATGCAACAGGAGCAATTACCAGTGTTACATATGGCACACTCGGTTCGCAGGCTGATAGAGAAGATGAAGTAACCGCATTGGCGTTCTATTTGGAAGATCGAGTTGAACTCGGTGATTGGTGGTTTACTCCGGGTATTCGCTATGAATATCTCGATCTAGAACGCGTTGATTATAATGCGGGAACAACTAGAGATAATGATCTGGACATGTTGGGTGGTGGTATCGGTATCGGCTATAACATTACTAGTGAATTGCAAGCCTTCGGTGGCATTCACTTTGGTTTTTCACCTCCTTCACCGGGTGGTGCTATAAACAATAACCTTGAAGAAGAGACCAGTACCAGCTATGAGATTGGACTTCGATATGCCAGTAGTAACCAAGTCCTTACAGCAGAAGCAGTTGGTTTCTTTACCGAGTTTGAAGATTTAATCGTGGTTAATAATATCGGTGGTACGGGTACTGGCAATGACGAAAACTTTGGTGAAGTTGAGTCCTTGGGTCTCGAATTATCCGGACAGTTTGATTTAGGCTTGGCGAAAGATTGGTCTTTTAGCAATCCATACTCAGTTGCGTTCACCTATACTGAAGCCGAACAGCAAAACAATTCAAGCTCAACGGACGCTGAGTCCATATTTAGTTTTGGTAGTGCAGGCAACAAAGTACCTTATATTCCGGAGTATCAGGTGACTGTGGGTAGTGCTGTTAAGTTTTCTCGGTGGGGTGCTTCTGTCAGGGCCAGTTTTGTAGATGAAACGTTTACCAGTGCAAATAACGCTAGCGCTGAAGTGAACGGGCTTGGTGCTGCTGATGCACGTTTTGGTAAGACTGATTCTTATAAAATTGTTGATATTGCCGCCTATTACGACGTTAAAACAGATCTGCAAATATTTGCGGGTATACAGAATTTATTTGAAGAAGAGTACATTGTTTCTCGTCAACCACACGGGCCACGTCCAGACGCCCCAAGAACCTGGTATGTTGGTTTTCAGGTAGAAATGTAGGTAATTATTTACTAGCTTGGTCTCAACCAGTGTGGATTTCAAATTAGTAATATGCAGCGCGAAAGTCATTTGACTGTGAGGTTGAGTGAAGTGGCTGTGGCTGAGTCGGGATGATTAGAAATGGGCTAAGTTTTGCGAAGTTTACATATTAAAAATTATCGTATGATGATACGCGCCTTTGGTTGTGGTTAAGGTCGCTTTTTAGTGCGAACTTCTCTTGCCTGTATGTATAAAAAAATAACTGCCAAGTCAGATTTAAAAGTATGTAAAAGCCTGCTTAATATTCTCATACTAAATATATTGACCAATATATATTTATAGGTAAGAAGTTTACAAATACATGTAATTCATAATCATTTATAATATAAAAATTATTAGCGAATCTGGCACACCATGAATAAATTATTATTGATCAGTCTATTATTTATACAGCAATTATCATTCGCTGCAGAAGTCAATGTCTATTCAGCCAGAAAAGAAGCCTTGATAAAACCATTGTTTGACCAGTTCACCAAAGAGACCGGTATTCAAGTCAACCTGGTGACCGGCGAAGCAGATACATTATTAAAGAGACTGGAAGTGGAAGGTAGAAATTCACCAGCGGATATTTTGTTAACTGTTGATGTTGCACGCTTGATCAGAGCCAAAGAAAGCGGTCTATTTCAACAGACTGATTCTGATGTATTAGATAAAGCAATTCCTGAGTATTATCGAGACAGTGATAAGCAATGGTTTGGTTTATCCTTACGCTCACGGGTGATCATCTATGCGCCGGATCGAGTTAAGGCTTCCGAGCTATCAAACTATGCTGATCTGGCAAACAAAAAATGGAAAGATCGTATCTGTGTACGATCATCATCCAATGTTTACAATCAATCACTCGTTGCCGCAATGATTGCTAATGAAGGCCTTGAAAAGACAGAAGCCTGGGCTGCGGGTCTGGTTAAGAATTTTGCCAGAAAACCGAAGGGCGGTGATCGTGATCAAATAAAAGCAGTCGCTGCTGAAGTGTGTGATGTTGCATTGGTTAATACCTATTATCTGGCAGGTATGCTGGCGTCTAATCAGGAAGATGAAGTTGAGGCAGCAAAGAAAATAAAATTGTTCTGGCCGGATCAAGCGGGTCGGGGTGCGCACATGAATGTCAGTGGTGCAGGGATCTTAAAACCATCAAAGAATAAAAAAGAAGCGATCCAATTGCTTGAATTTCTAGTAAGTGATTATGCGCAACATTGGTATGCAGATACCAACTATGAATTTTCGATTAATCTTGCTATCGATAGTAGTTCAATTCTGAAAAGTTGGGGTGACTTCAAGGCTGATAAGCTTAATCTCAGTTTGCTGGGGAAATACAATAGAGATAGTGTTTTGCTGATGGATCGAGTCGGCTGGAAGTAAGTCTGAATAGATATGCTTGTTACCCGTGCCGCGCAAGCGTTATCAAATGCATCTGAATTTAAAACGCGTTCATTCAATGCAACTAAATGGAATACGCTATTAGTATTAGTTTCATTACTCTTTAGTATTCCTTTAGCCGTTGTTTTTGGTTCAATACTTTTTCCAGAAAAAGAAGTGTGGACGCATTTAAGCGATACTGTTTTAACTGACTATATAGGTAATTCACTTGCATTATTAATCGGGGTTGGTTTCTTCAGTTTACTACTTGGTGTGATTCCGGCATGGATGGTTACCATGTATCGGTTTCCGATGAGTCGGCAACTTGAATGGGCATTGTTACTGCCTATGTCTATACCCGCTTATATTATTGCCTATAGTTACACGGGCGCACTGGATGTGGCCGGACCATTTCAAACTATGATAAGGGCACTCACCGGTTGGCATTACCGAGATTACTGGTTCCCCGAAGTCCGGTCATTGGGTGGGGCGATAGCAATGTTATCGTTGGTTTTATATCCTTACATTTATTTATTGGCACGTGCTGCGTTTATAGAACAATCAATCTGTGTGCTCGAAGTTTCTCGCACTCTCGGTTGTAACACGGTTGATGCGTTCAGACGTGTTGCTTTACCACTAGCGCGACCCGCTATCATGGTGGGTTTATCTCTGGTTGTGATGGAGACACTTGCTGATTATGGCACTGTCCAATATTTTGGGGTGTCTGCTTTTACGACAGGTATATTCAGAACCTGGTTCGGCTTGGGCAATAGTATGGCGGCTGCACAATTGTCTGCGCTGTTGCTGGTGTTTGTTGTCTTTTTTTTATATCTGGAAAAACGTTCGAGAAGACAGGCGCGTTATCATCATACCAGCAGTCGATACAGCAGGTTAATGCAACAGCAATTAAGTAAGGGCCAAGGTACAATTGCATTGTCAGTATGTGCCGCACCCGTGGTCTTTGGTTTTATTATTCCAGTAGGTTTGCTAATCAATTGGTCGCTGGATACTTATTCCAGTGTTTTGGGTAAAGACTTCTATGCTTTATTGTTCAATAGTTTGTTGCTGGCGTTTATAACCTCTATCCTTGCGCTTTTTATTGCCTTGTTTATGGCATATTCAAATAGAAACAGTCAGTCAGTAATTAATAGAATGATGGTGCGGTTTGTCAGCATGGGTTATGCAATCCCCGGCACTGTCATCGCTGTTGGTGTGTTAATACCGTTTGCCTGGTTTGATAACACATTAGATAGAATCCTGATGGATAATTTCAATATAAATAGTGGTTTATTGATTAGTGGTACAGTCTTTACATTGATTTTTGCCTATCTGGTACGTTTCCTTGCCGTATCTATCAATACTTCCGAAGCTGCGCTGGGCAAAATCAAACCAGTCATGGATGAGGTTGCCAAGACCGCCGGTATGGTACCAGCGAATATCGTAAAACGCATTCATATGCCAATGATGCGTGGCAGTTTATTAACGGCGTTATTACTGGTGTTTGTGGATGTACTTAAAGAATTACCTGCAACCCTTATACTGCGACCTTTTAACTTTAATACGCTAGCGGTGCGTACTTATGAACTCGCTAATGAGGAATTACTGGCTGATGCAGCTGTACCTGCGCTTGCCATTGTTATGGCCGGTATTATTCCGGTTATTCTAATTAGTAATTCAATTTCAAAATCGCGTCCAGGTAATAAATCATCACAATGAATAACGCTATAGAAATTAAAGATGTCTCTTTAGCCATAGAAGGTCGACCTATACTGGAAGATATTTCCTTTGGTGTGAATGAAGCTGAAATTGCATGTTTGCTTGGAGCTAGTGGCTGCGGCAAAACAACACTATTGCGCTGTATTGCCGGGTTTGAAAAACAATATCAGGGCGAGGTCTGGATTAAAGGAGTCAGGGTCAGTAATGCGACACATTATCTCCCGGTAGAACAACGTAATATCGGGATGGTGTTTCAGGATTATGCTTTATTTCCGCACATGAGTGTAAAAGATAATATTATCTTTGGTTTAAGGAAGCTCAATGCATCGTTGGTAAAACAACGATTAGATGAACTTGTGGCTCTACTATCGCTGGAAAATCATCTCAATAAATACCCACATAATTTATCAGGTGGACAACAACAGCGTGTTGCTCTGGCACGCGCGATGGCGCCACGTCCGGGAGTCTTGTTACTCGACGAACCATTCGCCAGTCTTGATGTTGAACTACGCGAACAAATTGCGCGCGAATTACGTCAGATATTAAAGAAAGATGGTATTACCACTATCATGGTTACACATAATCAACTTGAAGCATTTGCCATGGCGGATGTCATTGGTGTTATGAATGAAGGTCAATTATTACAATGGGATACCGCGATTAATCTGTATCACGAACCACAAACATCAGTAGTCGCCAAGTTTATTGGTGAGGGTGTTTTTATCAGTGGAGAAGTGATTAATGCTAAAGAAGTCCAAACTGAAGTTGGCATTATTCAAAGTCCTGTCTCTCATGAAACAGAATTAGGCGAAACAGTGCGCGTATTAATCAGGCCTGACGATATTTTGCATGATGATGACAGTCACATGACCGCGAGAGTCATTGACAAGGCCTTTAGAGGGGCTGAGTTTTTATATACACTTGAACTCGATAGTGGTTTACAGTTGCTAAGTCTGGTGCCTAGCCATCACGACCATCCGATTAATGAAGCTATAGGGATCCGAGTGGAGATTGATCATCTCGTTATATTTCCTGAAAAAAAGCCAAGGGGCAGGTAGCGAATAATCGTTCCCTGTCTTAAACTAGGATTAATCTTAGCTCAATAAACATCAATAATATTAAATTATAGAGTGGGCAAATTTCATGCATAGCGTACCTGCTGATTTAAAATACACGAATAGTCATGTCTGGGTGGAGGATCTCGGTGAGAATACCTATCGCGTTGGTATTACAGACTTTGCTCAGGACCAGTTGGGTGATGTCGTTTACATAGGAACACCGGAAATCGATCGTGAGTATGGCCAGACCGATGAATGTGCTGTGGTTGAGTCGGTTAAATCAACCTCAGATATCAATTGCCCATTGAGCGGCATTATTATCGAAGTTAATTCCGCGCTGGAAGATGCGCCAGAATTAATTAATGCAGAGCCCTATAGTGATGGATGGATATTTGTAATAAAAGCAATTGATGATGCAGAACTAGATGATTTGATTGATGCCGAAAGTTATTCCGAATTAACTGAAGAAGGTTAAACCAATATGGCCATAGTAACATTGAGAGGCACAGAAACGCACACCAATGGCGAATTACCAAGGGTTGGTGATGTTGCGCCTGATTTTTCCCTGGTAGATTCAGCGCTGAATAATGTCTCACTCGCGACCTATAAGGGAAAGAAAAAGTTATTAAATATTGTGCCTAGTCTGGATACTCCAACCTGTGCCACCTCTACTAAAAAGTTTAATAAAGCAGCAAAACAAAAACCGGATGCTGTACTGTTGATGATTTCTGCTGATTTGCCCTTCGCCATGTCACGTTTTTGTAAAGCGGAAAGTACAAATAATATTATTACACTATCTATGATGCGATCACGAAAATTCGCCAAAGACTATGGGGTGTTGATTGAAGATGGACCACTGGCCGGAATTACTACTCGTGCAGTTGTGGTCATCGATGAGAATGATAAGGTTATTCATTCAGAACTGGTGCCTGAGATTGCGGAAGAGCCTGATTACGATACTGCACTTGCAGCGCTATAGAGCAGCGTTTTTTCTATCTTCATTGCTGGTGAAAATCGTTATTCAGTTTAGATTTAATCAAATGATTCTCATTTTATGAGAATGAAAAGACAAGAACAAAAAACATAATTAAGGACTTATTACTTTAATTGATATGGCTGTACAAGGTCCTCAGGGTATTACCCGGCTAATCAAGGCAACACAATATTCATGGCAGGGATTTAAAGCTGCCTACGCAAATGAAGCAGCGTTTCGACAGGAAATCTTGCTTGCCATTTTTACTATCCCTCTCGGTTTATATCTGGGTGACACTGGTTTAGAAAAAGCAATATTAGTTAGCGTGATACTTTTAATATTGATCGTTGAATTATTGAATACTGGTATTGAAGCGATTACTGACAGGGTAGGCACGGATCATCATGAATTATCAGGTCGTGCAAAAGATATAGGCTCATCGGCAGTTTTATTGTCCCTGGTCAATGCTGCGATAGTTTGGGTATTGATACTGATTTATTAATGTATTTTAGAACGACAAGTTTATTATTTAGTTTACTTTGTTTTTCAACATCGGCACTTGCTGATAAGCCACCACATGAATCATGGACCTTTAGTCTTGGTTACGAAAATGATCTATTCGCGGATACTGATCGATTTTATACCAATGGGATACAACTTAACTGGATCTCTCCTGAACTAAAATGGTTTGAAGATCTTGAATGGTTTAAGCAAGATACTTTTCTTGGTCGACAAGCTCGAAACTTTATCAACATGCTGCCATTCAGTGATGATCCTGATAGACAACGGCATTTATCCTTTTCGTTCGGGCAAAAGATGTTTACCCCGCAAGATATTGTAAGTCGTAATCTTGTAGTGAATGAACGACCTTATGCAGGTTGGTTGTATGGTGACGTTGCATTTTATAGCAAGAATCAAAGACGACTGGATAGTTTTGAGATTCAGTTGGGCTTAGTTGGTGATTTTTCATTAGCGCAAGAAGCTCAGGATTTAGTACATTCGATTCGTGGTATTGATAAAGCAAATGGCTGGGACAACCAGCTTGATACAGAAGTTGGTCTGGCATTAATTTATGATCGCAAACAACGTATAATCAGGCGGAATGATATTGTCGGTATGTTTGGTTTTGATACCATCATTCATGGCGGTGTCGCACTGGGTAATGTCTTTACCAATTTGACGTCCGGTGCGGAATTTCGTTTTGGCTGGAATATTCCTACTGATTTTGGGTCAGCACTAATTCGGCCTGCTGGTAATACCAACGCACCTACCGATGCAACTGATCCACGTTATCAACAGGGCAAAAATGCATTAAGTTTTTATGTTTTTGCTGCGACCAATGGTCGCTGGGTTCTACGCGATATTTTTCTTGATGGTAATACATTCAGTGATAGTCATAGCGTTGATAAAAAATCGCTGGTTGGTGAATTTGTACTCGGTTCAAGTTTTGTTATAAAGAATATAAAGTTGTCTTATGCGCAAGTATTTCGATCCAAGGAATACAAAGGGCAAAGTAACGGTCAAAGTTTTGGTTCGATATCATTGTCTTATACGTATTAGATTTTCCTGATACAGTCAGTAAATCAGGCTAATCACAAACACTGTTTAATCTCATCGCCGTTCCATATTGGTGCAAAATATTTTATTTCAGTTCAGATTAGATCTGAACATTCTGACTTACAGAATTCTATGTTATAAAGTCCCTATACCTGTTAGGTAATTAAATAAACCCAAGAAAACATCATTCAATTCGAGGTAAGTACGATTCATGAAATTGATTTCAGAGCCACTCATTATTGATGTAGAAGCCTCCGGCTTTGGTCCGGAAAGTTATCCGATTGAAATTGGTATAGCGTTGGAAGACGGACAGAAATACTGCAGTTTATTGTTGCCTCATGAAGATTGGACGCATTGGGATGATGACGCAGAAGGGGTACATCGTATTCCAAGAGATATTCTTGAAAGCTACGGCAAACCTTTGCATGAAGTTGCTAATGAGTTGAATGAACTATTGGATGGTAAGACGGTGTATACCGATGGCTGGGTGGTCGACAAGCCATGGATACTCAAATTATTTTATGAGTGCAGTATAGAGCCAAAGTTTTCTACCAGTCCCCTCGAAATGATTCTGTCTGAACCACAAATGGCTATTTGGCATGATACGAAGGATAAAATACTTGCAGAAATGGACTTAAAAAGACATCGGGCCAGTTATGACGCCTATATTATTCAGCAAACATGGGTAAGAACACGAGATCAAGGTTTATAAATTTCTCAAGTAAATAGATTGCATCAGAACAGTCATTGCTTTCATTGAATGACACTTATCCCTGTTTTTTCAAAGTGCGACATAATAATTTCTTTAATCACCACACTGATGTAATGCATGATGCGATTCGCCAACATAAAATTAAAGATAATAGTATTGAGTAATATTTGAATAACCGCAGATAAAAATATCGATTATCCGAATCACTCTGATGTAGTTTAATAAGCGAATAAAACAGAACAGTGTAAAATGAGGTAAACACTTTATTGCACACAATAATTTATCACACTGTTATAGATTGAAATTGGAGAAAAAATTGACCATTCAAGATTCTTTTATGCAATCACGTCATCATCAAATCCTGCTCTGGATTGTCGCAATATGTTTGATTGTATCGGGCATCTTTCTGTCCCGGATTGAATTCATGGGAACTGAGTGGTTGACGCGGGCGGGGTGTCTCATTGTGATATTGGGTATCTGGTCTGGTTTGAGCGTTATTGTCCAGGAACAAATAATTCTGAGTCGTTTAAAACGACAAAAGCGCAATTCACTAGCCTGTGCCAGAGCCCGTCTTGCTGAAGAAGGATTAGATAAAGAAGCAACTGATAAGGAAATTGAAGGGATTAATGAGGCTTATGAAAAACAGGCTGAAGAGCTCACACAAAAACTGAAATTTTCACTCGGCGTGCTGGAAATGTCCTTATTGATAACCGGGACATTTTTGTGGGGGTTCGGTGATCTACTTATTTGATACAAAGATTAAGTCTTTTTATCAGCCTGATATTCAACTACACAGTTTCTACCTTTAGCCTTTGCCTGATATAAGGCTGTATCTGCATGTTTAATGACAGAATCAACGCTTTCTCCTGGCTGATTATATGCAACGCCGATACTTGCTGTTATCTTTATTAAATTCTCATCATCATCATAAACAACAATATCTGAAATGGACTTCCTGATTCTTTCTGCAGCTTGCAATGCAAATTTATGCTCAACTTTAGATAAGAGAACACAGAATTCTTCACCACCTATTCTAGCTGCCATATCATAGATACGAGTTTGACTTGATAACGCTTTTGAAACTTCTATTAACACCCGATCACCAACGGAATGACCATAGGTATCATTTATTTTTTTGAAATAATCTAAATCTATAATGAGAATGTATATACCTTTATTTTCTCTATTGGCACGCGCAAACTCAATTTCAGTATATTCTATTAGTTCCCGTCGGTTACTTAGACCCGTTAACGGGTCAGTTTTTGATAATTTTTCAAGTTCAATAAATAGACTTTTTTCTTTTGTTATATCTCTTTCAATTGAAACAAAATAGTTTCCCTCGCCGTTATCATCCTTTAACGGCAACATACTTAAATCTAAAAGTAACGTTTCTCCACTCTTGTTAGTGGTCTCGATAGTTCTTTTTACAGGCATCTTTTCCGTCAATTTTTTTTCGATGTCTTTTCTGACAACCTCATCTTTAAACAGCTCTAGTAGTTGTGAAGTTTTTCCAACGACTTCCTCAGATGAGTACCCCGTTAATCGTGTAAATGCCGAGTTTACGTAAACAATTGTTTGCTTGGTAACGTCGTTGTTTACAGGTTTAGTAACAATAATTATGTCATTTGCAGATTCCACGATGTCTTTAAACTTGAAATCAAGGTCGAAATCTTTCACCGATTAATTCTCCTTTATCGTCACTATAGTGTTTATCCAACTGATGACTCTTGCGAAGCATTACTTGGGGTATATGGCATTACTGATGTAATGGGCTTTCGTTTTCTCGAATAATGCCATTGAATTGTAAATACTTTGTATATGATGATTTTTTTCAATATATCGAAATTATACTCCAGTTTTAATAGTATGGTTATAAAAGCATAATTTCCATATCGGTCTATTTACATTGCTATTTTAAGGCCTTTTTTCAACACTGAGCGGCGATGAATAATTGCATATGCGATATAATCTACCCATATTAATGACTTGTATTTAATTGAGATGAATCCTGATCATATTTACGAAGTGGGTTTGGGTAAAAATTCCGCAAACTATACAGCGCTTTCGCCGCTAACCTTTTTGCAACGAGCGGCCTTTGTTTATCCCCAACAATATTCGATCATTTACGGCGATATACGTTATCAATGGTCAGAAACTTATGTGCGTTGTCGAAGACTGGCTTCAGCTTTACAGAAATATGGCGTAAGCAAAGGTGGCGCGGTTGCTGTTATGTTACCGAATGTGCCGGCGATGGTAGAAGCTCATTTTGGTGTTGCAATGGCGGGAGGTGTCCTTAACGCGCTTAATATTCGTCTCAATTCCGATTGATGTTGATGATCCTCAGTATGATGGTGGTGAATTATTGGGTGAGATTGAATATGAAGCATTCCTTCAACAAGGCTCATCTGATTTTGAATGGTCTTTACCAGATGATGAATGGGATGCGATTAGTCTTAACTATACTTCGGGCACAACGGGCGAACCCAAAGGCGTGGTTTACCATCATCGTGGCGCGTATCTGAATGCGGTTTCCAATATGATGTTTTGGCAAATGCCAATGCATCCGACTTATCTCTGGACCCTGCCTATGTTTCACTGTAACGGATGGTGTTTTGCATGGACAGTTGCTGCAACTGCTGGAACGAATGTCTGTTTACGTAAGGTTCGCGAAGATGCGATTTATAATCTGATAAAAAAAGAAAAGGTGGACCATCTTTCAGGTGCCCCGATTGTATTAAACCTGATGGTGAATGCTGCAGATGATTTGAAGCAGAGCCTCGATCATAAAGTAAAGGTAATGACAGCCGGTGCGGCTCCACCGGCAGCAGTGATGGAAGCCATGCAGAAAATCGGTTTTGATGTCACACATGTTTATGGTTTGACCGAAACCTACGGTCCTGCAGCAGGTTGTGCCTGGCATAGTGAATGGGATAGCTTGCATTTTGCAGAGCAATCTAAACTTAAATCCCGACAAGGTGTAGGCTATCCGATGCTGGAGGGTTTGATAGTTGCCGATCCTGATACGATGGAACCCGTTGCGAAAGATGGCAATACCATCGGTGAGATTATGTTTCAGGGTAATATTGTAATGAAAGGCTATCTGAAAAATCCCGGTACAACTGATGAGGCCTTGAAAGGGGGCTGGTTTCATAGTGGCGATCTGGCAGTGTGGCATGAAGATGGTTATATCCAGATTAAGGATCGATCCAAGGATATTATCATTTCTGGTGGAGAGAATATTTCCAGTATTGAAGTGGAAGGTGTTTTATATCGTCACCCAAAAGTTTTGGAGGCAGCAGTTGTTGCAAGGCCGGATGAAAAATGGGGAGAAACTGCTTGCGCCTTTGTTACTTTAAAAGAAGGGCAAGACTTGAGTGCAAAAGAGCTGATCGAATTTTGTCGTGAACATATTGAGCATTTTAAAGCACCAAAAACAATCATCTTCAGTTCATTACCAAAGACTTCCACTGGAAAGATACAAAAATTTAAATTAAGAGAACAAGCGAATGAACTTGTTGATTAAAACTATACTAATAGAGCTCAGATCCTGAGCAACAGGATTAACTGCGGGTTGTATTAATACTCGAAATATCAAGCAACAATCAATAATTAAGGGAGCATTACATGAATAAATTAATAGTTACTTCAATATTGTGTTTGGCAATGATGACCAGTGCATTCAGTGCCGAATCAATTAAATCAACCTCTCCCGAAAATGCGAATGCTTATATTATTACACCAACAGATGGCCAAACGGTGTCGCAAAATTTCAAAGTAGTGTTTGGTCTCTCCGGTATGGGCGTTGCACCGGCAGGTACTGAAAAGGAAAATACCGGGCACCATCACCTCTTGATTGATACAACAGAACTGCCAGACATGAATATGCCATTGCCTGCTACAGATCACATCAAACACTTCGGTGGCGGACAAACTGAAACGGAATTAACCTTGATTCCGGGCAAACATACCCTGCAATTGTTATTGGGTAATTTCGCACATGTCCCGCACGACAAACCAGTCTTGTCTGAAAAAATAACGATTACAGTTGAATAAGCTAAAGTTAAAAATATAACTGTTTACTCGTAACTCAGGTGCGTTGCCTTGCCGTGAAATATTTTATAGATAAAGATCGAGTAACCGATAATCGCTGGTAAGGTAATCACGGTTCCAACAAAGATAACTTTCAGTGCTGCTACAGATGATGCAGCTTCCCAGATATCCATTTTACCGATGACGATGTCCGGGAAGATACTAAATGCCAATCCGAATGCGGATAACAAGCAGATTAAGACCAGAGCGACAAATATCAGCCACGAATAACCGGCCTTAAGCATACTGTCATTACGCAGTAACCAAAGAATGCCTGCATATAAGATTAGGCAGAAAAGAGGTATGGGTAACAGGATGATGATGTTCGGCATGCTAAACCATTTTGCTGCAATCTCTGCACTGACGATAGGTGTTGCGATCGAGATCAGGAGTAAACCAAGGCCTACTGGAAGGATTGCTTTCTTTGCCCAGGTAATCGATTTCAGGAATAAATCTCCTTCTGTCTTCATCAGCAACCATGCTGCCCCCAGCATGATATAAAGTGCAGGTAAGCTTAATGCAATTAAAAAAGAAAACAGCCAGCTCATAGGCGTATTTAATAATCCCGTTACATACGAGCCCAACATCCAGCCTTGTGAAGCTGCGGCAATCAAAGAACCCATAAAGAATAATGTATTCCACATTGTTTTATGTGAGTCCTGTGCTTTCACTCTAAAGTCGAACGATACACCTCTCAGGATTAAACCCATGAGCATGATCGTAACAGGTAGATAAAGTGAGGTAAGTATCAAGCCATGTGCTTTGGGAAATGCGATTAACAACACGCCAACACCAAGCACAATCCAGGTTTCATTTGCATCCCAGAAAGGACCAATCGAAGCGATCATCATGTCTTTTTCTTCTTCGCTTGCCGCGGGTAGCAACATGCCTACGCCCAAATCGTAACCATCGAGGACCACATAAACGAGCATGGCAAAACCCATTGCTGCGGCAAAAAAAACCGGTAACCAGTATTCCATTAGTAATCTCCTCCAGATAATGATGATGAACCTTTAGGATATTCCTGTGGCGTGGTTAAGGACTGCGCCGGCTTTGTTGCCAGGTAGCGAACCGCGCCAATATAGGAGAACAATAAGAAGACATAAATAAAGCCATAGCCAAATAAGGTGCCCATGAGTGTTGCGGCAGGGTGATCTGCGACTATCTCACTGGTTCTGATTGCACCATAAACGATCCACGGTTGGCGGCCCACTTCAGTAACATACCAACCGGCAAGCACCGCAATCCAACCAGAGAAGGCCATGTAAGACATGACCGCGAGTAATGGTTTACCTGGCTCCTTGCCGCGTAGTAATACCCAGCATGCCCACCATGAGACCAGTAACATCAAACTGCCGATACCCACCATGATTCGAAATGCCCAGAATACGGTAGCAACCGGTGGATGTGTTCCTTCAAATTCGTCGAGGCCTTTTAATTCACCATCAAGCTCATGGGTGAGGATCAAACTCGCCATTTTGGGTACCTTGATGGCCCAGTGAGTTTTTTTCTCCGTTTCATCAGGAAAACCAAACAGGGTCAATGCTGCTCCTTGTTCGGTTTCCCAAATTGCTTCTATCGCTGCGATCTTGGCTGGTTGGTGTTCCAGTGTATTTAGACCATGAAAGTCACCAATGACGATCTGCAATGGTGCCAAGACGGCAGCCAGGACAACACCCGTTAACATGACTTTCTTGGTTGCCGGGCCATCGACTTTGCTTCTAATACGCCAGGCACTAACACCTATAATGAGAAACGCACTGGTTAGCAATGACGCGACAAACATATGTGCCATGCGATAGGGGAATGAAGGATTAAAGACAACGTCCCACCAGTTCTCAACGATAAACACGCCATCTTCAATCAAATAGCCAGCGGGTGTCTGCATCCATGAATTTAGACTAAGAATCCAGAAAGCTGAAAGCGATGTGCCGATTGCTACCAGTGAACAGGAGGTGAGATGTAAGCGGTTTGAAACCCGGTTTTTGCCGAAGAGCATTATGCCGAGAAAAGAGGCCTCAAGAAAAAACGCGGTGAGAACTTCAAAACCGAGTAGTGGCCCGGCAATATTGCCAACCCTGGTCATATAACCCGGCCAATTGGTACCAAACTGAAAACTCATGGTGATACCTGATACCACGCCTAATGCGAACGTAAGCGCAAAGATCTTTACCCAGAAGTTATAGGCAAATTCCCAGCTTTTATCACCGGACATGGTAAAACGGGTTCGAAAGAATAGCAGTATCCAGCACAGGCCAATCGAAATAGTAGGGAATAAAATATGAAAGCTAATATTCAGTGCGAACTGGATACGGGCAAGGACAAGAGGATCAAATTCTATCATCTGCTTATTAACTCGCTGTAATATTAGTCAATCTCAAATTTGTATTATCGCAGCATTGAGACTTTATAAATAGTAATTGATGAATAAGCGGGTAATTAGATCAGGATATGTTGCAAACAGGGCAGGCCGGATCTTTTTTCAGTATAGCCTGATTCAGATCCATATAGAGTGAATCAAGCAATAACAACTTTCCTTGCAAGGTCTCGCCAATACCCATTAATAACTTCAAGGTTTCATTCGCCTGTATACTCCCAATAATTCCTAATAGTGGTGCTATCACACCATTAGCAGTGCAGGTCTCCTGAGTAGCAACATCATCACCGTATAGACAGCGATAGCAGGGTGATGTCTCATCCCGCGGATCAAAAACAGTAACCTGACCCTCAAATCGAATAGCCGCACCTGAGACCAGAGGTGTTTTTGTTTTTACAGAGGCTTCATTCAAAGCGAATCGCGTTTGAAAATTATCGGAAGCATCAACGATTACATCTGCTTTTGTTGCCTCGTTGACCAGTTCTTTTGCTTCCAATGCATGATCAATACAATCAATTTTAACGTCCGGGTTGATAGCCTGCAGATGTTCTTTTGCAGAGTCGATCTTTAGACGGCCAATGTCTGGCGTTGTATGTACTATTTGTCGTTGCAGATTGCTGATATCAACTTTATCGAAATCGACCAGTACTATATTACCCACACCGGCACTGGCCAGATAGATTGAAACGGGTGAGCCCAATCCACCCAGGCCGACGATTAATACTCGTGATTCGCTGAGTTTCTCCTGACCCGCAGCATCGATCTCAGGCAGCATCATTTGGCGGCTGTATCTCAGGAGTTGTTCGTCGTTCATAAGTTAACTCATTCAGGTTTGTTGTTCTTGCTCAGTTCGCGAGTTGTCCCATACTGACCCGTTCTATTCCACTATAGTCTTTAACTGTAGCATTTGCCGTATAGCCGTTATCAATCAATAGTTGCCTGATCTGTGCAGCTTGATTATATCCATGTTCCAGCAACAACCAACCCCGGGCATTCAAATAGTGTTGCGCTTGTTGAATAATAATTCGAATATCTTCCAGACCATCTGTTCCGGACACTAATGCGCTTATCGGTTCAAACTGCACATCACCCCGTTTCAGATGTGGGTCATTAGTACAAATATAAGGCGGGTTACTGATGATCAGATCATATCTATCGATGTCCGGGAAGGTGAACCAATCGGCTTTTTTAAAAATAATATTGTTGAGGAGGTGCAAGCTTGCATTCTCTTCTGCGAGGATTAGTGCTTTTTCACTTAAATCCGTTGCCGTTATATTTATTCTGTTGCGTTCAGATGCGATAGCTATTGAGATGGCACCTGTACCAGTGCCTAGTTCCAGTAGTTTTGTTTGTTTATCTTCGGGAATCAGTGCCAATGCGGTCTCGACTAATAATTCAGTTTCAGGCCTTGGTATCAAGGCGTCATGACTTACCTTTAAGTCGAGTGACCAGAATTCTTTTTGGCCGGTCAGGTGAGCGACAGGATGTCCTTCGGCGCGTAGCACAAGCAATTCATTAAATGCATCCAGTTCTTCATCGCGTAATACTTGTTCCGGATATGCGTAAAGTTTGCTGCGCTCACATCTCAGTATTGAACATAGTAAACTTTCTGCATCTATTCTTGCACTATCTGATAATGATAGTTGTCGTCTTGCATGCTTGAGCGCATCAACGATTTGCATAAGGTTAATTAGTTTTGTTAATCGGTTATTAATTTATTGAAGCAAGTAAATCGGCCTGATATTCACTGATCAGGGGATCAATTATCATATCAACATTACCTTCCAGAAATTCATCGAGTTGATAAAGGGTTAAGTTAATTCTATGGTCGGTGACGCGGCCTTGCGGAAAGTTATAGGTGCGAATACGTTCAGAACGATCGCCGCTGCCGACCAGATTGCGTCGATTTTCCGCTTGTTCGCTTTGTTGTTTATCACGTTCACTGCTAAGAAGCTTGGCTTGTAATAATGACATCGCACGTGCCTTGTTTTTATGCTGCGAACGTTCATCCTGACATTCAATCACAGTATTGGTCGGAATGTGGGTAATACGGATTGCGGAATCAGTTTTATTAACATGTTGCCCGCCAGCGCCAGAAGCACGAAACGTATCAATGCGAAGATCAGCCGGGTTGATAGTAACCTCATTAACCTCATCAGCTTCCGGCAATATTGCAACTGTGCATGCTGAAGTATGTATACGACCTTGTGATTCAGTCTCGGGTACACGTTGTACGCGATGTGCGCCAGATTCGAACTTCAGTCTTGAATAGGCCCCTTCACCGATGATGCGCATAATGACTTCTTTATAACCCTCCAGATCACTCTCAGCCGCACTGATATGCTCAATCTTCCAACCTCTTGTTTCAGCGTAACGGGTATACATACGCATCAAGTCACCGGCAAACAATGCTGCTTCTTCGCCGCCGGTACCCGCACGTATTTCAAGAAAGATGTTACTGTTATCAGCTGGATCTTTAGGCAACAGTAATAGTTGTAATTCACTTTCCAGATGTTCGTGTCTTGCTTCAGCTTCTTTAAGTTCTTCATTAGCAAGTTCCTGCATTTCCTTGTCACTGTCTTTTAACATCTCCGTTGCATTTTTAATATCTGCAGATGTTTTTCGATATTCATTAAAGCAACTGACGATAGGACGTACTTCAGCATATTCCTGCGATAGCTCGCGAAATTTATTTTGGTTATTAATGACGTCTGGATCGGAAAGTAAACCGTCCAGTTCTTCCTGTCTGTCTAATAATTTTTCGAGTTTTAAATGTAATGATTCTTTCATAATTAATTAGTGTAATAGATATTGAAATTCATGCCTGACCCGGCGATTTATTTTACTGGTAGCTTTTGAAGTAGCTACTGTTCTTTATCTTCAGGGATGGAACTTTGTTTGAGGTTATATAACTCTTCGGCAGCCTGTAATAAATCGTCTCTGTTTTGAGTGCTGGCGTTTCTTAATCTGGAGCTGGGTACATGCATTAATTTATTTGTCAGACTTCTGGCAGTCTCTATTAGAATAGTTTCCGGATCGGCACCATTTCGCAGTTTCGTTAATCCTCTTTGGATAACATCTTCCTGTATCTGCTCGGCTTGTCCGCGTAATGCTCGAATAGTTGATACTGCATCGAGTGAATGTAACCAATCCATAAACTCTTGAGCTTGAGTATCAATAATTTTTTCTGCCTGTATTGCAGCCGCTTGCCGGTTTTTAAGATTCTCCTGCACCATGTTTTTTAAATCATCGACACTATATAGATAAACATCATCCATATCGCCGACTTCAACTTCGATATCGCGTGGCACCGCGATATCAACCATAAACATGGGCTTATGTTTTCTGGCTTTAATTGCACTTTCAACCGCACCTTTACCAAGAATAGGTAATTGACTGGCAGTAGATGAAATGACGATGTCGGCTTCTGCCAGATGTTTGGGAATATCACCAATCTGAATTGCATAAACAGAATATTCATTTGCCAGTCGTTGCGAACGTTCCAATGTTCGGTTCGCAATAATCATGCGTGTTAGACCATTTTCATATAGGTGTTTAGCGGCTAGCTCAATTGTTTCACCGGCACCGATCAATAGTGCGGTTTGGCCTTTTAAATCACCAAAGATCTGTTGTGCCAGACGAACCGCTGCATAAGCTACCGAGACTGGATGATTACCTATAGCCGTATTACTTCTTACTTCTTTTGCAACATGGAAAGAATGTTGGAACAAACGGTTTAACTGATGACCGATACTACCCGCGCTGATCGCACTTTGGTAAGCTTGTTTTAACTGACCTAAAACCTGAGTTTCACCCAAGACCATCGAATCGAGACCGCTAGCCACTCGTAACATATGCCGTACCGCATTTTGATCCGGGTGTTTGTATAAGAAGGGCCGCAGCAGATCCTGTTTCATACCATGAAAATTGTGTAGCCACGCTATCGGATTATGGCTGTCCTGTTGATCGACACTACAATAAATTTCAGTACGATTACAGGTGGAGAGTATAGCGGCTTCATGCACCCCATTCTGGTGCTTCAGCTCATGCAGGGCTTCAGACACGATATCATTCCCAAAGCTAACTTTTTCCCGAACTTCAATCGGTGCGGTCGCGTGGTTAATTCCGTAGGCAATAAGTGTCATGGTATTGGTAATTAAATGATATCTATATGAAAATTCTGTGCCATGCTGTGGATGAATACAAGAAAAATCAGATTAATTATTGTTTTCAATTATCTGGACATAAAATATTGATTGTCTGGCCTGACTGAACAAATGAACCAGGATTGAATCAAGTATAGTAAGTTTATCTTAATAACTACTTGATAAACCATACGCAGTATTATTTTTAGCCCTGATCTGACAAAATGATCAAAAATAGAGAATTGTTAAATAACATCATGTTTCGATATTCAATTAATAAAGTTCTAAGCAGTTTGCCGGTAATTTTGCTGTTTTTATTATTGGGTGCTTGTACCACACTGCCTCAAGATAGCGTTGAACCCGCTATAGAGCCGAATACTATTGAACCAATAGCTGTTGTCGAGCCGGAGCCTGAACCTGAAAGAGTATTACCGAAACGTCCAAAGATTGAGCTTACTGAAGACATTCTTTTTAAAATTCTGTTGGCAGAAATAGCGGGTCAGCGCGGTAAAATAGATATCGCAGTTGATAATTATCTGGATCTTGCCAGATCCACACGTGATCCTCTCGTAATTGAACGAGCAACCCGAATCTCTATTTATGCGCGTAATGATGAGTCTGCCTATGAAGCGGCTACTCTTTGGGTTGAGGTAGATCCTGAGAGTCCTGATGCTCATCAGGTTCTGACAGTTATGACCCTGCGTCAGGGCAATATTGAGCAAGCTTTAGGCCATCTCGAGATCGTTCTGGGAGCGTCTAAGGGCAATTTCGACCAAAAGCTCTGGATGATTGCGAATTTTCTTGGTCGTGAAGAGGATCAAGCTGCGGTTTTACAATTGATGGAGCGATTGATGGAAAACCATATGGATGATCCTGACGCCATGTTTGCCTTTGCGCATGTTACTGCGCGTATGGGTGATTTGGATCGTTCCGAGGACTTACTGGAACGCGTACTTGAATTGAAACCGGGTAATGATGCAGCCGCTATGACATATCTCTCTTTATTGCAGAAGAAGGGTGAGACAAATAGGGCATTGGAATGGACAGAAGCAACACTAAAAAACAAGGAAGATGATTTTAATTTGCGGATGGCCTATGCCCGTTTATTGACTGAGACAAAGCGATTCGATGATGCCCGACGTCAATTTGAAATTCTGTCTGTACAAGGCCCTAATAATGTTGATGTCCTCTATGCACTCGGTTTGCTCTATTTGCAAACAAATCAATTTGATGATGCTGAAAAATATTTCTTACGTTTAGGTAAGCTCAAAAAACGTGTGTTTGATTCCAACTATTATTTGGGTCGCATAGCTGAAGAAAGGGATGAACTGGAAAAAGCGAGTGATTTATATCAGGGTGTTAATGGCGGTGAGAATTACCTTGATGCACGAATTAGGATGAGTCTTATTCTGGCCAAGCAAGGCAATGTTGATAAAGCACTGGAAAATATTCGAGCCATACAAAATGCAGATACGAATCGACTGATACTTATTCAGGCTGAAGGTGAAATACTCATCAACGCAAAACGCTATCAGGAAGCGATGGATATTTTCGACAAAGCCATCGAGCAACAAAGCCACCCTGATATTCTTTATTCCCGGGCTATGCTAGCCGAGAAGATGGGACAGATTGATATTCTTGAAAATGACCTTACAAAAATAATCGAGGAAGATGCAAATAATGCTACCGCATTAAATGCCCTGGGTTATACCCTGGCAGACCGAACAGATAGATATGAAGAAGCTTATGGTTATATAAAACGCGCATATGAACTAAGCCCGGGTGATTTTTATATATTAGATAGTATGGGTTGGGTGTTATACCGTCTCGGACGATTGGACGAAGCAGTCAAATATTTACAAAAGGCGCTTGAGATGAGAAATTATCCTGAAATTGCCGCACACCTTGGAGAAGTCCTTTGGGTGATGGGAGATAAACAGGCAGCGAAAGAAATCTGGGATACTGCACTGAAGGATACGCCAGCTGATGATCGTTTACTGGATGTCATCAAACGATTTAAACCGTGATTCGACTTTTAGCATTGATACTGGCAGCTCCTCTGCTAGGCGCATGTAGTTCTGCGCCAAGGATAGCCGCAGATTTAAAACCACAACTTTGGTTAGAGCACCAGCTAAAGATAAACACTATCACTTCCTGGAATATCAATGGCCGATTGGCAGTAAAGAATGAGAAAGATAGTGGTACTGCGACGTTACTCTGGAATCAGTCTTTTGCCAACTATGAATTACGTGTTATCGCACCGCTAGGGCAAGGCACTTATATTTTAAAAGGTACGCGTGATGGTGTGATTATGCAGGGTCCCGACAATAAATTCACAATGGCGCGGACAGCAGAACAATTATTGTATGAACAACTCGGCTGGAAACTACATCTTAATGGATTAAAGTATTGGATACGCGGAATGCCTGAACCCTATATCAGCTTCAGTGCTCTTTTACTTGATGAACAAGGTCGGCTTACGCACATTAAACAGTCTGGTTTCGATGTCAGTATCACACGTTATATAGATCACGAAGGTTTTTCATTGCCTGAAAAACTAGTTGTTGAGAGTGAAGACATTCGGGTTAAGTTAGTCATACAAGACTGGAAAATCCAATGATTCTTTTAAATATTTTTTAATTAGAATCAGTTAATTTAAGTTTGCAGGATGAGACATTGCTAAGTACTAACTGGCCGGCACCGGCAAAACTCAATTTATTTTTACATATTACGGGTCGACGACCGGATGGCTACCATTCCTTGCAAACAGTTTTCCAGTTTATTGATCTGATTGATGAGCTTGATCTCAGGATTCTCGATTCAGATAAAGTTACACGGAGTTCAACCCTGATCGATGTTGCTGCCGAGGATGATCTGGTTGTCAGAGCTGCACGATCCTTGAAGGAGCATACCGGTAGTAAGCTTGGTGTTGATATCAGCGTAAACAAGATAATTCCAACTGGCGGTGGTTTGGGAGGTGGTAGTTCAAATGCGGCAACGACCCTGGTCGCCTTAAATGAATTATGGCAGTGTGGCTTATCGAGTAACGAATTAGCAGCTATAGGTCTGTCGCTAGGCGCTGATGTGCCGATATTTGTGCATGGTTATGCGGCCTGGGCTGAAGGTGTGGGTGAAGAGTTAACAGCAATTGAACCGGAAGAATGCATTTATTTGCTTATACATCCGGGTTGTAGTGTTGCGACTGCCTCAGTATTTAATGCAGAGGATTTGACACGGAATACGCCTCCAATCACAATACGCGACTTCCTCGATAGAGGAGGAAGAAATGACTGTGAATCTGTAGTGCAAAAACACTATAAAGAGGTCGCAAATGCCCTTGAATGGTTGGGGCAATTTGCGCCAGCAAAGCTAACCGGTACGGGTGCCTGTTTATTTGCTCCATTCTCAGATAGTCATGCAGCAATACAAGTTAAAGAGCAATTGCCAGAAACATGGCAAGGCTATGTAGTAAAAGGGATGAATAAATCACCCTTATTGGAACGATTGGCGACTGAACGACAGCGAATATAATTACAGTTCATTCGTAAAAAGATATTAGAAACGATTAATTGGGGTATGGCCAAGCTGGTTAAGGCACATGGTTTTGATCCATGCATTCCGAGGTTCGAGTCCTCGTACCCCAGCCATTTTTTTAATTAGTCTGGAGAACGAAAGTTCATGTCCATCTCCAACATGATGTTGTTCAGTGGTAACGCAAACCCGAAATTAGCACTTGAGTCAGCAGAGTACCTGAATATCCCGTTGGGTAAGATATCCGTGGGCCGTTTCAGCGATGGCGAAGTCATGGTTGAAATAAATGAAAATGTCCGTGGCCGCGATGCTTATATCATGCAACCGGTGTGTGCGCCGACCAATGACAATTTGATGGAATTATTGGTTATGGCTGATGCCCTGAAACGTGCTTCAGCTACTCGAATTACAGCGGTTATCCCTTATTTAGGCTATGCACGCCAGGATCGACGTTCACGTTCAGCGCGTGTCCCGATTACCGCAAAAGTGGTCGCTAATATGATTGCTGCTGCCGGTATTGATCGTGTATTGACGGTTGATTTACATGCCGATCAGATACAGGGCTTTTTTGATATCCCGCTAGACAATGTCTATGGATCTCCAGTGCTATTGGGCGATTTATGGAAACATAAATACCCCGATTTAATGGTAGTTTCGCCTGATGTTGGCGGTGTGGTACGTGCCCGGGCGCTGGCCAAACGGCTTGATGATACTGAACTGGCGATTATTGATAAACGTCGTCCAAACCCGAATCAATCCGAGATTATGAATATCATCGGTGATGTAGAAGGTCGAACCTGTGTAATTATCGATGATTTGGTCGATACGGCCGGGACATTATGTAATGCCGCCGGTGCTTTGAAAGATTTTGGGGCAGTAAAAGTGGTCGCTTACTGTACTCATCCAGTGCTTTCCGGCAATGCCGTGAAAAATATTGAGAATTCAAGACTTGATGAATTGGTAGTAACAGATACAATCCCGCTTCGCTCAGATGCAGCAACCTGTGATCGCATACGTCAACTTAGTGTTGCAGCGATGCTAGCTGAGAGTATGCGCCGAATTGCAGAAGGCGAATCCCTAAGCTCTATGTTTCTGGATTAGTTTTTAGCACAAATTCTCCTGATTGGTCGCGTTCAGGAGGTAAACAATAACCCTTAAAATATTAAGGAGTAGTAATAAAATGAATGAATTTGAACTCGTCGCCGAAGCGCGGACAGATGTAGGGAAAGGTGCGAGCCGCCGCCTACGCCGTGCCGGCAAATTACCGGGTATCGTTTATGGTACTGGTAAAGAAGCAAGCATGATTACGTTGCAACATAACTCAGTGATGCATAACCTGGAGCATGAAGCGTTCTATTCACATATCCTGACACTCAAGATTGGTAGTGCAACTGAAAAAGTGGTTTTAAAAGACCTGCAACGTCATCCGTACAAAACTACGTTATTGCATATCGATTTGCAGCGTGTCAGCGAAAAAGAAGAACTCACCATGCGTATCCCATTTCACTTTATCAATGAAGAGAAGTGTCTTGGTGTCAAAAAAGATGGCGGCGTGATCAGTCATATGATGACTGATCTGGAAATTGTTTGTTTGCCAAAAGACCTTCCAGAATTCATTGAAGTCGATATGCTTGAGGTTGCGCTTGATGAAACGGTGCATTTGTCTGATCTGAAATTGCCTGAAGGTGTTCAGTTATACAGTGTCTTGCATGGTGGTGATGATTCACTACCGGTGGCCGCAGTACATATGCCTAAGGTCATCGCAGCTGACGAAGAGGAAGATGCTGCAGCTGAAGAAATTGCTGCTGCAGATGTGCCCGCTGCCAAGCAGGAAGATAAGGACAGCGACAGCGAATAAGCCGGTGTGTCTACACCTATAAAACTCATTGTGGGCCTGGGTAATCCAGGCCCCGAATATTTATTGACCCGACACAATGCCGGTTTTTGGTTTGTCGATGCACTAGCAAACAAACTCTCTCTCAGTTTTTCTCCCGATAAAAAATTCCAGTCAGAAATTTGTCGATACCAGAAGGGTTCGATAGATTGTTGGTTGTGTAAGCCACAGACCTATATGAATGACAGTGGCAGTGCCGTGCAAGCGTTGGCAAGTTATTACAAAATATCCATGGATCAGGTTTTGGTTGTGCATGATGAAATCGATTTACAACCAGGTACAACTCGACTCAAACAAGGTGGTGGTCATGGTGGTCATAATGGCCTGCGCGATATTATTCAACGCACCGGCAGCAGTGATTTTTTACGCTTGAGAGTTGGTGTAGGTCATCCAGGTAGTAAGGATAAAGTTGTGACTTTTGTGCTTGGTCGCGCTAGTGCTGATGAAGAACATAAAATAATTGAATCTTTTGTTCCGGTTCTTGAAAAGAGCGATCAGTTTTTTCAAGACAATCTCAATAAAATGATGACGGAATTGAATAAGAAAAATAAACCTGAAGCGGATTCGTCTGCTCAATAACACGGAATACATTGTATGGGATTTAAATGTGGCATTGTTGGTTTGCCGAATGTGGGTAAATCGACACTCTTTAATGCGTTGACGAATTCAGCGATAGATGCAGAAAATTATCCTTTCTGTACTATCGATCCTCACGTTGGCGTAGTCGCTATGCCTGATCCTCGACTAGATCAATTAGCAGGTATTGTTAAGCCTCAAAAAATTGTGCCAACGACGATGGAGTTTGTTGATATTGCTGGCTTGGTTGAAGGTGCATCAAAAGGTGAAGGTTTGGGCAATAAATTTCTTGCCAATATTCGTGAGACACATGCTATTGCACAGGTGGTGCGTTGTTTTGATGATGATAATATTGTGCATGTTGCAGGTAAGGTCGACCCGCTTTCGGACATAGAGGTTATTAATACTGAACTCTGTCTCGCTGATCAGGAGACTATCACCAAAGCCTTACAAAAAGCCGCCAAGTTGACTCGTAGTGGTGACAAGGCCGCTAAACTGGAACAAGAACTATTAGAAACCATAATGGCCCATCTGGATCAGGGTTTACCGGTGCGTTCAATGGCTTTATCTGAAGACGATATTGAAAGCATAAAAAATCTGCATTTACTTACACAGAAACCAACACTCTATATAGCCAATGTTGAAGAAGATGGGCTTGAATCCAATCCATGGCTGGAAAAAATACAAGCGCTTATTGAGAACGAAAATGCTCAATTAATTTCTGTATGTGCTTCGATTGAGGCAGAAGTGTCTCAATTGGAAGAAGATGAAAAACAGGAATTTCTTGATGCCCTGGACATGGCAGAACCCGGATTAAATCGTATTATTCGAGCGGGCTATGAGTTACTGGGACTACAAACTTATTTTACTGCGGGTGTGAAAGAAGTGCGTGCCTGGACAATTCCGGTGGGTGCTACTGCTCCAAAATCGGCGGGCGTTATCCATACTGATTTTGAACGTGGTTTTATTCGGGCAGAAGTAACAGCCTTTGATGATTACATTGCTTATAAAGGTGAACAAGGAGCGAAGGATGCCGGCAAGTGGCGTTCCGAAGGTAAGGAGTACATTGTTAAGGATGGTGATGTCATTTTATTCAGATTTAATGTCTAACAACTCGTGTTCGGTGATATGTCTGTAGTGTTTCACCTTGCAATCCCGGTTAGCGACATTGAAACTACACGGCATTTTTATACCGAAGTGTTGGGATGTTCTGTAGGTCGGGAAGCAGCACATTGGATTGATTTTAATTTTTTTGGTCATCAAGTCTCTGCCCATGTTAAACCGGAAGCACTGAACGTGGTTAAAACCAATCCGGTGGATGGTGAGTCTGTCCCCGTTAGACATTTTGGACTGGTACTGGAGTGGGCAGCATGGCATCAATTTGCTGAACGTCTGGATAAGCATGGGATTAATTATCTCATCAAACCAACTATCAGGTTTAAAGGCGAAGTCGGTGAACAGGCAACCTTGTTTATCACGGACCCGAGTGGCAACGCACTTGAATTCAAATCATTTAAGAATAGTGAGCATTTATTCGCAACAATTTAGTGAATATTAGCTACCAGAATGAATAAGGAACGGAAGACAAAAAATACCCTACAAAACCCGTTAAGCCAGACACTGAAGAGTGTTGCAATCGTAATTGTGAGAATTGTGTTTATGATTATTATGAACGTGCATTGCAGCGTTGGAACGAAACAGCTAATAAATAAGTCTGCGCAAAAACCGGGTTATACTAAAGCACCCACTTCAGACAAACCTTGACCATTTTATAAGCTTGGTCTATTAAAAATTACGCTCCGTAAATATTAATAAACTGATTTGCTAAATAATGAGCAACTAACAAGTAGAAATATAAAATTTATGAGCTGTATGAATAGTTTTACCTCGATTAGGAAACATTATTCGCTAAAAGAGATAGTAGTTTTATATATGCTTCAACTGATTCGATCGCGGCAGATTCTTCCATGGTGTGATAGCCGGTAGTTGGTATTTGAATGGTTGTGCCGTCGACCAAGCCATTTGATGCCGCAATTATTCTGCCCATTTCTGTACTGCCTAATGAATGTGGTTTCTGTCCCAGACTTTGCAGGCGAGCGTTATCAGCCTCTACGTAATGGTCTTTATATAAATAGCTTAAATTATTTTCTCTGCATAAGTTTTCAATATGAGTAGTCGCCTCTTTATTAAAAGGCGCATTGGCATCTTTTTGTCTTAATACCAGGAGTTGTTCATTGGCAGAATTAATGTCTGGAAATGGACTGGTATCAACAACGAACAAACGGTTGGTTGAGCCACCAAAGCGGCGAAACCATTCCAGTAAATAACGCCAACTTTTACCCGCTTCTTCCTGGGCAGTGAAAAACGCAGTGCCTTTAAAACCAAGACTGAATAAATGAACCAGTGCCGCAGCACTTAAGACATTATCTAATTGCCCTTCAAGACGGCCATTGTTGAACTTGAGTTTGTCTTTAAAGGCGATAGGCGTTCCTGCTACAACATCATCCAGGCCCTCAAGTTCGAATATAAGGTTGTTCCTGTTCTCACAGACATAAGAATTTTTAATTATGCCATTGCCACGATAGGCACCAGACCAGGGTTCGTAGGCAAACACAGGTTCAGACTGGAAGCGTTCAGTAACCTTGGACATCAATTCTTCGGAAACAGAATTGTTTAGCAGATCAGTCCTGTTGCCTGCAATGAAAGCAGCAAATTGAAATTCATTTGGACCAGTACAGACAAGACCGTGACGATCGATATGTGCCGAAAACATAGTGCTAAACGGATTATCGCCCTGTGCGACTAACAAACCCTCATACCAGGTTACTTTCGCACCTCTTTCTTCAAGCTCACGCTGTAAGACTCTAAAGAATGAATGTTCAGCACCTACAACACTCGGTTGGCGGATGATAGCTTTAAGTAAATCTATGAATTCATTATCTAACATTAAAGCATTGTTATCCTTTTAATTGAGTAAATACTTATTTGACATTATCTAATATTAAATTACCAAGCTTCTTTTTTATCATCAACCATGCTTTATTATTAGCAATAATATGTTTTTGATTAATCTCAATTTCAATCCCTGAATAGTCTCTTCCATTAAATTGGCGACGCAGCGATGTTGTCAATCCATTTGCGTTGCCTCGGTAGGGATAATTACATCTGACAATGAGATGAGGAAAAGCCTGTTTGAGAGACTTTTGTAATTTTTTACAAAAGTTTTTTTCAGATTGTCTTGTCGGATCATAAAGTAAGCCAATATCAGCTGAACGCTCGATACCACCCAGTGAGCTTGTAAACGAGTGGATGGATAGGTGCATTGTTGGTGTCGTTGCTGATTTAAACTTTTTTATATGTTCCGTTATTCTGGTTCGATAGGGTATATAAATAGTATCAATTATTTTCTGTCGGGTAGTATCATCTACAGTTTTGCTAAACTCCGAAAATAGTTTGGGGTGGTGTAATGAACGATTGAGATCAATTAATAAACGAGAGGTGGTTGAATAATATAAGGGCGCTGATAAATCTTGAGTTATTTTATTAGCAAGGGCCAATGCTCCGGGATCCCATCCACGATGGCTGTTTAAAAGGATTTTTTTATTTTTAAAAAGTGGCAGATAGCATTTTGGAATCTTGTTACCGCCATGTTCACAGCTAATAATGATATTCATCAGTCGATACCAACAAAATATTCTCTATCAACCAGTGCGTCACAGAGCACACGATAAGTTTCATGTAGTCGTGACTTTTTAACACTTTTGCCTGTTGCGTTGAGTATCCGTCTGGCTAACGGGCCTTCTTTTAAAATGAATTCAATAATCGGTGTAGTTGCTGCAGCGTATTCGCCCGTATTCAGATTAACTGACTCTCGGCAGTGTTGCCATAATTCCTGTGCACTGCATTTTTTGTCTGGAAACGAGAACAATTGCAGATAGTCTCGATCATCTATAACAGCTTGATCAGCATCGATAATTACCTTATTCAGTATTTGAGATAATGCGGTTGTCTCCAGATTGTTTTGTTCGACGACATCAGACCAGCTTTTTTCAGTCAGCTTCTTTAATATCTGGATGATAAAACTGGCAATGGCCAGATCGACGGCAGGCGTTTCTTGCGTGTCTAATACTCGTATCTCAATCGCATTTCTATCAAACCGCGCTATGGCCCCACGTGAATTTAACCATTCATCCTGCAAGATCTTCTCTTTATCAAACGGTGCAATAGCTTTATACATGGGCTTCAGGATCAAGCGTTGATAGTCTTTTTTGCTCGTAACTGCTTCAGGAACTACCAGTCCGGTAATGGATGGAATAATCTTTGAATTTTGACGATAGGCTTCGAGACGTGTATCCATGATCCCTGTAGATGAGCCTTCAACTATTGGGGAACTTGCTGCCATTGCTGGCAAGATGGGAAGTATGGTTCGTATTGCACTATGTAATAGAGCAAACTCCTTATCGTTCGCAAATGGCAAGTTGATGTGCATGCTTTGCAGGTTTGACCAACCATGTCCCTGACAATTAAAGATGCCGTTGTAGGTATCATATATTTCTTTAGAATCATGTGGCCATAATTGCGTTTCTTTAAAGGGGTTCATCCACGGGTGCATGGCAGTCGGCATCAGGCGCGCGCCCATCTCATCAAGAATAGATTGAATATGCCTTATATTTTTTAAAAAATGATCGGGAGTTTCTAGTAAGGACTGTGCCGGGCCATTGGTTTTAGTTTCAATAACGTGTAATACAAGTTCATTCGACCAGGCAATTTCACCCTGTTCTATTTCGTTACGATATTCACCAGCGACATGATGTAGGACCTTATCGGTGATCGGCATCACATTCATATGTTTGCGATCAACAATCATGTATTCGAGTTCTATGCCATAGGCGGCAAAGATTGATAGTGGCTTTGGCATACTAACGTCCGTATAAACCGAGTTTTCGAGCCTCGATGCGTTTGATAAACACACCCATGATTTCCCGGTAGAGTGCATCCTTCAGAACTAGATCCTCGCAACCGGAGTCTATGCTTGGGTTGTCATTAATCTCAATTAAATAAAATTTCTGTCCCACCTGTTTTAGATCGACACCATAAAGGCTATCACCTATCAGGTTTGCCGCTTTTAGTGCGATACTCACAACTTCATCAGGTGCTTCACCGATAGCCATCGTATCGGCGTTTCCTTCACTAGTGGAATTTCCGGACGCATCACGCTTGATAATCTGCCAGTGTTTATCGGCCATGTGATAACGACACGCATATAGTGGTCTACGATCACAAATACCAATACGCCAGTCAAAATTAGTCGGCAGGAATTGTTGTGCTATGATCAGATCCGAGTCTTCAAGTAGTGATTTTACGGTTGCGATTAAATCTTCACGATTCTCCGCTTTAGATACACCCATAGAAAATGCACTGTCTGGTTTTTTTAAAATACAGGGCAAGCCCAATGTCTTTTCAATCTGGTCAATATTGTAGCGATGTACGATCATGGTTTTGGGTATGGGAATATTATGTCTCGTCATCAACTCAGCCAGATAGACCTTGTTTGTACATTTTAGTATTGAATTAGGATCATCCATTACGATCAGACCTTCATTTACAGCACGTTGTGCAAAGCGGAAAGTGTGATGATCTACCAGAGTAGTTTCGCGTATAAATAATCCATCGAATTCAGCCAGACGATTCACATCATTTTTGGTAATAAATTCGCACTCAAGACCGACAGATTCTGCTGCTTTCTGGAATTTTTTTAATGCCTTTTCATCAGAAGGCGGTTCTTTCTCATTTGGGTCATACAAAATTGCAAGGTCAAATCTCGTTGCAGCATCTTTTTTAATACGACGTTTGCGTCCTGAAAAATAATTTGATGCGGCTTCGATGACAATAGCCTGATGATTTTCAGGAATATCGTTTACTGTCATAGTACGTATTGATTCCAGTCGCCACGTTTTCCTTTTTATAAATTTAGCCTGTAATAGAGGTGCCTGAAACAAGTTAAACAACCTCAAACTAAGACTGTCATAATGTTTTGCGATATTCCTGCCAAAATAAATACTCAAGGTGAAACGTTTGGATTGTAAGTGGCCGAGTTTTTTCTCTATCAACTCTTCCATATCTTCTGATATAGCCTGTATGACATGTGGCGACTTTAGATCCTGGATAGTGTTGATATCAGGCATGGGTTTATGTCCGCGTGCGGCAGCCAGAAGCGATACGTAATAACCCGTGCGCTGATAACTATAGGATCGACACAGGTTGAAGACCCTCGTTTTTTTACCTTCCGAAAAAGCAGGATCGGTCAGGTAGGTGCGTGCTGCAACGACTTTGACACCTGGAATCTGCAGCGGCCAGTTGTTAGGATTGTTAACGACCAGCAGTATATTCATTATTTTTTCCTGGAATTGGCCGGTTGAATGACCAGTAGATTAGCATCGTAAGTTAATACGCCTAATAAGATGGAACAGATTACCCGGTCTATATTAATAGAATAAGTTAAAGAACCGGATACTGGATTTGGTTCATAAGGATCGCTAATCATCACGGTTCGATCATGTCGATGATAACCGCCCAGAATGACGAAATGCCCATCCGGGTAGCCACGGATATCATCACCTAGAGGTTCATCATCAATATCTCTTTTCGCCTTATATAGATAGGTTGAACTAAGCCCGGTCAGTATAGGTAATCGACGACGAATAATATTACGCAGTAATCCCGTGGTGAGATCAACATAACGTAGCTTTCCACCCAGTTTCAAAAATTCCAGGTAACCTTTTGTAGCAAAGCGTAATTTGTGATCATCTTTAACTTCTGCCTGCCTGATTAAACGTTCTGATATATCAATTTCAGGAGAGGCAAACCAGGTCGGGTCAAATACCTGCAGGTTGTAGGTGTAAATGGTCGCTTGATACCCACGACGTAAAGCATCGCAGGCAAGAAATACGGCCAGTGTCCCACCCGCCTGTAAAGTTTGTATATCAGTAATAACTTTATCCAGCGATATGTCATCACCATAATAATTATAGACGGCGTGTAAACAGGTCGGACCACAGGTCGTGTCGTCTGGTTGAGCCAGAATATTAATCGGTAGTTCAACGTCCATGGGACTGTCGATATAAGTGGATGGTTTTTTTCAAATGCATGAGGCTATAGTAAGCCCGGGTATAGGGTTGGCAAAGTATGTTAAACAGCTTGTCTAATTATCTATGTAAATGTTGTGTTAAAGGGTTAATTTCAGAAGCTGATATTAGTCCAAAAATAAAAAAGTGCTAATATTATTTTTAAATTCATTCCAAAATCTGAAGTATTATTCAAAACAGCGCCACTCTCTCGTCGAGAAGTGACGCTGTTTTGTCAGGCTTGAAATAATTAGTGATGAACCTTATAGGCATACATGACATTGTCATTCATCATCGGAATAAACATCAGGTCTTTTTCGATAATAAACTCATGATCAGCACTGCCCTGTTTTAGTGAAAGTAATTCCTTTACCTCACCAGTACTGGAAATGTGGAATAGTTTACCGTTCATCCAATCGGTCACGTAGAAGCCGCCATCTTTATCGACTTCAACACCATCGAGATTGCCGACAGGTGAGCCATCACCAATTGAGGTGATCGATTTATCCTGAATCGAGATACGTTTTAAATGACCAGGAACAGCCGTTGCAAAACCGTCAGTCATTACGCCCCAGGCACCAAGAATCAAATCATCACCGACGACATCTAAACCATTCGGTGCTTCAAGTTCGTCAGATTCAATCCAGATGGTAAAGCTGCCGCCAGATAGTACATGTATACGGTTAGCTAACATATCGGATACATAAACATCACCGTTTGGTGCTGCAGCGACATCATTCAAGAACTTTGCATCATCTACTTTGTATTTATCAGTGATACGACCATGATCGACATCGATGGCAACAAGTTCATCAATATCCGCTGTGTAAAGAGTTGTACCAGATAGTGCGAGTCCTTTTGGTCCATTAAGGCCTGTTACCCACTTCTCATTGATAATTCTGCCATCCATGGAGACTAATGATATATAGCCGTTTCCATCTTTGTCATTTGGCCCACCGTTCACATTGGAAACGTAAAGAAGGTTCAATCTCGGGTCATAGACAACGGATTCGGGATTGGCTAAACCACTTAATTCCCAGGTTAATTCAAGACCTTCTCCTTCAGCAAAGCTTAAATTGATAAATGAGAATGATAAAATAAGGCTAATAAAAATGAATTTTATGTTACGTGTAAACATTAAGAATATACTCCTTGAAAAGTTAATCGGGCTTACTAAAGTTAAGCAAAATATTAATTAGAAAAAAACAGTTTTTTAAGTTCTTTGCCGGGATCTACGGCCTTCATAAAGGCTTCTCCTACAAGAAAGGCATTCACATTATTCTTACGCATCAAATTGACGTCGTCTTGAGTATGAATGCCGCTTTCTGTGACAACAGTACGGTCAGGAAACACATCCGTTAACAGTCCCAGGGTTGTATCCAGATCGGTCTCAAATGTGTGCAAGTTTCGATTGTTAATACCAATTAGCGGTGTACGTAACATCAGACCGCGTTCGAGTTCTTCGCGGTTATGTACTTCGACCAGCACATCCAGTCCGACTTCGTTGGCGACTCCGACTAGCTCTTGCATCTGCAAATCTGATAGAGCTGAAACAATAAGCAAAATACAGTCAGCACCGATAACTCTGGCTTCATAGACTTGATAAGGGTCGATCATAAAGTCCTTACGTAGAATCGGCAGGTTACAAGCAGCATGAGCCTGTTTCAGATAGTCATCAGAACCTTGAAAATATTGTATATCGGTCAGAACAGATAAACAACTGGCACCGGCATTGGCATAACTTTTTGCTATTACATCAGCTTTAAAATCTTCACAGATGACGCCACGGCTAGGAGAGGCCTTTTTTATTTCAGCAATAACGCCTGGATTTCCTGTTTCAATGGCCTTCAACAGATTATAGGTGAAACCACGCACGGGAGGGCAATCGGCTGCTTTTGCTTTTAGTTCCTTTAATGGTGATTCTTTTTTAACCTGTGCGACGTACTCGGCCTTGTAGTTGAGTATCTCTTTTAATATATCAGGTGTATCTGCTTGCATAAGGTTTATTTTTTAAATGATTGACTGTGTTCAATGAGTTGATCAAGTTTTTGTTTTGCGGCACCAGACGCTATCGTTTTAATCGCTATCGCAACACCTTTCTGAATAGAGTCTGCGAGACCCGCAGCATAAATTGCTGCACCAGCATTAAGACTGACAATGTCTTTTGCAGCTCCATTGGTATTATCCAACACCGATTGCATCATTGCCAAACTTTCTGCGACATCATTAACAGCGAGTTTTTCGATACTTTGCATCGGTATATTGAAATCATCCGGTGTGATTTCATAATGATTGATCTCGCCATTTTTTAATTCAGCAATAGATGTCTTGGCGGCGATACTGATCTCATCCATCCCATCATGCGCATGCACGACCAATACATGTTCGCTACCCAGCTGCTTTAATGTTTCAGCTAATGGGACTAACCAATCGTTACTAAAGACCCCAATCACCTGATTGGGTGCCCCAGCTGGATTGGTCAAGGGACCAAGTACATTAAACAACGTTCGGACACCAAGTTCGCGTCGTGGCCCAATCGCATGCTTCATCGCGCTGTGATGCATCGGCGCGAACATAAAACCTATACCCACATTTTCAATACAGCTTGCAACCTGTTCAGCGTTTAATTCCAGATTAATCCCGGCGGCTTCAAGTACATCAGCGCTACCTGATTTGCTGGAAACCGATCGGTTCCCGTGTTTTGCAACCTTGGCGCCGCTGGCAGCTACGACAAAAGCCGAGGTCGTTGAGATATTAAAAGTATTGGCACCATCTCCACCAGTACCGCAGGTGTCGACCAGATGCGTTTTATCAACTTCAACCCGGCTTGCCAGCTCACGCATGACTTGCGCAGCTGCAGTAATTTCATCGACACTCTCGCCTTTTAAACGTAGCGCGACGAGTAAGCCACCAATCTGCGCGGGAGTTGCATCCCCCTGCATAATTGTTTGCATGACGCTATGCATATCAGCGCGACTTAGATCTTTACCGCTGATAACCTCGTGGAGTGCCGCTTTAATATCCATCAGCAAAAGTATACTTATGTATTGTTAAGGAAGTTTTGCAATAACTCATGTCCATACGACGTCAGTATTGATTCGGGATGAAACTGTACCCCGGAAATGTTGAGATCTTTATGTCTAACACCCATAATTTCATCGAGATTCCCATCCTTGTCTTGTGTCCATGCCGTAATCTCTAATGAAGCTGGCAAGGTTTCTTTGTCAATCACTAATGAGTGATAACGGGTCGCGGTGAAAGGGTTTTCGAAACCCTGGAATACATCAGTACTATTATGATAAATATCCGATGTCTTACCATGCATGATGTCATGTGCATGAACGATTTTGCCGCCAAAGGCCTGTCCGATACTTTGATGGCCGAGACACACGCCAAGCAAGGGTATCTTGCCTTTGAAATGATTGATCACATCAATCGATATGCCCGCCTCATTAGGTGTGCATGGCCCTGGTGAAATCACAATGTGTGCAGGTGCCAGTTTTTCTATCTCTGCCACTGAAATTTTATCATTGCGATAGACTGCTACGTCTTGTCCCAGCTCTCCCAGATATTGCACCAGGTTGTAGGTAAACGAATCATAATTGTCGATCATCAATAACATATTATTTCCTTCCTAGGACAATCCTTTCTCTGCCAGACTGACTGCCCGGAAAATTGCTCGGCCTTTATTCATGGTTTCATCCCATTCATTTGCTGGTACAGAATCGGCGACAATGCCTGCGCCAGCTTGTATATGCAAGGTTTTTTCCTTGATAACAGCAGTACGTATCGCAATCGCGGTATCCATATTTCCATTCCAGGATATATAACCAACAGCGCCAGAATAAACACCACGCTTAACCGGTTCAAGCTCGTCGATGATCTCCATTGCTCGAATCTTCGGAGCACCAGAAACAGTACCTGCCGGGAAAGTGGCACGTAAGACGTCAATTGCACTCATGCCCTTTTTTAATTTGCCGGTAACGTTAGAAACGATATGCATGACATGAGAATAACGTTCGATGATCATTTTGTCAGTCAGGTTAACACTGCCCATTTCGGCAACCCGGCCGGCATCGTTCCGTCCCAGATCGATCAGCATTAAATGTTCAGCTAATTCTTTCGGATCTTGTAATAGATCTTTCTCCAATGCCAGATCCTCTGCTTCCGTTTTACCGCGTGGACGCGTACCGGCAATAGGTCGGACGGTAACGATATCATCTTCAAGTCGAACCAGTATTTCGGGTGAAGAGCCGACAATCTGAAAATCATCCAGATTAAGAAAATACATATACGGTGATGGATTAAGGCAGCGTAATGCACGATATAGGTTGATTGGTTCTGATTCAAACGGAATAGATAAGCGTTGCGATAGTACAACCTGCATTGCATCACCATCCACGATGTACTGTTTTATAGTGTCAACAGCCGCTTCGTAATTTGTCCGGGTAAAGCCTGAGACAAAATCATTTTCATTAACTGTACGCGAGCCATTTGACAGTGGTTGTTGAATTTGTTTATTGGCGAGTGTTTCTACCAGCTCATCCAGTCTATGCTGCGCCTTTGAAAATGCATCACTGTTATTTGGATCGGCATGCACGATGATATAGAGTTTGCCACCGAGATTATCAAACACGATAACTTCATCAGACACCATTAATAGTATGTCTGGTGAGCCTATAGGATCGTCTTTATCATTTTTATTCAGGCGCGGTTCTATATAACGAATCGTTTCATAACCAAAGTAACCGACTAAACCACCATTAAACCGTGGCATGCCTTCTATCTCGGCAACGTTGTAGCCTTTTTGAATTCGCTCGATTTCGGCTAAAGGATCGTCAACATTATATTCATCAACAATACTGCCACTTTCCTTAATGGTGATTTTTGTACCTTTAATTAAAATAATTTTCTGTGCAGGTAATCCGATGATGGAATAACGACCCCATTTCTCTCCGCCCTGAACCGATTCAAATAAATAACTGTAAGGTGCAGCACACAATTTCATATAGGTACTAAGAGGTGTATCAAGATCAGCCAATACTTCGCGCATTAAAGGAATACGGTTATAGCCTTGTTTCGCCAGTTGTTTGAAATCGTTTTCGTTAATCATGATACTTATGTAAAAAGTCTTACCAAATCGGCAATAGAATCAATTACCGCATCAGGGTTGGTTTCGTATATATCGCGACCATGGTTATAACCATAGCTGACACATATAATCTGAAATCCGGCTGCACGTGCTGCCTTAACATCACTTTCTGAATCACCCACCATTAAAGACAGGGCAGGATCCTTGTTGAAGTGTGTAGCGGCATGTAACAGGGGTAAAGGATCAGGTTTCTTTTTGGCCAGTGTATCACCCGCAATGACAATACTCATGTCATTCATAAGCCCCAGCTTTTCAAGTATAGGACCAACAAATTCCCCGCGCTTATTGGTTACACAGCCTAGCGTGATCTGCTTTTCTTTAAGCTGTGCAATACCATCAAGTACGCCTGGATAGCAGGTGCTTAAATTACACATGTTTTCACTATAAACTGACATGAAAATGGACATTGCTTGTTCAAACAGAGCGTCATCCGCTTTGCCATCAAAGTCATTGGTCAGGGAGCGGTGTAATAGTTTTTCCAGTCCATTACCAACCCAGTTTCTGATACTGAGTATGTCTCGTTCGGGAAGTGATAACCCGAGCAAGGTTTGATTAACTGACCAGGCCAGATCAGGGATGGAATCGACTAACGTGCCATCGAGATCAAGCAAAACAAGTTCGGGTGTTTTGATAGACATCATTTAATTGATACAGGTTAGAGAATAAATTGTAAGATCTAGCTTTTAGCCTGAGCTAATTGGGTTCGCATTGCTGTAATAGTTTTCTGGTAATCATCGCTGCCAAATATAGCAGAACCGGCAACGAAGGTGTCTGCGCCTGCTGTTGCGATTTCAGCGATATTGTCGATCTTAACGCCACCATCGATCTCAAGTCGTATATCGAAACCGGAATCATCAATTAATTTTCTAGCCGCTTTTAGTTTATCAAGTGCAGAGCCAATAAAAGATTGTCCACCAAAACCGGGGTTAACGGACATCAATAGAATCATATCGACCTTATCCATCACGTATTCAAGTACATCAAGTGGTGTTGCCGGATTGAAAACGAGTCCAGATTTGCAACCGCTATCACGAATTAATTGCAGACTACGATCAACATGCTCCGATGCTTCCGGGTGAAAGGTAATATAACTGGCGCCTGCCTCGGCAAAGTCAGGAATGATACGATCCACGGGCTTAATCATGAGATGCACATCGAGTGGCGCCTTAATTCCAAAGTCGCGTAAAGCTTTGACTATTACCGGTCCGAAGGTCAGATTCGGAACGTAGTGATTATCCATTACATCAATGTGTACAAAATCAGCGCCCGCAGCCAATACTTTTTCGGTCTCTTCGCCGAGTCGAGCCATGTCCGCGGACAGGATTGAAGGTGCAATTATATATTGAGACATGAAAGCGATATATTCTTTAATTTAAGCAGTTTATAAAATGGTGGCAACTTTACCCGATCAGTCCAACCATAGCCACTATCTAGGCTATTACTGCCTGCAAATTATCATTTTTGTCGTTCTTGGCAATCTTACTTGTTGCTGAATAGTTGCTGAGGTTTAATAGATGACTATGAAACGGATAATCCAGTTGAGTGTCACTTTTATATTGTTCGGAGCTTACATGCCCGTTAACGCTGACAAGGTGAATCAGGATTGGGAGCAGCGGACGACAGAAAAGTTAGCCGGGAATTTAGAGTCAACTGCAACAGATGTTGTTTGGCTAGATACTGGAGGAACTGATTTTCTGGCACTTTATAACGAACAGTCAAATGGGTACGCTAAGGGTGCGATTATTATTCTGCATGCCATGGGCACGCACGCAGATTGGCCCCAAATAATCTCACCAATTCGAACTAAATTACCAAATCAAGGCTGGAGCACCTTGTCGATTCAACTTCCGTTAATAGCGCCGGAAAATCAGATTGAAGATTACGGTGGAACGCTAGCGCAATCAGTTGGGCGAATTGGAGCAGCAATTAAATTCTTAAGGGAACGCCAATTTACAAATATTGTTGTTATAGGGCATAGCTTTGGCGCAGCTTTAGCGCTGGCCTACCTTGAAAAACAAAAAAATCAAAATATTGGTGCATTAGTCGCAATTGGTTTGCAAAACTATGCCTTTCTAAAACCAGCAATGGATATACTGGCGTTGATCACAAAAACTAAAATACCGGTATTGGATATTTATGGCGATCGTGATTTTAAAAATGTTATTAAGCGCGCACCGGATCGGCGACTTGCGGCAAAAAAGGGTAATAATGAACGCTATACTCAGCTTGAGATTGAAGGTGCTGATCATTATTTTACCGGGATGGAAGATATTCTGATTCAGCAAATTCTGGAATGGCTTGATAAAGCAGGTTCAGATTTGCCGTTCGTGGTCTATGAAGGGCATGACATAAATATGGGAAAATACGCTAAATAGTATACTGAACCGTAATTCTCTGGGACAAACCTCGTCTGGGGTGATAATGTTTCTAAGAGAAAAATAGCTATTTACTACTCAGACTGTTCATACAGGAGACCGTTATGACGCAGGATATTGAAGCAACAGACAACCCTGATAAAGATGCGCGATTGTGGGGTATGTTTTGTCACCTGATTGCCTTTTCAGGCTACGTGGTTCCATTTGGTAGTGTGCTAGGACCGCTGATTATCTGGTTAATCAAAAAAGACGAAATGCCATTTGTGGATGATCAGGGCAAGGAGTCACTGAACTTTTAATTGACGATGCTTATTGCTGTCATTGTTTCTGCGATTTTGATGCTGGTTTTTATCGGCTTCCTGATGTTAGGCGTATTAATCATTTTTCAAATTATTGTCGTTATTATCGCCTCGATTAAAGCGAACGAGGGCGTAAGATATCGATACCCATATACAATACGTTTTATTAAATAATCAGGGAGAACTGTTATGGCTGAGTTTATTCTCGTCGTCTTCATTTTTTCAATAGTACTGCTTATCAAGGCAGTTACTATTGTTCGTCAGGGATTTGAGTATACGGTTGAGCGTTTTGGTGAATACAAACGTACATTGTCTCCCGGACTACATATCATTGTGCCCTTCTTTGATCGGATCGGCGCGAAGATGAATATGATGGAAACGGTTGTCGATGTCCCTTCACAAGAAGTCATCACCAAGGATAACGCCATGGTGCGGGTTGATGGTGTAGTTTTCTTTCAGGTATTAAATGCGGCTCAAGCTGCCTATGAGGTCAATAATCTTACTCGCGCTATATTGAATTTAACCATGACTAATATACGTACTGTTATGGGCTCTATGGATCTTGATGAATTACTTTCACAACGTGACACTATAAACGCGCAGTTATTACACGTTGTTGACGAAGCCACCGGTCCCTGGGGCGTGAAAGTAACGCGAATTGAAATCAAGGATATCTCTCCTCCTAAAGACCTCGTCGATTCGATGGCACGACAAATGAAGGCTGAACGTGAAAAGCGCGCCAATATTCTTGAGGCAGAAGGCTTCAAGCAAGCCGAGATTCTGAAGGCCGATGGAGAAAAGCGGGCTGCCATTCTGGAAGCTGAAGGTCGCAAGGAGTCAGCCTTTGCTGATGCCGAAGCCAGGGAACGTTTAGCCCAGGCTGAAGCCAAAGCGACGACGGATGTCTCTAACGCAATAGCAAACGGGAATATACAGGCAGTTAACTATTTTGTGGCAACAAAGTATGTTGAGGCATTGAAGGAAATTGCTTCTGCCCCGAATCAGAAAGTTATCCTAATGCCGTTAGAAGCGAGCAATGTGATTGGAGCATTGGCCGGAATCTCTGAGATTGCTAAAGAGACCTTTGGTAAAAGTGATAAACCGACCAGTTAGATATAGAGGGTAATAATATGGAATGGTTAGATCAGATTGAATTTTGGCATTGGCTGATTGCTGCAGTAGTGATGATTATAATTGAAATGGTATTGCCTGCGGCATACTTTTTATGGATGGGTATCTCTGCCTTTGTAGTAGGTTTATTATTATATGCGATACCCGGTATTCCAACATTGATACAAGTCATTATATTCGGCGTGTTATCTGTGGTAAGTCTATATATGTATAAACGGCATCAAAAGATGAACCCGGAAGAAAAGGACGAGCCCAGGCTCAATCGACGCGGAGAACAATATATTGGACGCAGCTTTACATTGGAAGAAGCTATAGTGAATGGCGTAGGTAAGGTCAAAGTGGACGACTCCACCTGGAAAGTGAAAGGAATCGATATGCCGGCAGGGATGAAGGTACGCGTAATGAGTGTTGAAGGAACCGTGTTTAATGTAGAAACTGAGACGATGTTTTCTGAATAGTGGCAATCAGGATGATTCTACTGTGTGCTGAGTCAGTGCCCATGAAACATGTTCACGCACCATTGTAGAAGGGTCGTTTTCCCGTGATCTTAAGGCTTCAATAGTCCGATTAGTATTAGGTGCATTACCTAAACCCACCGCAATATTTCTCGACCAACACTCGTATCCTATTCTGCGAATAGCGGAACCTTCGGTATTTTTTAGAAAATCAGCTTCAGTCCATGCAAATAATTCAATCAGTGTTGGCGCATCAAGGCCATTACGTACTCGAAAATCATCTTCCTCTGTATTTTTGGAAAACTTGTTCCAGGGACATATCAACTGACAATCATCACAACCATATACGCGATTGCCAATCATCTTTCTATATTCTTCAGGTATAGAACCGCGCAATTCAATCGTAAGATAAGAAATACAGCGACGTGCATCTACTTGCATTGGAGCAACAATCGCTTTGGTAGGACAGATATCGATACAGGCATTACAAGTTCCGCAATGCTGTTCTGTAAAAGGTTTATCCGATTCAAGAGGCAAGTCTGTATAGAGTTCGCCAAGAAAAAACCAGGAACCGGTCTTGGGGTTAATGAGATTACTGTGTTTACCAATCCATCCTAATCCAGCATTTCTGGCCAGTGCCTTTTCCAGCACAGGGGCGCTATCGACAAAACACCGATAACCAAATTCACCGTAATGGTCTTCTATTTTAGTGGCCAGTTTCTGTAAACGTTGGCGCATGATTTTATGGTAATCACGTCCCATAGCGTAACGGGACACATAACCGAGTTCATTATTGTTTAATACCTGCATCGGATGTTTGCTGGATGGAGGTAAGTAATCCATCCTTACTGAGATAACACTGATTGTTCCAGGCACAAGCTCATTTGGTCGACTACGTTTATTACCATGTCTTCGCATGTACGACATCTCACCGTGCCTTCCTTGTTTTAACCAGTTAACAAGATGTTTCTCGTCTTCTTCTAGTGATGTTGTCGTGATTCCTACTTGCTGAAAGCCTAAATCAGTTCCCAAAGATTTGATATGTTCCGATGATGGTAATTTATTCATTGCTTATTTAAACAGTATTAGATAAATAAAATAAACCGTATTTTTGATGCGCCGCACCAAAAACGTATTAAAAATAAACAATAATAGTGCAATTCTTAAACATCTGAACCGAAGAGTTACGCTAACCAATTGAATTATATATATAAAACAAATTGGCACAAGTTCTGCAGTATATCAGATGAAAATAGTTATTTTATTTTTCCTCCTCAACCAATTTTGTTGTATTTTTACTGGGCGCCACCCCCTCCGGCGCCCTTTTTTTTGCCTGTCATTTAGTCAGATATAAGCTTTATATACTCGCTGTATAAGAAAGATATAGTTATGATGTTTATATAGAAATTAAAGTAATCAAAAATGTTTGAGTTTATTAGTTCATGGTATCGACGTTACTTCACTGACCCACAAGCTGCCTTATTAGTAGTCTTGTTAGTCTTAAGTGCGGTTGTGTTGATAACAATGGGTAAAATGTTAGCACCATTGTTGGCAGCACTTGTGATTGCATACTTGCTTGAGGGTGGTGTATCTAAATTACAACGAAAAGGTTTATCACGAATCTGGTCAGTAAATCTAATTTATCTCATCTTTGTTGCTTTCATGCTGTTTATATTATTTGGCTTGATGCCCTTATTATCAAAACAGGTGAGCCAGTTTTTTCAGGAAGTGCCTGACATGATCAATAATGGACAAGATCTGTTATTACAATTACCCGGAAAATATCCCGAATTTATTTCAGAAGATTATATAGAGCAACTCATCATTACGATTCGTCAAGGCTTTAGTGAGCTAGGGCGCAATGTACTTTCAGTTTCTGTTGCTTCCATCCCCGCTATCATTACGATACTTGTTTATCTGGTGCTGGTACCTTTGATGATCTTCTTTTTTCTTAAAGATAAAACCATTATTCTTGATTGGTTAGGCCGGTTTCTGCCAAAAGAAAGAAGATTGGTTAATGAGGTATGGACGGAGATGGATGCACAGATTGGTAATTATGTGCGCGGTAAATTCAACGAAATAATTATTGTAGGGGCTGTTTCATATATTCTGTTTGTTATCCTCGGGCTTAATTATGCTTCCCTACTAGCAATGCTGGTTGGTTTATCAGTTTTAATTCCTTATATCGGCGCGGCTGTTGTTACATTACCTATTGCATTTGTTGCTTACTTCCAATGGGGGCTCACGCCGGATTTTGCCTGGTTAATGTTTTCTTATCTGGTTATACAGTTCCTCGATGGCAATGTGTTGGTGCCTATATTGTTCTCAGAGGCCGTTAATCTTCACCCGGTCGCAATAATTGTTGCGATACTTGTGTTCGGAGGTTTGTGGGGTTTTTGGGGAGTGTTCTTTGCTATTCCATTAGCGACTTTGGTCAAAGCGTTGATCAATGTCTGGCCGACGCACGAAAGTGATGACAGCACCTTAACTAGACTGAGTTAAGTTTAGTTTAGATTATAAAGGCCAAGTCTGAATTGATTGCATCTCACACTGAATCTACCAAGCAAATCACGAAAATCACTCTCAATATAAATTTATAAAAACATTTATATAGACAATGAAACGCATCCCGGAACCTGAACTGATGACTGATGCTGAACAAGCACTCGCCTATGCAAATGCTGATTTTGAAGAACCGCATAATCATTTCATTGACTTATTAAAAGAATCGTTCGGTAACAAGATTCCTGAATTCGGCAATGCTCTTGATTTAGGTTGTGGTGCTGCCGATATCAGTATTCGTTTTGCAAAGGCATATCCAAACTATCAAATCGATGCGATAGATGGTGCTTCAGCTATGTTGGCAGAAGGACAAAGGGCAGTAAATAATGCAGGTATTTCGGAACGAATAAACCTGATTCAAACTAACTTGCAAGACACGACATTAGCAGATAAGAAATATGCTGTTATTTTTTGTAATGCCATGTTGCATCATTTACATGATCCGTTGGTGCTGTGGAATTTAATTAGAACTGCGAATAATAATCCTTCTATTTTTGTTATGGATTTGATGCGACCTGATTCGGATGAGCAGGTTGATGTATTGGTAGAAAAATATGCGAGTAGTGAACCTGAAATATTAAAACGAGACTTCAGGAATTCCTTAAAAGCGGCATTTACGCCAGAAGAGGTTGAAAGTCAGCTAGGTCGTGCGGTACTGGAACAACTGGTGGTGTCGGTGGTTTCGGATCGACATTTTACGGTAAGCAGTGTGGATGATTGATTTGGTAAACATAAAAAAACCGGAGTCAGAATTTCTTCTGCCCCGGCTCTTTTTAATGACAGCTGTTTGCCTTAAGCGAGTGCTTCGTTTGTTGTTTTAACAATTGCAGCTGCAACGGCATATGGACATGCATTAGAAGAAGGACGACGATCTTCCAAGCGTCCTTTCCAACCATCTTCAACAGTGCCTATTGGAATACGGATTGATGCACCACGGTCAGAGACACCATAACTGAACTCGTTAATGGATTGAGTTTCGTGCTTACCAGTTAAACGCTGCTCATTATGAGCACCATATACACTGATATGACGTTCTATATTTTTACCAAACTCTTCACAGATTTTGGTGAACACGGTTTCGTCACCAGACTCGCGCATTAGGCTATTAGAAAAGTTAGCGTGCATGCCAGATCCGTTCCAGTCTGTGTCACCCAATGGTTTTGGATGCCAAGAGATGGAAAGATCGTATTTCTCTGCTGTTCGTTCGAGTAAATAACGGGCGAGCCAAGTTTCATCACCAGCATGCTTTGCGCTTTTTGAGAAAACCTGAAATTCCCATTGTCCTGCTGCAACTTCAGCATTAATACCTTCGACATTGAGGCCAGCTTCAAGACAAATATCTAGATGCTCATCAATTAGCTCTCTGCAATAGGCGTTCCTTGCGCCAACTGAGCAATAGTATGGGCCTTGTGGTGGGGGGTAACCACCAGGAGGGAATCCAGGAGGTAGATTTGTGACAGGATCCCACAGAAAATATTCCTGTTCAAAACCAAACCAGAAATCTTCATCGTCTGAATCAATAGTGGCACGTGAATTTGATATGTGCGGTGTTCCATCTGCATTCAGCACTTCTGTCATTACCAGATAGCCATTCAGGCGACCTGGATCAGGAATCACCATGACCGGCTTGAGTAGGCAGTCAGAAGCACCGCCTTCCGCTTGTTCAGTCGAGCTACCGTCAAATGACCACATCGGGCAATCTTCTAAATTCCCACTGAAATCTTTTTTTACCATCGTCTTGCTGCGTAGACTTTGTGTTGGTTCGTATCCGTCCAACCAAATATATTCCAACTTGCTTTTCATGATGTGTTGCGCTCCTCCAAAAAAAAATGTGTTATCAGACTATAATTTAGTTTATAGACCTTTAAAGTCAGCAATATGTGTTCCAATATTGCACAAATCATTAAATAGTAGTTTTTCGATAACTTTAGAGTTTATATGAATAATTATTTTTACTAAAAACATAAGTTTTTTAGTACCTTAGTGTGATTAGATAAAACTCGATAGTTTATGAATAATGTTTACGAGCACTAATCCTTTTATTAATTCACGCACAAAAATAGTGCATTACTACTCTAGTGTGCTTAAATGTGTTCAATTATGGTGCAACAGTAACTGCTGGCTATGATGAAGCCCAGTCTTCTTCCAAAAGCCGTATTAGTTCACCGCAACTTTGCATTCTATCATCAGCATCTTTAGCTATACATTTCATAGCAATGTCCTCCAGTAATTCGGGAACGTGAATGCGAGTCAGGGTTGATGGTTTTGGTGGTACTTCGTTCAGCGTTTGCTTGATAATTCCATCAACGGTTTCTTCAATTGAAGGGGGACGACCTGCCAATATCTCAAATAATATTACCCCAAGGCTGTAGATATCAGTTCTAAAATCGATATCAGGATCCCGGCGAATCTGCTCGGGAGACATATAGGTGATGGTGCCCTGTAACTTTTCTGTATCAGTCATTGACGACACTTTTTTATTGAGAATAGTTACCGTCTTATTTGGAGTATCGTCTTCAGTACTACTAGTACCATCAGGGTTCCATACCTTAGCCAGACCCCAGTCCAGTAACAGCACTTCACCAAAGGGACCCACCAGAATGTTCTCCGGTTTTATATCGCGATGGATCACCCGGTGATTGTGCGCATATTCCAAAGCATGAGCAATCTGAATGATGACATTGACCAGTTGTTTAAGGTCGTATCGCTCACGGTAGTCTAGAATTTCTCGCAATGTGTAGCCGTACACGAGTTTCATGGTGAAATAATATTGCCCTTGCGAGTCTCTCCCTATCTCATAAGTTGGTACAGTATTGGGGTGTTGCAGTAGTGCACTAACACGCGCTTCTCGCAAGAATCGTTTTTGCTCTATCGGATCATTGGCAAATTCAGGGCGGAGTTTCTTGTAACAAACCGTGCGTGATAAATTCAGATCTTTACATGACTGGATTATCGCTTTACCTCCCTTGGCAATCGTCTTGAAATAGGCATAACGCATATTAGAATTAAGCTTAAGAGGCAGTTCACGATCAGTATTTTCAAGATAGAGAATTGCATAATCATCACTTGGTGGTTCCGGGAAAGAAGTCATACGCTATTAATCCAGTTCATTAATAAAGCCTGATTAAGAATCTAATTGATGATAATCCTATAGTACTTATACGGCTAACAAAAGTGCACTTCTTAAACATGCCTTTTGTAAACGACTAAATAAGTGATATTTATATCGCATTGATAATGCCCTGAAGTTACGCATTTTCGAACCATTATAGATTCTGTTGGGTTAAATATGGATTAAAGCGTATAAATTGAAAATCAGGCGTAAAACACACCGCATTCCGGTTTTTATTGAACTGCATACTGTTAATGCTAGTCTTAACAACATGAAAACTAATTATATTATTTTTATCAGTTTATTTTTAATGACATTTGTCTCGGCTGAAACAGTCTATAAGACCGTTGATAAAGAAGGGAATATTATTTTTTCGGATACAAAAACAGAGAATGCTGAGGTCATTGAAATTCAGGATGCTCAAGCTCTGGATATACCTAAAGTAAGAGCCTTTAAATTATCACCTCCAAAAGAAAAACATAAAACGTCAGTTTATACTAAACTTGTAATAGTGAGCCCGCAAAACGATGCAACGATTCATAGTAATGAGGGTAATGTAAATATAAATATTAATATTGAGCCTGAAATTAATAATAAGGATACATTGGTGTTATATCTAGATGGAAAACAAGTGGAAACAGGTAAGAAACCCCAGTTTTTATTAACAAATATAAACCGCGGCACGCATACAGTTGCTGTTGCTCTTAAGAACCAGGATGGTGTGGAAGTTAAACATTCAGACAAGGTTACATTTCATGTTCGCCGCATTTCAATACTGTCTCCAAACAGGTCTAATAATCAAGTAGCCCCTGCAGCACCGACCATAAATAAATGATGATTGTGAGCTTCCAAGCAATTAGTTATTCTAGGCAAATGAAATTAATATTTTTATTATTTTTCGTTTTTTATGCACATAATATTGTTGCAGAAACTGTTTATAAAACAGTGGATGAAAAAGGAAATATTATCTTTACAGACAGACCTTCAGAAAATTCCGAAGAGATAAAACTTCAGGAATTACAAACAATTAAAAACCCAAATCCGATTAAAAATAAACCACCCACACAACCTAAGAGCCCATTAGATGTTGGTAATGTTTACAGTCGGTTTATCATTACCAATCCTGCGCAGGGTTCGGGGATTCGTAATAATGCAGGGAACATTACAATTTCAGTTTCTCTTGAACCAAGCCTAAGACCAGGGCATAACATTGTCTTTACTATGGACGGTAATGAAGTGTCAAAAGGTAGCGCTAACAATGCTGAGATTAACAATCTTAGTCGTGGAGCTCACACAGCTGCTGCACGGGTTATAGACGGGACAGGTAAAACATTAATATCAACCTCTAGTAGTTTCTCATTGTTACGCGCATCACAATAAGCAGATATCCCGTAATTTAAGCACTGAAAGTCTTTATGCCCATCTATTCTATAGGTGGTCTGCTTCTTGCTCTATTCAATATGTTATTTAAATGAGCATTTGTTTGTTTTACTAACCATCTGTTTTTATTACATTAAATATTCATATCAAAATTAGGTGAAGGATTAATTCGTGTTCAACGCACTAAAACAGTGCAATAATAAGCAGATTATGAAGACTTTAAGTCAATCAGCAGTAAACATCGTTGAAAATTTAGCCACAACTGTGATGTTGTTTGATAAAAACCTTCAGCTGTTATTTATCAATGGTTCTGGTGAAGATCTGTTGTTTGTCAGCTATCCCAGGGTTTTGGGCATGACGCCGAAACAGATCTGGCCACACTCTTCATTTTTTTACAAAGCGATTAAGCGCTCATTAAATTCGGGAAGCACTTGTATCGAACGAAATGTAGATTTAAGCCTTAATAACGGACAGATAATAAATGTCGATTGCATGATTACCCCGGTAATGGTGGATGAAGTTGCTGAAGAGATAATCGTCGAATTAGTCGATGCCCAGGTTTTCGTAAGAGCTATTCAGGAATTAAATCAGCAGACCATACAACAAGCAGCAAAAGAATCTGTTCAGGGCATGGCGCATGAAATTAAAAACCCTCTAGGTGGTATTCGCGGTGCCGCTCAATTACTAGGAGCTGAACTGGACAACAAAGACCTGCTTGAATATACAGGCATTATTATTAATGAATGTGATCGGCTTAGAAATTTTATCGATCGTATGCTTGCTACAACTAACCAACCGGTAAAATCTGAAACGAATATACATGAAGTTTTGGAGTATGTTGTTACTGTAGTGCGAGCGGAAAACGCACACAAACTGAATATCAAGAAAGACTATGATCCCAGCATACCTAATATAAAGGTCGATCGTGAACAGATCATACAGGCAGTTTTAAATCTGTTACGTAATGCTGTGCAGGAAATAGGCGAAGATGGTGAAATCACACTGGTGACACGCGTTCAGCGTCAGGTGACTATTCGACATAAATTAAATCGACACATAATTGTCGTCGATATTATTGATAATGGCCGGGGTATCCCTCCAGAAATTGAGTCAGGAGCTTTTTATCCTATGGTGACAGGACGCGCCGAGGGCACTGGCTTAGGTCTGCCCATTGCGCAACAAATCATTCAATCACATGGTGGTTTAATAAATTATGAACGAAAAGAAAACACAACTTGCTTCAGCATCCTCTTACCATTGGAGCAATGCGATGAGTGAACGAAAAAAAGTATGGATAGTTGATGACGATAAGTCGATTCGTTGGGTATTAGAAAAAGCATTGCAAAAAACTGATGTTGATATCCAGAGTTTCTCAAAGCCGGAAGATGTGTTGAAAAGGATTCTTACAGAAGAGCCGGACGTCATTATTTCTGATATTCGTATGCCAGGTATGGATGGGATTACACTTTTGGATAAGGTAAAGGAGCATTCACCAAATGTCCCGGTAATTATAATGACGGCATACTCCGACCTTGATCGGGCTGTTTCTGCCTTTCAGGGTGGGGCATTTGAATATTTATCCAAGCCATTCGATGTTGATGAGGTGATTAGTCTGGTTAAACGGGCTATTACGTATAAACAGAAGAACGATATTCCCGCATCACAAGAAACCACAGATACAAATACATCGATAATTGGTTCTGCTCCAGCAATGCAAGAGGTGTTTAAAGCAATCGGTCGATTATCCAGTTCTAACCTGACGGTACTGATTACGGGTGAATCCGGAACAGGTAAGGAATTGGTTGCCAGTGCATTGCATGCCCATAGTCCAAGATCAGGCAAACCATTTATAGCTATCAACACTGCTGCAATACCAAAAGATTTACTGGAATCAGAATTGTTTGGGCATGAAAAAGGTTCTTTTACCGGTGCAACAGGGCAACGCCTGGGTCGTTTTGAACAGGCAAATGGCGGAACACTGTTTCTTGATGAGATCGGAGATATGCCGGCAGATTTGCAAACACGTCTGTTACGTATACTTGCTCAAGGTGAGTTTTATCGAGTTGGTGGTCATATGCCCATTAAAGTTGATGTAAGAGTGATTGCGGCGACACATCAAGATCTCGAACAACTGGTCAAGGAAAATAAATTTCGTGAAGATTTATTACACCGTTTAAATGTTATCAGGGTTCATGTTCCATCATTAAGAGAGAGACGAACGGATATTATCGAACTGACAAAACACTTTCTTAAGATAGCAGCAACCGAAATGAATGAAGAAACCAAACAGCTATTGCCCGAAACAGCAGATTATCTTTCAGGTTTGCCGTGGCATGGAAATGTTCGACAGCTGGAAAACTTTTGTCGTTGGATAACTGTGATGGCATCAGGCAGTGAAATTCATGTTGATGATTTACCACCGGAATTAAAGCGTGATAATGAGGCGCCTGAAGTATCTGATGAATGGGAAAGTACTTTTCGAAAATGGGTGGAATCCAGTTTATTACAAGGCGATACTGAAATCCTCCGTGATGCAGTGCCAAGATTTGAAACAATCTTGATTGCTGAGGCGCTTAAAAAATCAGGTGGTCGTCGTCAGGATGCTGCAAAGTTATTGGGTTGGGGACGAAATACGCTGACGAGAAAGATCAAACAACTGGGACTTGATGTTTAACTAAATCAGTTTGTGACTGGATTACCTTATATTAGCCACTCTGCGACTTGCTTTGCATAATAAGTCAGTATTCCATCAGCGCCTGCACGTTTACAAGAAAGTAATGATTCCATTACGGTGCTTTTTTCATCCAACCAGCCGTTGTTGGCAGCTGCTTTCAACATGGCATACTCACCACTCACATGATAAACAAAAGTCGGAAGCCCGAAAGTCGTCTTGACTCGATAAACAATATCAAGATAAGGCAAGCCCGGTTTAATCATCACCATATCCGCACCTTCGTCCAGATCAAGCTCAACTTCTGTTAGAGCTTCATTGCTATTGGCAGGATCCATTTGATAAGTGTATTTGTTCGCACTGCCTAAATTTGCTGATGACCCAACTGCATCTCGAAATGGGCCATAAAAGCTGGAGGCATACTTTGCTGAATAGGCAAGAATCTTTGTATTGATATGCTTGCTTGATTCTAAAGCGGTACGTATAGACCCAATTCTTCCATCCATCATATCGGAAGGGGCAACAATATCAGCGCCAGCATCTGCATGTGATAAAGCTTGTTTCACCAGTGCGGCAACAGTCTCATCATTAAGCACATAACCAGTGTCATCGGTCAGGCCGTCTTGTCCGGTAAGTGTGTAGGGGTCAAGCGCGACGTCAGTGATTACGCCAAGCTCGGGGTAATTTTGCTTTAATTTTCTAACAGCGGTTTGTATCAACCCATCAGGGTTCCAGGCTTCAGCAGCATCATTACTTTTTTTAGCGTCGGATACTACCGGAAATAAGGCAATTGCAGGTATGCCAAGTTCTGCCAGTATTTTTGCTTCTGCCAGTAATAAATCGATACTCAACCGCTCAACTCCAGGCATAGAATCTATAACGGTACGTTGATTATCACCTTCGATAATGAACATAGGGTAGATGAGATCGTCTACAGTGAGAACCGATTCGCGCATGAGTTTTCGTGAGAACTCATCACGGCGCATTCTCCTTGGGCGCGATGCTGGAAATCCAGCGGATTTTGAGGTTTCAGTCATTATTATCTGAATTTAAGGTTATGCTATTGGTCTATAAGTGTAACTCAAAAACGGCATTGTCATAAATTTTCTATGTATGAATTAAATCAATTCCAGATACTATTGCTCGAACATGAAACAACATTGAGGTTATTCAGTTTCATTTTCCTGATATTAGTTTTCATGGGGCTGGAATTAATCAGACCTCGACGCTTGCCAGATAAGGCAAATCGAACACGACGAGTTAATAATATTTTATTATTAATAGTTGATATTATTGCGGTGCGCCTATTGATGCCGATAGCCATATTTCAGGTAGCCGTATTTGCTGCTGATAACAATCTGGGCTTATTTAATATCTTACCTACCCCATTATTTCTGAATGTTATATTAACCTTGATTATTTTTGATTGTCTTATTTATTTACAGCATGTCATTACGCATAAAGTTAATTTTCTTTGGCAAATCCACCGTGTTCATCACACCGACATAGCGGTTGATGTTACAACCGGAATACGATTTCATCCATTCGAAATAATTTTTTCCATGATTTATAAAATTATTGCGGTGTTGTTGTTAGGTCCAGTTGCATTTGCCGTTATTCTCTATGAGATTTTATTAAATGGCGCGGCCTTGTTTACCCATAGTAATATTTTACTTAATAGCAAGCTTGATAGTGCACTAAGAGTTATTTTTGTTACACCTGACATGCACCGTATACATCACTCTATGTTAAGACAGGAAACAGATAGTAATTTTGGTAATATACTTTCTATATGGGACAAACTGTTTAAAACCTATCGTGCTGTTCCGGCAGCAGGATATGATAAAATGAGGCTAGGGCTTGAGGAATTCTGTGCCCCATCTTCCGAACAACTCATACAACTATTGAAGATACCCTTTCTAACGGCAGATAAATTATGAATCAGGAAAACGCAGTACTCGATCGTTACACAGAGGGCGCGAATCAGCGTCAGGAATCCTTGTGTTGTCCCGTCGACTATCAGACAGAGTTATTAAAAATATTACCACAAGAAATTATTGAAAAAGATTATGGCTGTGGTGACCCTTCTCGTTATGTCAGAGAAGGTGATGTTGTACTCGATCTTGGCAGCGGTAGTGGCAAGATTTGTTATATGGCTGCTCAGTTAGTTGGCGATAAGGGCAAGGTTATTGGTGTCGATATGAATAACGATATGTTGGCTTTGGCACGTAAATATCAGCCTGAGATGACAAACAAATTAGGCAGCGATCGAGTGCAATTCAAGAAAGGAAAAATACAGGATCTTGCGCTTGATATTGATGCAATGGAACAAAGACTTGCATCAAATCCGATAACGGATGCCAATGCACTGGCAGCATTTGATGCCTGGAAACATCAGCAATGTACACAAGAACCGCTTATAGCAGATGATTCGATTGATTTAGTGGTTTCTAACTGCGTTTTAAACCTGGTAAATGATGTAGAAAAGCAACAGTTAGTCGATGAAATATTTCGAGTAGTTAAGCCCGGTGGCCGAATTGCTATCTCTGATATTGTGTCTGATGAGTCTATTCCTGAGCACTTAAAAGAGAATAAAGAGTTATGGAGCGGTTGTATCTCAGGGGCCTTTCAGGAACTGGAAATGTTGAAAATGTTTCATGATGCTGGTTTCATAGCGGTTACCTATGATAAGTGGTCTGATACCCCATGGCAGATTGTAGAAGGTATTGAATTTCGTTCAGTAACCTTAACCGCGATCAAACGAGAACAAACAGAATGCATCGATAAGGGGCATGCTGCAATTTACCGTGGGCCATTTAGTTTCGCCATTGATGATGAAGGATATGAGTTTCCGCGTGGGCAAAGAATGGCGATCTGTGAAAGGACATTCAATGTATTGAATAATGAACCATATAAAGATAGCTTTATATGTATTGCGCCTGCTATCGAACAAGATGCTAAAGAGTGGTGTTCGCCAGCAGGAACATTACGACCTGCTAAAGAAACAAAAGGTAGTTTACACTCCGTAAATACATCCAGTTCAGCATGTTGTTAAAAAAATAATAGACACGTTTAAAATTATAAAGGATAAATTATGACTGCACAGTTAATAGACGGAAAAAAAATATCAGAAATTGTTCGAGAAGAATGGAAAGGCCGTACTGATAGACTGAAAGCAAAAGGTGTATTGCCAGGTCTTGCCGTAATTATTGTTGGCGATAATCCCGCGTCAAAGCTTTATGTTAATAACAAGATTAAGGCTTGCCATGATGTTGGACTGCACTCGGAAGTCCATGATTTACCCGAAGACGTATCGGAAAAAATGTTACTGAAATTAATAGAAGAATTGAATCAATCAAAAAAAATCAATGGGATTCTGGTTCAATTACCATTACCCAAACATATCGATGACAGTAAAGTTCTGGAAGCAATTAAACAGGATAAAGATGTCGACGGTTTTCATCTCTATAATGTTGGCGCTTTGATGACAGGTAATACAGTATTTCCTCCGTGTACACCTTTTGGCGTAATGCGTATGTTGGAATATTGTAATGTTCCGACAGCCGGACAGAATGCTGTTATTGTCGGCAGGAGTAATATTGTCGGTAAACCCATGGCTATGATGCTCTTGCAAGAGGACGCAACTGTAACAATCTGTACTTCTAAAACCAAAGATCTGGAAAAACATACCACTAATGCAGACATTTTAGTCGTTGCAACCGGGCGCCCTGAAATGATTAAGGCCAGACATGTAAAGCCTGGAGCAGTTGTCATAGATGTTGGTATTAACCGTCTTGATAGTGGCAAATTGGTTGGTGACGTAGACTTCGATGAAGTAAAGGAAGTTGCCAGTTTAATCACGCCGGTGCCCGGAGGCGTCGGACCAATGACTATTACGATGTTAGTTGCCAATACAGTTATGGCAGCAGAACGAGATAGTGGATTTTCTCCGACCGATTAACTATTTCAGATTAGTTTTTGCTGTTGATGAAGACCGGAAGCATCACTGTGTCTCCAGTTACAGGCCAGTTGTTTTTATCAGCCAGCTTTTGAATTTCTTCGTTCCGGTTTTCGCTTAAGGGGTGGGTCCTGAAAAATTCAGGTATAAATTTATCAACTTGATGTTGATTTTTTATAAAGATATTGAAAAGTGCATTTGCTCCATTAACATGCCCATAATATCTGGCTAATGTAGCTAGTGCCACCTCATCAGCATGTTTTTCCTGGTTACGATTAAAGCCCAGTATTGATAATGTTCCGGCGTCGGTGAGCAGATTACTCATAAGCCGATCCGTACCAAAACCTGTTAGCGTAAATAAAAACAGGCTAACAATCGTCCCACGGCTTAATGCCACTACCGGATCACGATGCTTAATATGAGCAATTTCATGAGCAATGACCATCGCCAAAGCATTTTCATTTGGTAATGATTCAACCAGCCCGCGATGGATTAATATCTTTCCACCCAACGTCGAGAAAGCATTTATAGTTGAGTCATTGATATAAGTTACATCGACCGTAACATCATCTGGCAATGACATATGTGGTAATAACTTTAATGTTAAGTCATGAATATATTTTTTTATTTCAGGATCAGACTCGTCAAAATCACCAATATTAATTTTGTTAAGTAATTTTTGTTCTACAGAAAAAGGGATATAGAGTGCGAGTCGTTCTGCAAACATACTCAGGAGAAATACGCATAATGCAATGCTGGCCAATATTCCGGTGGTTAATATAAAAAAATCTTTTAAAGGATGTTGACGACTAGTGTTAATACCTTCCGGTATTTCAGGATTAGAATATTCCATTATAAGCAGCGGAAAGTAATGTCAGGTTTTATTTATATTTATTCAGGTAAACTGTTATAGATGTAGGCAAACAGAGCTCCAGCTATGCCAGCATCTACAATGCCATACAAGGTTCCGATAATGATACTGTTAATTCCACTGGTTGCTTCATAGCCTGGATAGACCGATGCAATTATAGTTAGAAACAGAAGTCCATAGCCAGGCCATATTAAGTTAGCAACACTAACCATAAAAATGGCCAGGCCCCAAAGAATGCCGCAGCTTAATGTGAATTTTTTGATAGATAATTTCATGTTTTTGTCCTCAATCAGGTGATGATACGTAATGCCAAATAAGGTGTGATATTGAACAGAAGTATGCTGATTTTGAATAAAGCTATACCACAATAATGAATGGCATCGAAACGTTCATTGCTGATATAAAACCATTTACTATGTAAACGATAGGTCCAGTCATGGGCAATGGTAATAAAGATAAACCACCACAATAGCAGGCCAATATTGATGATGGCGCACCAGCCCAGAAATGAGGTAAGTTGTTCAATGGTCACACGCTATCTCCCGTCTATTGTTAAATAGAGTGTGGTATGTCGGGCCAGTTAATTCAAGCAGGATAACCCCGACTTTTGATCTTGATTAATTTAAAAAGAGACGTAATTAATTGTTATCCTTCAGAAATAATAGCTGTTCCATAAGCTAAAACTTCTACTGAACCAATACTATTTCTTTGTCCTTTTGAAATAGAAGATGTCTCCATTTTGATATTTAAGACATGGCTGGCGCCATGAGTGGCAGCTTGCTCCTTCATCCTCAATAAAGCTTCTCGCCGCGCGCGATCTATCAATGTCTCATAACTGCTGACACGTCCTCCGACAAGGGTTCTTAATCCGGAAACAAACTGTTTGAAAAAATCGATTGATATAACAACATTTCCACAAACTAACTGTGTAGTGCAAGGCGTGAATTCAGTTGGCAAATGTCTTGAAGCTATTGCAGGAATATTTCTAAGCGCAGATTCTCTTTTGATGATTGATTTATAATGTTGATTCTCTCTATATTGACCAAAACCAAAGCCCAGGGCTAAAAGTGATATTAATATTATGAGGTCAATCATGTTAATTGAGTTTGACAGCGGTACCATAGGTGAACAGTTCAGATGCACCTTGTGTAATAGACGAGGTTGAAAATCGAATATTCAGGATTGCATTTGCCCCTATCGACTGTGCCTGTTCGACCATACGGCTGATTGCTTCTTCACGGGATTCTTGTAGTAATTCTGTATAAGCTTCGAGTTCACCACCAAAGATATTCTTTAATCCTGCCATAATGTCGCGCCCAGCATGTTTAGCTCTTACGGTACTACCTTGAACTAATCCAAGATGCTGGGTAATGGTTTTACCCGGGATACTTTCTAAATTGGTTAAAATCATAATAGAACCCCTGTTAATTTATAGTTTGTAGAATACAGGATAAGGAGTGGATGGATAGAACTTTAAGGTTTAGTCATTAATTCCGGGTCAGGTAAATTATTAACGGTAGATTCAATCCAGTCCTCAACTTCTTGCGTAATTTGTTTAGCGTTTTTATTTGCTGATTCTATTAACGGACCAATGACCAGGGTAATGTTGCCAGGCTTTTTTATCAGTGTATTTCGAGGCCATAAATAACCGGCATTGTGGGCAATAGGAATTACATCTGCCCCTGACTTTGCGGCGAGCATGCCGCCACCGGGTAGATAGGTACCTTTTTCTCCGGGAGCAACTCGCGTGCCTTCTGGAAAAATTATTACCCACAGGTTTTCATGTAATCGTTGGCATCCTTGTTCAACGATCTGACGAAAGGATTTAATAGCAGAACCACGATCAATTGCTATAGGCTGCATCGAAGCGAGCCCCCAGCCATAGATAGGGATCTTTAAAAGCTCGCGTTTTAATATCCATACCTGAGGAACAAAGATAAGTTGTAATGCCAATGTCTCAAAAGCAGATTGGTGTTTACACATAACAATACAAGCCTTATCCGGCATGTTCTCAAGACCTTCTACCTTGTAATGTACGCGACAACATACTTTCAGCCACCAAAGATTGAAGACGGTCCAACGCGTTATCAGGTAATAACGGCTATTGAAGTTTAATGGAAAAGCAATAACACCGAGCGGTGCAAAAAGCAGGGTGCTAATAACCTGCCCAAAATAAAAAAACAACGAGCGGATAACCAGCATTATTATTTAGCAATTACCAACTCATCAACAAATGCTGCCAGATTGTCATAAATCGGGATTCCTGCAGGCACCAGTTCATTATCTATTTCTGATTGGCCTTTGCCTGTTCGAACCAGAACAGGTTTTCCACCGGCACTCTGAATGGCCTTGATGTCTGTCATCTTGTCACCAACACAAAAGACCTTACTCAAAGAGACACGTAATCTTTCAGATATATCATTATACAATCCGGGTTTTGGTTTACGGCAATTACAATGATTTCTTGGAGTATGTGGGCAAAAGAAGATCGCATCAATTGCACCGCCATATTGAGAAAGATACGTATTCATTTTTATATGGATGGCATTCAGAGTCTCGATGGTGAATAATTTTCGGCCAACTCCTGATTGGTTTGTTGCTACTACAACACGATAGCCATTCTGGTTAAGCTTGGAGATTGCCTCAAGACTTCCAGGGATAGGTTCCCATTCAGATGGTGATTTTATATAGTCATCAGAATCTTTATTGATTACACCGTCCCGATCCAGAATGATAAGCGCCATAAATTAACCCTGTAGTTTTGAGATGTCTGCGATCTTTAGAAATAATGCACTCACATTTTCAAGTAATGCCAGTCGATTTGCTTTAAGTTTTGGATCATCACACATCACCATTACATTATCAAAGAAACTATCTACACTTTCGCGTAAACCGGCCAACTCTGTTAAGGCAGATTTATAATCACGATTATTTATCATCGGGGTCACTTTTTCTTTATATTCTTTTAGTAAACCGGCCAGTTTAATCTCGGAATCTTCAGTCAGTAAATTACTATCAATGATGCTATTTTCTATATGCTCTGATTTTTTTAATATATTACTAATACGTTTATTTGCGGCGGCCAGACTCTCCGCCTCGGCAAGTTTTCTGAATTCAGTGACCGCCATTAATCGTTGATGAAAATCAAGTGGTCTACTTGTGTTGATGGCGAGTACTGATTCGAATGTATCATTGCTTACACCCTCATCATAATAATAACGGCGTAAGCGTTCCATCAAAAAAATATAGATATCATCAATACATTTATGAGCTTTGCTCTTGTCCGGGTAACTATCCACAGCCAATTCGAGCAATTCTTTCAGATCAATATCAGTCTGACATTCAATAATTATTCGTAATAATCCTATTGCTGAGCGACGTAAGCCAAATGGGTCTTTGTCACCAGTGGGGACTTTGCCAATGGAAAAAATACCTGTGAGAGCATCGATTTTTTCACTGATGGCTAAACATTGACCAAGTGTTGCAGAGGGTAAATTGTCGCCGGCAAATCGGGGCAAGTAATATTCTTCCAAAGCAATTGCAACATCAGTATTTTCACCATCAGCTTCAGCATAGTATCTGCCCATGGTGCCTTGTAGCTCGGGGAACTCAAATACCATTTCAGTCAACAGATCACAAAAGCATAATTCAGCCGCGCGCTTTGCATGTTTTAAATCTACGTCTAAAGATTTTGCCAATCCTGAAACAATATAACCTAGACGCTCGGAACGTTCATACAAGCTACCTAATTCTTTTTGGTAGACAACTTTTTTTAGTCCCTCAATCTGTTTCGCCAAACCATTTTTCAAATCACGATCCCAGAAAAATGCAGCATCACTTAATCTGGGCTGTATTACGCGTTCATTGCCCTGTTTAATCAGATCAGGTTCTTTGCTTTCAATATTGGCTACGCTGATAAAACAAGCCAATAGTTTCCCCTCTTTATCTAGCACAGGAAAGTATTTTTGATGATCTTGCATACTGGCGATCAATACTTCTTTAGGTAAGCGAAGGAAGTCTGGATTAAAATTACCAACAAAGCTGACTGGCCACTCAACCAGAGCGGTCACTTCATCCAGCAGCTCAGGATCAATCACTGCGGAGCCATTATTCTTTTTTGCTATTGCTTCTACTTGTGTCTGAATCAAATTTTGACGTTCACTGAAATCTGCCAGAACTTTGCCATTTTGTTTTAATGTTTCAACATAACTATCCGCTTGTTTTATAGTTATCGGTTGTGGATGATGAAAACGATGACCATAAGTTTGATTACCGGATTTAATACCCATGATTTCACAATCAATAGTCTGGTTTCCTGATAGAAGTAATATCCATTTTATCGGACGAACAAATTCAACTTCGTTGTTACCCCAACGCATTCGCTTTGCAATGGGCAGGCGTTTTAAGGCTGTCTCTATTATGTTTTGAATTAATTCCTGTGTTTGCTTTCCCTTAACCAGAGTATCAAAAACCAGCCAGATCCCTTTTTCGGTTTCTAGTTGCGTGAGCTCTTCTACCGTAACCCCACAAGAACCCGCAAAGCCCTCTGTTGCGCGTGTAGGTTTGCCTGCATCATCAAAAGCAGCACTCAGAGCCGGGCCACGACGTTGTTGCTGTTTGTCAGCCTGGTTCATATCCAGTTGATTGATTATTAATGCCAGTCGTCTTGGTGTTGCATACCATTTCGTCTCAGCAAAATTTAAGTCGTGTTCTTTAAGCGAACTACAAATTTCATCATGCAAGGCTGTCGCAAGTCGCTTTAGAGATGTCGGAGGTAATTCTTCTGTTCCGATCTCAATTAGTAAATCCTGTTTATTACTCATAATTTAGAAATGAAGTCTTAAGTGTGCAAAGTAAATTTTACGTATCAGTGAAATGGTTATTATCTGGTATATAGGGACGTTTCAGAGTTCACTTGTCTGATTCTACCAGTGGGAATCCCAACGATTCACGACTTTCATAATAAGCCTGGGCAACGGCGCGTGCGAGTGTTCTGACACGCAAAATATAACCTTGTCGTTCAGTCACTGAAATAGCACCACGAGCATCGAGCAAATTAAAAGCGTGCGAAGCCTTCATGGTCATTTCATATGCAGGTATAGGTAAACCCGCTTCGATCAGATCTTGTGACTCTTGCTCATAGGCGTCAAACCAGCCAAATAATGCTTTGGTATTTGCCTGCTCGAAATTATAGCGTGACATTTCCACTTCGTTCTGATGATAAATATCGCCATAAGTGACAACATTTTGTCCATTTTGGGTCCAGATAAGGTCATAGACATTACTGCAATTTTGTAAACACATGGCTATTCGTTCAAGTCCATATGTCATCTCACCAGTCACTGGTTTGCAATCCAATCCACCGATTTGTTGAAAGTAGGTGAATTGGCTGATTTCCATTCCATCTAACCAGACCTCCCAACCTAATCCCCAGGCACCAAGTGTTGGCGATTCCCAGTTATCCTCAACAAACCGGATATCGTGAACTTCCGAGTCAATGCCGATTGCCTTTAGTGAATCGAGATAAAGCTGCTGAATATCGTCTGGAGAAGGTTTGAGCAAAACCTGAAACTGATAATAATGCTGTAAGCGATTCGGATTTTCACCATAACGACCATCAGTTGGTCGTCTGGATGGCTGAACATAGGCTGCACGCCATGGTTCTGGGCCAATCGCACGTAAAAATGTTGCCGGGTGAAAAGTACCCGCCCCCATTTCCATATCATAAGGCTGGACGATGACGCAGCCCAGTTGAGACCAGTATTGTTGTAATTCAAATATCAGTTGCTGAAAGGTCAACTGAGTTCCCGAAGCCGTATTTTGTTTATTGTTCTGAGCCATTAATTTCAACCATTAGAGAAGGCGCGATTATACAGTGTGTGAACGCTGATGTGTATGAAGTGATTCAGTGAATAATCAGCTGATGAACTATTGAACTTTGGGAAATCTATTGCCTGGGGAACTTAACGGGGTAAAACGCCAATACATACTGCCTGATTTATAGAGAGGGTAGTTTTGCGTCTGCGTTATCTCGTAGCAGGTTGCTGGGATATCTGAAACTATATATTCAGGGAAATGTTGGCTTTGACAATTATTACCAGTTATTCAGTCCCTGAGTTAGCCTACTCTGATGTTTTTCTTTTATAGCTAGTATCTTCACGGATGATGCTTTCAGATCGTTTTTTGATAACGTCATATTTGAAAGGCTGTATTTCATACCACCAGTTTAATGTACGAGCGTTCATGTTTGCCACAAAGGTTTTAACGCCTTCTATTTTATCTTTGTTTTCATCTTCAGGAATCAGGTTTTCATCAAACCTGAATTCAAATGAGGCGTAAGGCGTTCCATCAAGTTCAAAGGTGACGATATCAACAACAGTGCCTTCGAATGTATGAATGAGTACATGTATTTTATTTTCCTGTGCGCTCAGCTTATCTTTAGAACGAGCACCATTGATTTGTATGTCCTGCAGGAAACTTCCGAATCGACCGATGATTATTTCTGGAGCAAGTTTCTTACCCTCTGGCAGGTTTTCCAGTTCGAACTGTTCCTGGCCTTTTTCGCTTTTGAATAAGGTATACGTATCACCATCAGCATGTTCAACACGAATAGCCCTGATAGCTTCGTCAGGGATATCCAGCAATGAACGTTCAATCCAGTCAGTTTTGGAAGTGGTAAGATCCATGACCCCATCTACCAGGTAGGATTGTTTATCTTCAGGACGTCTGACATACAAGCCAGGTGTATTTTGTGCTGCGCTACTGAGACGTATTTTACCTACGATCATTTCAATGATTTTATTCTGTTCAGCATCTTTTAATATAAATAATAGTGAAGTTGTGTCTTCAACTTCCGGGCCTTCTACTCCGAGTCGATGGTAAAGTCTTGGTAGTGCGGTTTTTGAGGCATTAATCTTTAAGTCCGCAGCCCCAAGCACAGCACTCTTTACTTTATCGGGTAGAGCAGGGAAGCCATCAAACTCGTCTACGGTCCAGGTATCATTTGTCCGCGATAGATTGACAGAGCTACTGTAGCCTTTTATTGAAATATGATTTACAGATTCCAGTTGCGTGGCCAAATCCGGGAAAAAGGAGATCTTCTCTTTTGCTGATTGAGGCGCGCGCAGATTAACGAATACCGATGCAGCAATAATTACGATTACTGTAATGAGAGTCAGGACAAGGAGTTTGTTTTTAAACATAGGTATTATTATGTGCGTCTGTTAGCCCGGTAAATCCCGATAAATAATGCCATCAGGGTAATCAATAACGGTATCAAGCCAATGTTAATAAAGCGTAATTGCGCACCCAGTTTTTCAATGTTCTTTTTAAGTTCATGCTGAACATTGCGTAATTCTTTTCTGGTAGCAAGACGTTGATCTCTGAACTTTTCGATCTCGGCAGTTAATTTATTATTTAATAAATAAGATTTTTCGCCACCTTGCTCTTGTTGTAGTTGACGTATTTTGTTTTCTGTTTCTTCCAGAGTAGTTTGTAGTTCCGTTTCGCGTTGGCGAAATTCAGCTTCAGCTTCGCGACGTATCTGGTCAACTATTTCGAAAGGCCGTGAGTACTTTTCACGTCCTCTTAAGCTAATCAGATCCGTATTACCGGAAAGGTTTTCGATGCTATTCATGACAAAGTCGCCATTATTAGCAATAGGTTGTGGGACCGCGGCGCCGAACATATCTTGTGAACGAATCCAAAAGTGGTCGGCCAGAATATCAGTGTCTGCTACCAGTATTAAGTTGACCTCACCTTCATTAAGGTGCGCAGAATTTGGTGTGCTTTCCTGTTTTGCCTCCCCGTTGCTTTCTGTATCTGCAGCTGGTTTTCCATCGGGAAAATAACTTTTTGCTTTACCGTTTATTCGCGCAGCAAGCGTCAGTTTTTTATTGAGCGAGGAGAAATTGCTCATAATGATATTTGGATCACGTTGAAACAAAATTAAATCTCGTTCCAGTTTTGTAGACTCTGTCGATGTTTGAATCAAAGGCGTAATCGTTAACCCTTTGTCTTGTTTTACTTCCAGAGAACCAACGGTACCCATGTGTATCAGATTGAGTTCACTGGTAGAAAAATCATCGGAATTAAAATTTTTGTCGGTCAACCTCAACCAGGGCAGATAATCAACGCCTTGCGGATTACGAGGATCATCAGACTGAACGCGCATGGCAGCATTAATATCACCAACAATTTTATTCTCAGGCATCTCGAGTCCCCAGAGGTCTAATAACTCTGATAAATAGGAATCAAGTTGAGGTACGACATTGGGGTTGGTCGGGTTTGGTTGTGATTTATCCAGTTCTGCCAGAGGATCGATGAAAATAATCGCTTTACCACCGTGCAGAAGGTATTGATCGACTGCGTATAAGAGTTGGTTGTCCAGTTTTTTCGGATGAACCAACATCAAAACATCTATGTTATTAACATCAACATTTTCAACCAGGGTATCAAGATTTTGGCTCAGGTTGCGTACTTCAAAAGAATCTTGCAAGGCACTGATGATAGTCCAGTCCTGTCCATTAGAGCCTGTCGTTGCCATGATTGGTAAATCTGGAGATACGACACCTACCACGCGTTTTTCCGGATAAGCCAGATCGTAAACCATCTTGGTTATGTCATATTCCAGCGCCGACTCACGATTGGTCTGGAAAAAAGGAATGACTTTTTCATCATCGGTCGAATTGGTACCTACAATACCAAAGTAGGCCCTATCACCTGCTGCATTCGCAGAAACTGTTCGAAGACCACTGGCAACAGCCTGATCTTCCGCTTCTGAAAATGTATCTGGCTCTATAATATTGAGGATCAACTTTCCTTTGGCGTGAACTGCATATTCTTCAAGCATATCTCTGACACGCGCACCGTAATTAACCAGCAAGGGAAAATCACTCATTGCTTTTTGTGAGAAATAAAAATCAAGTTGAACCGGTTCTTCCAGATTTGCCAGAATATTTTTTGTACCTTCGGACAAGGTGAATAATCTGTTTTCTGTCAGGTCGATACGCCATGTTGTCAATGCTGTGTTAGCTAGAATAATCGTGGCAACAAAAAGGCAGGTTGCCAGTATTAAACCGGTGCCTGAAATAAATTTGTTTTTTACAGAGAGTCTCATAATTTAACTTGCCTTCTTCGCTTCGATAACAACGACGTTAACGTATAACCAGAATGCGATTAATGCGCTAAAGTAAATGACGTCGCGAATATCAATCACGCCTTTCTTGATTGATGTGAAATGAGTTAAAAAGCTAAAGGATGCGATGGCATCTAAAACTGCCTGTGGTGCCCAACTCTTGAATATATCAATTACCATTGGGAATCCGCTCAATATGAACATGAAACAGATAACCACACTGATAACGAACGCAATAACCTGACTTTTTGTAAAAGCAGATATGCAGGAACCTATCGCCAGAAATCCACCCGCCATAATCAGGCTGCCTAAGTAGCTGGCTAGAATAACGGTATTATCAGGGTTGCCGAGGTAATTAACTGTAATCCACATAGGGAAAGTCAAGAACAATGCGACTGCGGTAAAGCTCCACGCCGCAAGGTATTTGCCAATCACTGCATCAGTAATGGATACAGGCAAGGTCATTAATAATTCGATGGTTCCGCTTTTACGTTCATCAGACCATAGTCGCATGGAGATGGCAGGTATCAAAAATAGATAAAGCCAGGGATGGAAACGAAAGAAAGGTTCCAGGTCTGCCTGGTTAGTCTCAAAGAAAGCACCGATATAAAAAGTAAAAATGCCGGTCATGAATAAAAAGATAACGATAAAAACGTAGGCTACCGGTGTTACAAAGTAACTGGTAAATTCGCGTTTATAAATGGAAAACAAAGCGCTCATGGTGCTGCTGACTCCCTGTTTTCGTTTGTATTTTCAGTAGTAATCAAGCGGAAGGCATGGTCGATATCATGACGTTCAGACCTGGCTATCAGTTCTGTTGGTGTACCGTCAAAAAGCAATTCCCCGCTGGCAATGATGATTGCTCGCGAACAAACCGCATCTACTTCTTCCAAAATATGCGTTGATATAACAATTGCTTTGTCTTCTGACATTTCCTTGATGAGGTTTCGAACTTCATGCTTTTGATTCGGATCAAGTCCATCAGTCGGTTCGTCGAGGATTAATACATTCGGGTCATGCAAGATAGCCTGTGCAATTCCGACTCGACGTTTAAAACCTTTAGACAAGGTTTCAATGCTCTGGTCGATAACGCTTTTTATATTGATAATATCGACCACTTCATCAATTCGCTTTTGGCGGCTGCTACCAGTTAATTGACGAATATCTGCAATAAAATTCAAAAAACTTCTAACGGTCATCTCACCATAAGCAGGGGCTCCTTCAGGTAGATAGCCTACAGAGCGTTTTACTGCGAGAGGGTTTTCCCGGACATCATAACCATTCACCTCAACCGTACCACTGGTAGGTTCAAGAAAACCGGTAATCATTTTCATGGTAGTGGATTTGCCGGCACCATTTGGACCAAGGAAGCCGAGTACTTCGCCACGATTCACATCGAAAGACACGCCACGGACGGCATGTATAGGGCCGAATGACTTATACAACGATTTTACTTTTATCGTTACTGGCATGATTATTTACGTCTAATTATTCTTATTTATATAAACTATTGCAGCTATATATTTCGCTTACAGCCGAGTTATTTATTGTTTATCCACAAATGGATCTGAAATCCTCGTGTTAGCGAGGTGCACTATTGTGCATAAAAAAACTACACCGTCAATTTCTGATTAGATTGACAAGGAAATATGAGGGCAGTTCCTGAAATTTCAAGAACGGCTTAAATTTTTCTGTTTAAGTCGGAACAAAGCCGAGATATCTTCGTTTCCATAGCCTTCATCCATCAAGCGTTGATAGTGAATTAAGGTCATTTCAATGATGGGTAAGGCATTTTCGCTGATTGATGTTGCCATTTCCTTGCAGATTGAAAGGTCTTTATGATGCAAACTCAGTTTAAACCCCGGTTCATAAGTACCAGCCAGCATCGTTTTGCCGCGATGCTCAAGAAACCAATTGCCAGCTGCGCCAGTCGATACAATATCAACGACCTTGTCCATTGGTAGATCCATTGCCTTACCAAATGCCAGAGCTTCGGTAACGGCTTGATTTATGCCAGCAGCCATTATCTGGTTAACTGCCTTGGTGGCCTGACCGGAACCACTTGGGCCAATGTAGATAATATTCCCCGCAATCGAATCCAGTACAGGTCGTGCTTTATCCAGAATAGTTTCATCACCACCGACCATCATTGCCAGAGTGCCATTTTTCGCCCCTTCAGTGCCACCCGATACCGGGCAATCAAGGAAATAGGCACTCACTTCTTTTAAAGTTTGTGCAGCTTGTTTTGCTGTTTCCGAACTAACAGTAGATGTATCAACAATAATCGCTGCAGGATTAATACGGTCTTTCATACTATTGACCATTTCCAGTACATCAGCATCACGTGAGACACAGATAATAATCAGTTCACATTGTTTGGCTAATTCAGAAGGTGTCATTGAAATAGAACAGCCGCATTCACTTGCGATAGCTTCCGCTGTCGAGAGTGTTCGGTTGTAAACGGATACTAATTGCCCGGCTTTGGCCAAATTTCTTGCCATATTCGCGCCCATAGCACCCAGACCAATTACCCCGGTTTTCATTTTTTGCCCCCGTAATTCATCATCTATTTAAATCGCTAGTCTTCCAGATAGGTATAACCATCAAGACCTTCAATAAACTGTTCCAGATATTCTGCTTTCGCGTCATCTTCAACGTCGCTTTGTTCAATCAGAGCATTATATCGCTGTTGCAGTTTTTCAGTGTCGATGTGTATGGCCTGAAATAAATCAGAGACCTTATCGCCAAAATCTACTTCGTTAAGCTGAACTTCGCCATTCGAATCCAGATCTACATTGACCGAGGCGGTATCCCCAAACAGGTTATGGATGTCGCCCAGTATTTCCTGATAAGCGCCTAATAGAAAAATGCCGACAAGATAAGGCTCTTTATTATTTAACGAATGTATGGGTAAACTGGTTTCAACACCTTCACTATCAACATAGCTGTCTACGCGCCCATCCGAATCACAGGTGAGATCCTGAATCGTGCAACGTCGGTCAGGTTTTTCATCCAATCGTTGTAAAGGCAGGATAGGAAAGATTTGATCGATAGCCCAACTGTCAGGCATAGACTGGAATAGTGAGAAATTACAAAAATATTTATCTGCGAGTTTATCGCGTAGTCGATTTAATAAATCGTGGTTTTCATGATCAACCAGTTCGAGGCACTTCTTGCTAATTGCATAGTAAAGTTCTTCCACCAGAGCCCATTGCTGAATATCCAGTTCACCATTTGCAAAACAGATACGTGCAGCCGCATACAGATCTTTATTACGTTGTGAATAATGATCGACATACTTTTCTTCACAATCATCAAGTAACTTATAAAATTTATTAATGACATCGACATCAGCATATTTTTGTTGCGCGGGCGTGTAATTGATCGGTTCTTCAACATCAATGATATTAGTAATCAACATCGCATGATGTGCCGTCATCGCTCGTCCCGATTCGGTAATAATAGAAGGACACGGAATTTGTTCATTCATACAAACGGACTGGATGGTTTTTATGACTGTCTCGGCATAAGATTTAATGGTGTAATCCATAGAACAGGATCGAGTCGATCGGGTGCCTTCGTAATCAACGCCAAGTCCGCCTCCGATATCGATAGTATTAATCGGCACTGACATTTTTTTTAATTGTGCGTAATAGCGAGCACCTTCATTTAAGCCTGTCCTAAGATCATCCAGTTCAGTGACTTGTGAGCCGATATGGAAATGAAGTAACTCGAGAGAGTTAATCAAACCCTCTTTTTGAAGTTTCGAAACAGCCTCTATAACCTGATTTGCATGTAAACCAAACTTGGATTTTTCACCACCGGTATTTTGCCAGTTACTATTCGCAATCGATGATAAGCGAACACGGAGTCCAAGCAACGGCGTTATATCCAGTTCCTGTGCACATTCGACGATCAGTTCAAGTTCGGATAGTTTTTCGATAACCAGATAAGTTTTGAAGCCTAATTGTCTGGCGATAAGCGCAAGACGGATATATTCCCGATCTTTATAGCCATTACAAATAATTGTGCTGCCCTGTTCGGCAAAGGCGATATCAATTAACAACTCAGGTTTGCTGCCGGCTTCCAGACCGACATTACCTTGTCCGGTTGCGACGATATCTTCAATGACACGTCGTTGTTGATTAACCTTGATTGGGTAAACGGCAGTGTAGTTAGCACTATAACTAGCCGTTTTCATTGCTGTATTAAAGGCATTAATTAATACATTAACGCGATCTTTCAAGATATCTGAGAATCGAACCAGTACTGGAAGAGCCAGACCTTTTTGCTGCAGTTGCTGTGTTAACTTGATCAAGTTAACACCGTTATGCGTTTCAGTTCGTGTTGGTTTAACTATCACCTGTCCTTGATCATCAATATCGACATAGTCATCAGACCAGGCAGGCACATGGTAAAGTTCACGTGATTGCTCAATACTCCATTGATTCGATATTTTTTCAAAGTTGCTCATTTAAATATGTATAACGTTAAATTTGGGACTGTATTGTGAGGTGTGAACGATGAAACGTGAAGGTTTAAATTTACGATAATGTAAAGCTAAACGAATTACGCTTCCCTGGTCGCATGTAAATAATGTTTGGCTATGACTTCTGCAACACAACACGTTAACTTTTTTGCGGTCGGTATATGCAGAAATTCATTTGGGCCATGGGCGTTGGATCCCGGACCTAGTACACCGGTAATCAGAAACTGTGCCTCGGGAAATTTTTCTCCCAGCATACCCATGAATGGAATTGACCAACCTTCACCCATCAAAACAGCAGGTTTATTGAAGTAATTCAGTGAGGCCTCATCCATGGCGTGTTCTAACCAGGGTGCTATTTCAGGCGCCATCCAGCCGTTTGCTGCCCAGTCTGGTGTATAGCTAATCTCGGCGCCATAGGGTGGATCGCTTAATAATATTTCGGCCAGCTTTTTACTGGCATGTTCAGCATCACAGCAAGGTGGTAGCCGCATAGATAATTTGATTGAAGTTGATGGTCGTAAAACATTACCGGCAGATTCAATATCCGGAAGACCATCCGCACCGATATAGGATAAGGCCGGTCGCCAACTCCGGTTTAATACCAGCTCCGTCGGTTCTACATGCATAGCTTGCAATTCGCTTTTCATCGGGAAACGTTTATAGACAGCATCTCCCATCATCTCTGCCGCTCGTTGTGCCTGCTCAATCCTTTTCTCGGGAATCTCGGTATAAAACTCCGATGCCAGTATCTTTCCGCTTTTGGCATCTTCAAGTCGATCCAGTAATTGTCGGAGGATTCGAAAACTGGAAGGAACAATTCCGCTGGCGTCACCCGAATGTATGCCTTCCACTAGCACATCAACTCTTAATGTGCCGCCAATCAGGCCACGTAAAGAGGTGGTTGACCACAATTGCTCATAGTTGCCACAGCCCGAATCCAGACAAATGACCAACTCCGGCGTACCGATACGAGCGGCTAAATGGTCAATGTAAAAAGGTAAGTCATAGCTGCCACTTTCTTCACAGGCTTCAATGATAATTACGCAGCGCGCGTGCGGGATGTCTTGTTCTTGTAATGCTTTGATAGCGAGTAAAGAGGAAAATGTTGCATAACCATCGTCCGCACCCCCCCGACCGTAAAGTTTGTCGTCGTCGAGTACAGGTTGCCATGGGCCTAGTCCGTCTCTCCAGCCTGACATTTCAGGTTGTTTATCTAAATGACCATAAAGGAGGATGGTGTTTTCAATCGAGCCTGCAACCTCTATATAGATGAGAGGTGTACGATCAACCAAACGGATTACTTCCAGTGTCATCCCATTAATATTCTGTTTGAGACACCAGTTAGAAAATTGCGTAACTACTTGATCCATATAGCCATGTGTCTGCCAATCCGGATCAAAAGCAGGTGATTTGTTCGGTATACGGATGTATTCAATCAACTCCGGGATAACTGTGCTATCCCATTGGTTTGCGCAGAATGATTCAGTTAATTGTTTGTTCATGGAGATCTCTATAATAGGTAAGCCCGAATGTTTGGAATGCCGATCCAAGCAAGAATTTTACATTGATTTATTTTATCTCGCAGGACTTATAGTATATAACGGGTCTTACAATTACATAAATGGGAGTGGAACTATGTATTCTGTTATTCGAAATGTAAGTTTGGGAATGATTTTAGGGCTTGGCTTAATTGCTTGTGGTGATGATGATAAAACCACTATGACTGCACCGGCAGCGGCTACCCCGGCAACACCTGCATCTGGCGGTGGTGAAGCGTCATCAGCAATGAAAATTGAAAAAGCCGAAGGCGTCGTTTATCAAGACGAAATCTATGCTAACTGGCCATATAACTAAATAACAATAGATTTGTATGTGATTTCAATGTCTAAACAATTAAAAATAGTTTTATTAGTACTCTTTTCTGGCAGTGTTATGTTTGCCTGTGGTGACAGTAATGCACCAGAACAAAAAATGGCAGCACCCTCAAGCGATGCCACAGCAGTTCAATTGCCTGCCAAAGTGCCGGATATGCCGGTCACAGACGTGACACCGGCAGTAGCGACGGAGATAGTGTATCTCCCGAGCAAGGTGGTGTATCAGGAAGAGATCTATGAAAACTGGCCGTATACTCAAGCACCTGTCGCAGACGCGTCGAATGAAGCGGTACAAAATGCAACAGATTTAATTGCTGAAGCAAAAGTTGCAGCAGAAGTGAAAGCCGCTGAAGCAAAAGCAGCAGCCGAAGCGAAAGCCACTGAACTAAAAGCTGTAACAACGGGTAGTACAACAGTTACGGAGACTAGCGGTGATAAGCCTTATCAAATTGTCGATGGTAAACCAAGTGCCAATATCCTTGAGGGGTGGAAAACTTACAATGGCGGTGGCTGTGGTGCGTGTCATGGTAAGGGTGGTATCGGAGCCGTTGGTCCCGATCTTGGTAACAGTGTGACGCAAAAATTAAGCAAGGATGAATTTGTTGATATTGTGACTCATGGCAAGTCCGGCACCATGATGAGGCCGCACAATACCAATAAACGTGTTATGGATAATCTCGATAATCTATACGCATATCTTGTTGCACGTGGTGATGGTGTGCTGGGACCGGAAAACCTGATTAAATTCCCACTCGGGAAATAGTCATTACCTAATGACAGGGGATAGACTTAAGTCTATCCCCTGTATTTAAAACTTCTTTAAATGTTTGCCATAACATGTTGAAGCTTTGTTGTTAAAACCGGTTTATGTAACAACATCACTTCCTGGTTCGTGTTTCACGCAATCTATCCGCAGCAGTATTAACAGTAATAAGACTCACCAACAAGTTCATCTGAAAGTTAGTTACGCAACAAGTTAGTATGTTGTGAAACTATCAAGGTTCATCTACACGAATAAATAATCCAACTACTTCCCAGCCTCAATCTCTGTCTGTATTTTTTGTTGCGAGTATTTGTGACAGCTGTCACGTAACTAAGTCTTAGTTAGTGCGATGCTGAATATATACGGTGTAAATTGAGTCAATGTGATCGTAATAGAAAATAAACTACACAAACTGGAAACAATAAAACCAATGAAAAAAATATACATATTTACAGCGGCATTAGTTTTAGTAGCGTCGAGTGCATGCACAACGTTTAATCCAAACACAGGTGAAACACAGCATAGCAACACCAAGACAGGTGCTGTGGCCGGTGCTGCTACCGGTGCACTCGCTGGTGTACTCATCGGTGATGGTATGAAGGCGGCGGTAATTGGCGCGGGTGTTGGTGCATTAGCTGGCGCCGGTATTGGGGTTTATATGGATAAACAGGAAGAAGCTCTGCGTAAGGATCTGGAAGGTACGGGTGTTGAAGTCGAACGTGTCGGAGATAATATTGAATTGAATATGCCTTCAAATATTACGTTTGCGACCGGCAAGGCAACCATCAATCCCGCTTTTAATAGTATTTTGGATAATGTTGGGAATACATTAGCCAAATATGAATCTACGATCGTTCATGTTGCCGGACATACAGACAGTGTTGGAAGCGCTGAATTCAATCAACAGCTTTCGGTTAATCGTGCTAATAGTGTTCGCGCAGCATTAAATGCAAGAGGGGTGATTTCAGAACGATTATTTACAACGGGTTATGGTGAGTCTTTACCGATTGCAGATAATGCAACTGAGGAAGGTAGACAACAAAACCGGCGCGTGGAAATTACCTTGCAACCTGTGACGAAGTAACAGAATAATTATGGGTGCTATGCGGTGGTAAATTTTGCCACCGCATAGTTAAGTTTTCAAATGTGTATATGACAGAAAAGTAGATAAATCTGAATCTCATAGTGCTTTTAAAAATTTATTTTTAACGATCCTCAACAGCTCGTAATTCATTATCCGTTTGGCGTAGTCGTAGTGAAACGGCCAGCGCAAGTCGTGCGAAGATACACACACCGAGAACGGCATCCTTATACACCCGGGCATTAAATTCTTCTCTGGATAACACGTACAACTCACAATTTGTTTTGGCTTCTGCATCCGCAGAGCGAAGTCCCTTATCAAGAAAAGCCATTTCACCAAAATAGTCACCATGCCTGAAAGTTGCCAGATGATGAATCTTGCCGCGTTTTAACGGCAATATAATACGTATGATTCCGCGTCGTATCAGAAAGATTTCATCGCCTTCATCACCATGCTTAAATATTTTTTCCCCGGCAGGAACAGTCCGCTCACGCACGCATTCACGCAACTCGGCGATGGTTGTCTCATCAAACTCACGTAACAGTTCTATTTCACTGAGATCAAGAATTGATTTCTCACTTTCCGTGGTCAAACCGGCTTCTGCAATGATCTTATTCTCCATCCATTCCAGAGCTTCATCACGGGTTTCAAAGATGCTAATTCCTTTACCCTTTTCACCGACAAGGCCGACACGGATCATATAGCTGTATAAGTCTTTGCGATTGGGCAGACTTGATGGCATGCCACTAAAGAGAAGTTTGCCACCCCGATCCTTTAGTCTGTCCTGCATTAGTGTAAAAAGATGTGCTGCCGTGTAGTCCAGAGATTGAACCCGACGCATATCAAACAGCATCCACTTGCAGGTACAAAGATCGGGCTCTAATTCGGTAAATAACTGATCGGTGGTTCCAAAGAAGAGGTTTCCCTGTAATTCATATATGTTTGCAATGCCTCCCTTTTCTGCAAGGACAGTACGTTCCGATTCGAGTCTATGGGTCTTGGATGAAACTTCCTTGATGGAGGCTCGTCGGCGCAATACTGATCCTTTAATCTGATCACGAATAAACAATATTATGGCGAGACCGACACCTGTGGCTGAAGCTGCTATTAACCCCACTGTTTCGGCGACAATGACGACTGCAGCAATGACGGTAAAATCCAGGCGCGTTTCCGCATGTTGTAGTAAACGGAATGCATGCCAGTCGAACATGCGAAAAGCGACCACCAATAAAATGCCAGCGAGTGCACCAATGGGAACCCATGCGATCAAGGGTGCCAATAACAGAATAGCGAGTACAACCAGCACGCCTTCGGCAATGCCTGACTTGGTAGTTCTTCCTCCACTGGTTACATTCACTAATGTCGGCCCCATTGTTCCAGCGCCCGGCATACCACCAACGGCAAAGGCAGCAAGATTGGCGATGCCCTGGCCGAACAATTCGCGGTTAGAGTTATGACGGTTTTTGGTAAGCGCATCGAGGACAACACAGGTCTTTAAAGTATCGATGGAAAGCAATGCCGATAATGCCAGAGCTGAATATATAACGAGTTTAAAATCGCTCATCTGGATCGTTAGTAATGAGCTAAGACGCCCGCTTACCGTTTGCAGGAAAGAACCGGATGAGCGGATAGGACCGATTATCAGCGGGTTGGCTTCCACCGATAATAACGCAGGGATAAACAGGGCAAGCACAAAATAACTGGATACACCGGCGATTAGGCCCATGATTGCTGCCGGGACTTTTAGGGTAACGCGCGGAGCAATTATCATTGCCAAAATAGTAATAAGCCCAACAACGATACCTGGCCACTGCCACAAATCCGGAGATGATAACCCGTGTAATAGCCCCGTATCTTTCGGCAAACCAAGTAATTTGGGAAGTTGACTGATCGCGATAATCAAACCAACACCGGAAAGGTAACCACTAACAACGGGGTAGGGGATGTACTTGATGAGTCGGCCACCTTTCACTAACCCGTAGAAAACCTGTAAAAATGCTGAGATGAGTGCGGTGAGAGCAAGCAACCCGGGAATTCGATCGATTTCTACACCCGCACTGACCAGTGCAAGCGCCAGACCGGTGAGTATCGCTGCCGCCGGGGCACAGGGTGCGGTGATCAAGGCCGCTGTCCGGCCAGTAAAAGGGGCAACCAGTCCCAGTGCGGCCGCCCCGATCATGCCTACCAATGCACCCTGACCAACTAATTCCGGTGAGATTGCAGAAAAGACTAGTACCCCAAACGCAATAGATGAGGGCAAAGCGACCAGCATGGACGCTAAACCACCCCAAAATTCATTTATGAGTTTATGCCCCGGTGCTGCTGTCGTCGCTGATTGCTGCATAATTGAATTTATAATTATCTCAACCCGCTATTGCAGACTGATAATAATTAGCCCTCCGCGCCCATGATGATAATTAACTTATAAAGTCAAAACAGCTTGAATATATTGTGCTGGATCAAATTTATAAGCATTAAATACAAATAATAGTAGGCAATGAGTGTATAAAAATATACCAAACAAATATTGAGCACGTTCCATCTCTTGCCGCTATCTAATACAATCCTTTTTTTAAGAAAATATTTTTTGGAAAGTTGATGGCCATTAGAAACTTTAAAGATAATACCCCCGTCATTGCTAGCAGTGCCTATGTCGACGATTCAGCAGTTGTCATTGGTGATGTCACTATTGGCAAAGATAGTTCGGTTTGGCCAATGTCGGTGATACGGGGTGATGTTAATTCAATCACTATTGGTGAACGTACCAATATCCAGGACGGATCTATTTTGCATGAATCACATACCAGCGAATTTTTTCCAGGATACCCGCTCGTGATTGGTGATGATGTTACAGTTGGTCATAAAGCACTCTTGCATGCATGTACTGTTGGGAATATGTGTTTGATCGGTATGTCGGCAACAGTGATGGACGGCGCTGTATTAGGTGATTACGTAATTATCGGTGCAGGCAGTCTGGTGCCGCCTGGTAAGCAACTTGAATCAGGCTATTTGTATGTCGGCAGCCCCGTTAAACAAATACGTGAGCTAAACGAAAAAGAACGTGCCTTTCTGAAATATTCCGCCAAGCACTATGCCAAGCTCAAGGATCAGCATAAGTATAGTTAATTCCTATTAAAGGTAGGTAAATAATTCGGCCTATCTTTCGAATATCACTTTTACAGTCAGTTTTCCGCATAAGTAAATAATTTCCTTTGATGGTTCATTTCTGAACGGTTTTTGATATATATCAAATTCTATTAAACGTATGTAAGCATACTTACAACTGGCGATAGTGTTTAATTTGACTAATCGTCTTTCTGAGAGGGAATAGTTTATGCGTAACATTGTCAGTGTTTTTGGTCGTTCGCCTTTTGTTCCATTGCAAATGCACATGGAAAAAGTTGTCCAATGCGTAGGTCAGGTTCCCATAATTTTAGAAGCATATCGACAACAAGATACTGAAAAAGTCGAATCCCTGGCCGGTAAAATATCAAAACTGGAACATGAGGCGGATCTCATAAAACATGATATCCGTAACAGTATGCCCCGTGGTTTATTCATGCCAGTCGATCGATCCAAACTCCTTAAAATACTCAGCCTTCAAGATGGTATCGCCAATCGTGCAGAGAATATGGCCGTTCTGCTTACCTTTAAGCAGGCCAAGAGGTTTGCCGGGTTTGATGCTGCGTTCGATTTATTCACGGGCAAATGCCTTGAGACATTCAATTTGTCTCGCGACATTATTGAATTGCTTGATGAATTACTGGAGTCGGGGTTTGGTGGTCTAGAGGCAAATAAGGTTCATGAATTAATCGACAAGGTCGCCCTGAAAGAGCATGAAGCTGATGTCAGCCAGCGGGAATTAGTCAGACTCTTACTCGCTAACGAAGACAATATCTCCTACGGGGATTTTTTCCTTTGGACCCGTGTAATACGGCAGATAAGTGGTATTGCTGATCGTTCAGATAATCTGGCTGCAACAGTAAGAAATACACTTGAGTCAAAATAATAACGTACCGTAACCTCTGAGAAATATGAATTAGATGGAAATGTATCTCTATATCATTATCGGCCTCGCCATTATATTCGGCCTTTATATGGCATGGGGTATTGGTGCTAATGATGTCGCTAATGCGATGGGTACTTCAGTCGGTTCAGGTGCGCTCACTTTGCGGCGTGCAGTGATCATTGCTGCGATACTGGAATTTAGTGGCGCATTTTTAGCTGGTACCCATGTGTCAGAGACGGTTCGAAAAGGCATTGTAGACCCCGCGATATTCACCGGAGACGGTCTGTCTTTTATGTTAGGCATGCTCTCAGCCTTATTGGCTGCTGGAGTGTGGTTACAAATAGCATCGTGGAAAGGCTGGCCTGTGTCGACGACACATTCCATTGTTGGTTCAGTCGTTGGTTTTGGTGCGGTCTATGGTGGAATTAACGCCGTACATTGGGATAAGGTCGGGCTGATTGCGGCCAGCTGGGTAGTCTCACCTTTATTAAGCGCAACCATATCCTATTTCATTTTCAGCTTTATACTCCGCGCGGTTTTTTATGATGTCAGACCGCTTAGATCGGCAAAGAAGTTAGCTCCCTATCTGGTATTCGTTGTTATTACCATGCTGTCACTTACGATGGCATTCAAAGGATTGAAAAATCTTAATCTCGATTTGAGTTTGCCTGCTGCTTTTGCAGTTGCGTCCTGCGCGGGACTTCTCGCTGCTGTTATCAGTGTCTGGTTAATCTCAAAGATAAAAGTTCAGGAAGCCGATGACGATGGTGAGGAAAAATTAACGGATCCCAATGTAGTGAAATCACTGGGTAAAGCAGTGAAACATCTTGAGAAAGTTCATCTGGCATCACCAGGACACATGAAAGCAGGTATTAAAGATAGTTTGGATGAAGTCAGACGACTACGATGGGAATCTGAACGTCGCTATGAATACCATACTAATAGCACTGAATATCAACAAGTAGAGAAGTTATTTGTTTATCTGCAAATATTGAGTGCTTGCTTTGTTGCTTTTGCTCATGGGGCAAACGATGTCGCTAATGCGATTGGTCCAATGTCGGCAGTATTATCAGTGGCTATGGCAGGCGGAGACAGTATAGCTGCCAAGGCACCAGTACCGCTTTGGGTGTTGGCCTTGGGAGGTGTAGGTATCGTTGTAGGTTTGGCAACCTGGGGTTGGCGAGTCATGGAGACAATTGGTAGAAAGATCACGCATCTAACACCGACTCGTGGGTTTAGCGCAGAATTTGGTGCAGCAACGACTATTGTTATAGCAACCAAGTTAGGTCTCCCAATATCCACAACACATACACTTGTTGGTGCTGTCCTTGGTGTTGGACTTGCACGGGGTATAGGCGCGGTCAATATGAGCACTATCAGAGACGTTGTCCTTTCCTGGGTCATTACCATTCCAGCAGGCGCTGTGCTTGCCATAATATTCTTTTATGGATTACGTTTATTCTTTTGAATCTATTCTGATGCTAAGGAGTTTTAAGTTAACTCTTCTTTGAAGTGCCAGCAAAATTCTGCAAGACAGAAAATTATGGAATAAATATAATTATTTTGTAGTTAATAACCTCGAATCCTGACTGATAATTCGTTATTATTTCGCGCTTTTCGCGCAACTCATTGGAGCATTGGATTAATGTCATTAGAAGGAAACTGGTTTTCAGAATCGGCCCGTGGTTATGCCATGTCGTTAGAGATAACTGAAAAACTACATGAAGAAGAATCGTCCTATCAAAAGATTGAGATTTATGAGACTAAAAGCTTTGGTCGATTGATGACGTTGGATAGCTTGGTCATGCTTACTTCGCGTGATAATTTTGTCTATCACGAAATGATGACGCATCCGGCTCTTTATAATCACCCCAACCCTAAAGATATTGTCATAGTCGGTGGCGGTGATTGTGGCACGTTAAAAGAAGTACTGAAACATGACACGGTACACAGCGCTACTCAGGTTGAGTTGGATGAACGTGTTACCCGTGTGTCGGAAGAATATTTCCCTGAGTTGTGTGAAAGTAACAATGATCCGCGTGCAAGATTGTTATTTGAAGATGCCATCGCCTGGATGAAAAATGCCACACACAATTCACTTGATGTGATTATCCTCGATACAACTGATCCAGTTGGACAGGCAAAACGCTTGTTTACAGAACCATTTTATCGAGACTGTCTGAACGCCTTACGTGAAGGTGGCATTGTTGTCGCACAAAGCGAGTCACCATTGCTTGATCTTAATCTGATCGTCGATATGCGAAATGAGATGCAAAAAGCAGATTTCGTCCAGATCCAGACTATTCAGTTTCCATTAACCACTTACCCTTCCGGTTGGTGGACAGCAACACAGGCGCGAAAAGGACAAAAATTCGGTGATTTTCGAGAACAAATAGCCAGACATAAGCCGTTTCCGACTAAATACTATAATGCCGATATCCACAAAGCCTGCGCAGCCCTTCCTCAATTTGTTCTGGATGCGCTTTAACCGTACTTATTTCATGCGCTAGTCTTACATTATTACCGGCAATCGCTACAATAAGCGGCCTTATGAATACATATTCGCAAACATTTGATGTCATTATCGTTGGTGGTGGTCATGCCGGTACCGAGGCCGCTATGGCGTCGGCACGTATGGGCGCACGTACCTTATTATTGACACACAGTGTAGATACCCTGGGACAGATGTCTTGCAATCCAGCGATAGGTGGAATTGGCAAGGGCCATCTTGTTAAAGAGATCGATGCCATGGGTGGTTTAATGGCCACGGCTGCCGACCACAGTGGTATCCAGTTTCGAATGCTGAATTCTCGTAAAGGTCCGGCAGTACGAGCTACACGTGCCCAGATTGACCGGACCTTATATAGGCAGTTTGTAAGACCAGCACTCGAAAATCAGGAAAACTTACTCATATTCCAGCAAGCTGTCGATGATCTCATTGTTGAAGGTGAACAGGTCAAAGGCGTTATTACTCAGGCAGGATTACGGTTTATGGCACCAACGGTGGTATTAACCGTCGGCACATTTCTGGGTGGTAAGATTCATATTGGTGAAACAAATCATGCTGGTGGCAGGGCGGGTGATCCACCGTCTATTGCGCTTGCGAATCGTTTACGTGAATTACCGTTCACAGTGGGCCGCTTAAAAACCGGTACGCCACCGCGTATCGATGGCAAGACGATCGATTACAGTCAACTGCAAGCGCAACCCGGTGATGATCCGGTTCCAGTATTTTCTTATATTGGTGATGCTAGCCAACATCCACATCAAGTGTCTTGTCATATTACCTATACTAATGAACAAACCCACGACATCATCCGTAGCGGTTTAGATCGTTCGCCAATGTATAACGGCAATATTGAAGGAACCGGTCCGCGCTACTGTCCTTCGGTCGAAGATAAGGTCATGCGTTTTGCTGATAAAGATGCGCACCAGATCTTTATTGAACCTGAAGGTTTGAATACGAATGAGGTTTATCCCAATGGTATTTCGACGTCGTTACCCTATGACGTCCAGATGGGTCTGGTGCGATCGATTAAAGGTTTTGAGAATGCACATATCACGCGCCCGGGTTATGCCATTGAATATGATTTTTTTGACCCACGTGAATTATCGCCCTGGTTGGAAACACGTTTTATTAAAGGTCTTTTCTTCGCCGGACAGATTAATGGCACGACTGGTTATGAAGAAGCCGCAGCACAGGGTTTATTAGCAGGGATGAATGCAGCATTACGCGTTCAGGATAAAGAGCCCTGGTTCCCACGCAGGGACGAGGCTTATCTTGGTGTTCTGGTTGATGACTTGATTACCATGGGTACAACCGAGCCCTATCGTATGTTTACCAGTCGCGCTGAATATCGACTCATGTTACGTGAAGACAATGCTGATTTGCGTTTAACTGAACAAGCGCGAAGTCTGGGACTGATTGATGATCATCGCTGGCGCTTATTCAGTGAAAAGCGTGATGCAATTATTCAAGAGTCGGCACGCCTAGAAAAAATCTGGGTAGGTTCGCCCAAACTTTCAGTTGAAGATACTGAACGTGTGCTGGGTCAACCGATGCGCAAAGATGTTAATTTATTACAATTATTGAGACGACCGGAAATTACCTATAGCGACATTTCAAGATTACCTGATATTGCCGTTGAGGGTATCGACCCCAAGGTTGCTGAACAGGTTGAGATACAAGTTAAATATTCTGGCTATATACAACGACAGGAAGAAGAAATCGATCGTAACCGGCGTCATGAAGAGTCGGTATTGCCAGAGAGTATCGACTATCAACAAGTGAGAGGATTATCGTCGGAAGTTATTGAGAAGTTATCTAAACATCGTCCGATTAATCTTGGACAAGCAGCACGTATTCAAGGTATTACCCCTGCGGCTATTTCTTTGTTGCGCGTGCATCTCAAGAAGCAAACCATGTTGCTTCAACGTAGTGCCTGAATAAGAGTCATCTCTATGCAGGATCTGTTAACGGCTGGTCTTGAAAGCCTGGGCCTTGATCCAGCGCAACAACCCTGTAATCAATACCTCAAATATATTGAGTTACTGCATAAATGGAATCAGGCCTATAACCTGACGGCGCTGAAGCAACCGGAACAAATGTTATCACGACATGTGTTGGACTCATTATCTGTTTTATCCTTCATAGAAGGAAAATGTTGCCTGGATATTGGAACAGGGGCTGGGTTACCCGGCTTGATTTTGGCGATGGCGCTACCAGACACGGAATGGACTCTGCTTGATAGCAATCAAAAAAAAATACGTTTCCTGCAACATGTAAAAGCAGAACTGCATATTAATAATGTAGAGGTAGTTCATTCGAGGGTTGAAGATTTTATACCGGATAGTGAGTTTAATACGATAATTTGTCGTGCGTTTGCACCAATAAATCGCATGCTTAAGTTCGCTCAACATCTCATTACGAAAGACAATCAATTGTTAGCGATGAAAGGAAAAACGATTGAGGCTGAGTTAGAGGAATCTGAGACACAGGAATTTATTATAAAGATTAATGATATAGCGATTGATAATGAAGATTCGTCGGCAAAATTGGTTCAGATAAGACGAGCAGGGTGATTTTTTTAGCGTATGGCACGTAAGTAGCAGTATGATAGAGTACATCTTTAAATCCGTAACGTGATTACACAGTTAACATCCAATATAAAATGTCCAAGATTATTGCAATAGCGAACCAGAAAGGTGGTGTTGGTAAAACGACAACGAGCGTAAACCTTGCTGCGTCACTCGCGGCCACAAAACGAAAGGTCCTATTGGTTGATCTCGACCCACAGGGTAATGCCACGATGGGTAGTGGTATAGATAAGCAGCAACTCGAAATTTCCAGTTATGATTTATTGATGGGTGATAAAACAGCAAGAGATATCATTGTTAAATCACCTGAAAGCAAATATGACCTGATACCGACTAATGCAGATTTGACCGGCGCTGAAGTGTCGTTATTGGATGAAATGGCAAGAGAGATAAGATTAAGAACAGCGCTTGAGCCTGTTCAGGACGATTATGAGTTTATTTTTATAGACTGCCCTCCTTCTTTAAACATGTTGACGGTCAATGCGCTGGTCGCAGCCAACTCAGTTATGATTCCTATGCAATGTGAGTATTATGCGCTTGAAGGACTGACTGCCTTATTGGCAACAATAGAAAAAATCCGAAAATACCTCAATCCTGATCTAAAGATAGAAGGTTTGTTACGCACAATGTATGACCCGCGTAATAATCTTGCTACCGAGGTTTCAGCGCAGTTACTGGAACATTTTGGCGAAAAGGTTTATCGCACCATAATTCCTCGAAATGTCCGGTTAGCTGAAGCACCAAGTCATGGACTCGCAGCATTGTCCTATGACAAAACATCCTCCGGCGCTGTTGCTTATCTGGCATTGGCTGGTGAGATGCTACGGCGAGAAGGTTTGGTTAGTAGTGTCCCGGCAATTTAAAAAATTAATGAAATTAAGCATATGGTTTTAAAAAAACGTGGATTGGGAAAAGGGCTTGACGCCTTGCTAGGGACCCATAAAGAAATCAAGTCAGTTTCAAGTAACGATGGCTCATTGCAAATGCTAGGTGTTGACCTTATTCAACGCGGGCAATATCAGCCTAGACAGAATTTTGATCAAACGGCGCTTGATGAATTGGCTGACTCATTACGCGCACAAGGCATGGTCCAGCCTATAGTAGTACGCCCTTTAAAAGCCAAGGATTCTTACGAGATTGTTGCTGGAGAACGCCGTTGGCGTGCTGCGCAGATTGCCGGTATGCAAGATGTGCCGGTCATAATTAAAGATGTAAGTGATCAGACGGCGATGTGCCTGGCACTGATTGAGAATATTCAACGTCAGGATTTGAATGCGATAGAAGAGGCACGTGCTCTGGAACGACTAATCAATGAATTTGAAATGACTCATGATGAAATTGCTGAAGCGGTAGGTCGTTCACGTTCAGCGGTGACTAATTTGCTGCGCTTGCTCGATTTGGATGAAGACGTTAAAAAAATGTTGGAAGTACGCCAGATCGATATGGGGCATGCACGGGCCTTGTTGACATTGGCTAAAATCACACAAGTTGAAATCGCGAGAAAGGTAGTCAAACAAGGGTTATCAGTCAGGGCGACAGAAAGTCTGGTGCAACAGTTATCTAATAAAGATAAACCGGCTAAAGCAAAAAAGACCGCGAGAGACCCTAATATCAGTAAACTAGAAAATGATTTGTCTGAGAAACTGGGTACCAGTGTGGCTATAAACCATCAGGCAAATGGTCGAGGTAAGCTCGAAATTCATTACAATTCCCTTGATGAATTAGACGGATTGTTGAACCATATCAAATAATTCTCATAAGTAATTGGTCATTATTACTGATTAAAGGTCATTACAAAAACCAGAGTTGTAGCTTGCAGAGAAATTGACAAAGAGATCAGTTTTGTCCGAAATCTACAAAATTGTGCGGTGCAACGATTGATCATTGTCCAATGGGTCTTTATACTTGCCCTCCCTCAGGGTAGAGCGGAAATGAAAAAACAGCGATTTATTACTGGCGCTATTAATTTTAGCCATTAAAATAGACCGCGATTATTGTGGGGTAGAGTGATTGGCGGGAACGGAACAAATAATAACAACTCGCTCCACTGCAAATAGGTTATTGATAGTAGAAGCTGCCATGGTCACGCTGGTTGGGCTTCTTTTTTTTGCGTTTGCCAGTATTGAATATACTTATTCAGTAGTTTTGGGTGGTTTGGCTTTCATTGTGCCTAACATCCTTTTTATTATGTTCTCTTTAGGGACATCGACGGCAAGCTCGGGCGGTAAGGTATTAGCCTGGTTTATTATTGGTGAGGCAATAAAGATTGTCACAACAATCGTGATATTTGCAGTTTCAATCATGATGGTTGAGTCACTGAATATTGGTTTAATGTTCGTTAGTTATGGATTCGTGTTATTGATAAATCTAACGGGCCTGGCGGTTTTGACAAATAAACAATAAATAAAATTTTTGAGAATGATTTAAATGGCATCCGGAACAGAACTCACATCGAATTCATACCTCCAGCATCATTTGCAAAATCTGGTATTCGGTAAATTACCTGAAGGCTATGAAAGAGCCGGTGGTCATACTCTGGATCATTCTAGCTGGACGTTCGCCCATAGTCCTCAGGAAGCCCTTGATATGGGGTTCTGGTCACTTAATGTTGATACAATGGGATGGTCTATTTTCCTCGGTATCGTTTTCTGTTTTCTATTTCATCGCGTTGCGAAAAAATCACAAAGCGGTGCACCTAGCGGCTTTACTAATCTAATCGAAATGATTGTTGAATTCGTTAACAAAAATGTTAACGATATAATGTCCGTTAAAAATCCTTTGATAGGACCTTTAGCCTTGACGATATTCGTCTGGATTACGTTAATGAATACCATGGATATCGTTCCGGTTGACCTGTTGCCACTGATGGCACAATTCATTACTGGTAATGAACATCTCTATTTCAAGGTTGTTCCAACAACTGACCCTAATATCACTTTTGGTTTATCGCTTGGCGTATTTATACTGATTATCTATTACAGTATTAAAATGAAGGGTGTAGGCGGCTTTGTTGGTGAACTTGCGCTACAACCATTCGGCAAGTACATGATCCCTTTTAATCTGATTCTAGAAGGCATTGGTTTATTAGCTAAGCCGGTTTCATTAGCCCTGCGATTATTCGGTAACCTATACGCGGGAGAACTGATTTTCTTATTGATCGCCACTTTAATAGGTTCCGCATTACCATTTTATATGGGTACATTTTTTGGTGGCGCGTTACAGTTCGTTTGGGCAGTGTTTCATATATTAATCGTATTGTTACAAGCGTTTGTTTTCATGATGTTAACCATTGTTTATTTATCAATGGCACATGAACATCACTAATTTTAATTTTTAAGTAAAATCCTCTGGAGGAAAAAATGGAAACTATTTTGGCATTTACGTCATTGGGTGTCTTAATCGTACTGGGTATGGGCGCATTTGGTACAGCAATCGGCTTTGGTTTATTGGGCGGTAAATTTCTGGAAGGCGCAGCGCGTCAACCTGAATTAGCTCCAATGCTTCAAGGTAAGATGTTTCTGGTTGCAGGCCTTGTTGATGCGGTAACCATGATCGGTATTGGTATCGGAATGTGGTTTACCTTGGCGAGTCCTTTTATTGCCACGCTCCAGGCTGGTTAATAAATCATTATTTATGGCTTTATATAGTCATCCAGATATAAAAGGTGATTTAAGTGAATTTTAATGCAACCTTACTAGGTCAGCTTGTAACTTTTGCTATCTTCGTTTGGTTTACGATGAAATTTGTTTGGCCGATGTTGCTAAAGCAAATGGAAGAGCGTGAAACGCGAATTGCAGATGGATTAGCCGCCGCAGAGCAAGGTCAAAAAGACTTTGCAGAAGCGAAGGAAAAATCTGCTGTTGAGATAGAAAAAGGCAAAGAGCAGGCAGCAAAAATTATCTCACAGGCACAAAAGCGTCATGATGAAATAGTTGAAGAGGCGAAAGACGATGCAAAAGCAGAAGCCTCTCGCATCAAAGACAGTGCGCTGAGCGAGATTGAACAAGAGAAAGAAAAAGCCAGACAGGAATTGAGGACGCAAGTTGCGGCCTTAGCTATTGCGGGTGCCGAACAAATCCTGATGAAGGAAGTTGATCGCGCTGCTCACAATGATGTTCTTGAAAAGGTTAGTCAGCAGCTATAAGCCATCACAACAGGAACGATTAGATGTTAGAAAAAGCAACAATTGCCAGACCTTATGCTGAAGCAGCATTCGCACAAGCTCTTGAAGAAGGGAAGTTGAGTGATTGGTCGGACATGTTGAAATTGTTAAGTGCGGTTGTTTCTGATGACCATATGCATGGTGTTATTAGTAACCCCAAATTAACAAGCGAGCAACTAACACTGTTTATCGTTGATATTTGTGGCGACAAACTGAGTCAAACAGGTAAAAACTTTGTCAGCATACTGGTCGATGCCGAGCGCATTAGCCTTGTTGCAGATATTTTTAAACTGTTTGAACTGAAACGAGCTGCTGCAGAAGGGATTAGCGAAGTTGATGTGATCTCTGCTTATACATTAGATGATGGACAGGTAAATACTATCTCTGATGCGATTTCCAAACGACTCGGAAAGAAGATAAGTGTTAATACTGAAGAAGACATAGACTTGATTGGTGGCGTCATCATTCGAGCCGGCGATTCAGTTATAGATGCTTCTTTAAGAGGGCGTTTAAAAGAATTAAACAATATATTTGCGCAATAGTTATTAAATAGAGGAAAGACTTATGTCTATCAGTGCAACTGAAATTAGTGATCTGATTAAAAAGAAAATCCAGTCAATGGATCTTGATGCCGAAGCACGTACCGAAGGTACGGTAGTTAGTCTTGCGGATGGTGTTGCCAGAATTCATGGTTTAAGCGATGTAATGCAGGGGGAGATGATCGAATTCCCGGGTAATACGTATGGCTTGGCACTTAATCTGGAAAGAGATTCTGTCGGTGCCGTAATTTTAGGTAGTTACGAAAACATCTCTGAAGGCGATGTTGTTAAATGTACCAAACGTATTCTTGAAGTTCCTGTTGGTGAAGCACTATTGGGTCGTGTTGTCGACGCACTAGGTAATCCGATTGATGGTAAAGGTGAAATCAATACGACGGAAAGCTCTCCAATTGAGAAGATTGCTCCCGGTGTTATTGCCAGAAAGTCAGTTGACCAGCCTGTTCAAACAGGTTTGAAATCAATCGATGCGATGGTGCCAGTTGGCCGTGGTCAACGTGAGTTAATTATTGGTGACCGCCAAACAGGTAAAACTGCTGTTGCTATCGACGCTATCATTAATCAGAAAGGTACTGGTGTTAAATGTATCTATGTGGCTATCGGACAGAAGGCTTCTTCAATAAATGTTGTGATTCGTAAGTTAGAAGAACACGGTGCATTGGAACATACGATTATTGTTGCTGCTACCGCTTCTGAATCAGCGGCCATGCAGTACGCTGCACCTTATTCAGGTTGTGCGATGGGCGAATATTTCCGTGATAAGGGCGAAGATGCACTGATCATTTATGATGATTTAACCAAGCAAGCCTGGGCTTATCGTCAAATGTCTCTGTTGTTAAAACGTCCGCCAGGTCGTGAAGCGTATCCTGGTGATGTTTTCTATCTCCATTCCCGTTTATTAGAACGCGCCTCACGTATTAATGCAGATTACGTAGAGAAACTCACTAACGGTAAAGTCAAAGGTAAAACCGGTTCATTAACGGCATTACCTATTATTGAAACACAAGCTGGTGACGTATCGGCATTCGTTCCGACCAATGTTATCTCGATTACAGATGGTCAGATCTTTCTGGAAAGTGATTTATTTAATTCTGGTTTCCGTCCTGCTATTAACGCTGGTTTATCAGTATCACGTGTGGGTGGTGCCGCTCAAACTAAAATCATCAAGAAATTAGGTGGTGGTATTCGTTTGGCATTAGCGCAGTATCGTGAATTAGCAGCATTCGCACAGTTTGCGTCTGATCTTGATGAAGCGACACGTAAGCAATTACAGCGTGGACAGCGTGTAATGGAATTGATGAAACAGAAACAATATTCACCACTTAATGTTGCTGAAATGGGCGTCAGTCTTTTCGCAGTTGAAAATGATTTCATGGACGATGTTGAACTGGAAAAAATCGGTGCATTTGAAGAGGCACTCCATAATTACATGAAGAGCGATCAATCTGCATTAATGGATAAGATTGGTTCGGAAGGTAATTATAATGATGAAATTGAAAACGGTTTGAAAGATGCCATTGGCAAATTTAAAGAAAGTGGTACTTGGTAAGAAACAAACTAGGACTAAATAATCATGGCAGGTGGAAAAGAAATACGAACCAAGATCGCGAGTGTAAAGAACACTCAGAAGATCACTAAAGCAATGGAAATGGTTGCTGCGAGTAAAATGCGTAAAGCGCAGGATCGCATGAATGCTGCCCGTCCTTATGCTGAAAAAATTCGTAATGTTATTTCTCATTTGGCACATGCTAATCCTGAGTACAAACATCCTTATACGATTGCTCGTGACGAAGTTAAACGTATAGGTTTAATTGTCGTCTCTACAGACCGTGGCTTATGCGGTGGTTTGAATGCAAATATGTTTCGTATGTTATTGAGACAAATCGGCGCATGGGAAGGCGAAGGCAAGGAAGTTGAGTTATGTATTATTGGTAGTAAAGCGGCCGGTTTTTTTGGGTCTATTGGTGCCAAAATTAGCGGTCAGGTTACGCATATTGGTGATGAACCCAGTCTCGATGAATTGATTGGTACGGTAATGATCATGCTGAACAATTTTAAAGAAGGCAGCATTGACGAGTTACATCTTGTTTCAAATAAGTTTGTGAACTCAATAGTGCAAAAACCACATCTGGAACAGTTGATTCCAGGTAAGCCAATAGAAAATGAAGATTATGGGCATCACTGGGATTATTTGTATGAGCCTGATGCCGAAGAAGTGTTAGACCAGTTGTTAACAAGATATATCGAATCACAAGTTTACACGGGTGTTGTAGAAAACATTGCCTGTGAAATGTCTGCACGTATGGTAGCGATGAAGAGTGCTTCCGATAATGCAGGTGATTTGATTGACGAATTGCAATTAATTTATAACAAGGCAAGACAAGCGGCAATAACTCAGGAACTCTCTGAAATTGTAGCTGGTGCTGCTGCGGTATAGTTTAAGAAAATTTTTAATTGAGATATTTAGAAAAAATACACGAGGAACGAAAACGATGAGTTCTGGAAAGATCGTACAAATTATTGGTGCTGTATTGGACGTTGAGTTTCCAAGCGATGCTATACCTAAAATTTATGATGCGTTGAAAGTTGAAGGAGAAGGTATTAATACTACTCTTGAAGTTCAGCAGCAATTGGGTGATGGCGTTGTTAGAACAATTGCTCTAGGTTCTACTGATGGCTTGCAGCGCGGTTTGAAAGTAAACAATACAGGTGAAGCAATTTCTATCCCTGTTGGAACCAAAACCCTCGGTCGTATTATGAACGTGTTGGGTGAACCTATTGATGAAGTAGGTCCAATTGAAACTGACGAACGTATGGTTATCCATCGTGATGCACCTAAATTTACAGAACTAAGTCCGTCTACAGAATTACTGGAAACCGGCGTTAAAGTTATCGACTTGATTATCCCTTTTGCCAAGGGCGGTAAAGTTGGACTGTTTGGTGGTGCTGGTGTTGGTAAGACTGTGAACATGATGGAATTGATTAATAACATCGCAACACAACACTCAGGTCTTTCAGTATTTGCCGGTGTAGGTGAACGTACTCGTGAGGGTAATGACTTCTACTATGAAATGCAGGAGTCTGGCGTTGTTAATGTAGAGGATTTTGAAAGATCTAAAGTATCTATGGTCTATGGTCAAATGAATGAGCCACCTGGTAACCGTCTTCGTGTTGCGTTGACCGGTTTAACGCTGGCTGAAAAATTCCGTGAAGAAGGTCGTGATGTATTATTGTTCATTGATAACATCTATCGTTTTACCCTTGCAGGTGTTGAATGTTCAGCATTATTGGGACGTATGCCATCTGCTGTGGGTTATCAGCCAACACTTGCTGAGGAAATGGGTAAGTTACAGGAACGTATTACCTCAACTAAAACCGGATCAATTACTTCGATACAGGCAGTTTATGTACCTGCGGACGATTTGACCGATCCATCTCCTGCAACAACCTTTGCGCATTTGGATTCTACCGTTGTACTTTCTCGACAGATTGCAGAGCTTGGTTTATACCCTGCTATTGACCCATTGGATTCCACCAGTCGTCAGTTGGATCCATTGGTTGTTGGTCAAGAACATTATGATATTGCTCGTGGTGTACAAAACACTCTGCAACGTTACAAGGAATTACGCGATATTATTGCGATTCTTGGTATGGACGAATTATCTGAAGAAGATAAGTTGGCTGTTGCACGAGCACGTAAGATTCAACGTTTCCTTACTCAGCCATACTTTGTTGCGAAAGTATTTACTGGTCAGGATGGTGAATTTGTAACTCTGAAAGAAACATTACGTGGATTCAAGGGTATTATTGCCGGTGATTACGATGATATTCCTGAACAAGCATTTTACAATGTAGGAACTATCGATCAGGCGCTTGAGAAAGCAAAAACACTATAAGGTATTGAGAAAATCATGACAGATACAATTCATGTCGATATCGTGAGTGCTGAACACGAGATTTATTCGGGTGAGGCTCATATGGTATTTGCGCCAGCTGAATTAGGCGAAGTCGGTATCGCACCAGGGCATGCTCCATTAGTGACCAAGATGGGTCCTGGTGAAGTACGTGTTCAGGATACTGAAGGTAATGAATCTGCATTTTACGTTTCAGGTGGTATGTTGGAAGTTCAACCTAAGGTTGTTACTGTACTTTCAGATACAGCACAACGCGCAGAAGATCTGGATGAAGCTGCGATCATGAAGGCTAAAGAAGAAGCTGAAAACGCTTTCCATGAAAAAGGCGAAGCAATTGATTATGCCAAGGCTCGAGCTCAATTGGCTGAAACCGCCGCACAGTTACAAACGATACAAAGATTACGTAAACGTTCCGGCCGATAACCCAGTCACATATTAACGTGGTGATTCTTCACCACGTTAAATCAAACCTATATCCGAATCGACAGCACGGATATAATCATTTCTAGATAAATTATTTATACTCTATATATGAGGAATTTATAAATGGGTCTTTGTATCGTCATATTGGCTGCGGGGCAGGGCACGAGAATGTACTCAGACAAGCCCAAGGTGCTCCATACACTGGCAGGGAAACCTTTACTTAAACATGTGTATGACACAGCAATGGCTCTGGTTCACCGTGATATTTATATCGTTTATGGTCATGGTGGCGAAGATGTTCCTGATTCATTGCAGGATTTTCAGGTGTCTTGGGTTAAGCAGGAACAACAACTTGGTACAGGACATGCCGTCCAACAGGCCTTACCAGATATCCCAGATGTAGATAATGTATTGATCCTCTACGGTGATGTACCTTTGATTACAGAGGAAAGTCTTAAAATTTTAGTGGATGCTGCTTCGGAATCCGGTTTTTCTTTGCTCACGACGTACATTGAAAATCCTCAAGGGTATGGGCGTATTATTCGTGATGATAGTGAAAATATAATTGCTATTGTTGAAGAAAAAGATGCGTCAGATGCGCAAAAAAATATATGTGAAATTAATACCGGTTTTATGGTCGTCAAAGCCGATTTATTGAAGCAGTGGGTAAACGCACTTGGTAATGACAACAAGCAAAATGAATATTATTTAACTGATATTGTAGAAAAAGCAGTTAGCGATAAAATCAAAATCACTCCAGTCTTGGCAGAATCCGGTATTGAAGTTAAAGGCATCAATAACCGAGCCCAATTAGCAGAAGCAGAACGGTATTTTCAACTCGTTCAGGCACACCATCTAATGCATAGAGGAGTAGGCTTGTGTGATCCATCGCGATTTGATTGTAGAGGTGAGTTGGAGATTGGTCGTGATAATGAAATTGATATTAATGTGATCATTGAAGGCAGGGTAAAGCTTGGCAACAACGTTACTATTGGAGCCAATTGTTATATCAAGGATACAATTATTGCAGACAACGTTAACATTCTTCCTAATACGATGATTGATAATGCAGTCATTGGTAATGGTTGCAATATAGGTCCATTCGCACGCATACGTCCTGAGACAACATTAGATGAAGATGTGCATATTGGTAATTTTGTTGAACTCAAAAAAACAGATATTGGTAAAGGTAGCAAAGTTAATCACCTGACATACATGGGTGATAGCCATGTTGGAACGGAAAGTAATATTGGCGCAGGAACGATTACCTGTAATTACGATGGCGCATATAAGCATCAAACAATTATTGGTGATAATGTTTTTGTTGGTTCAGATGTGCAGTTGATTGCACCGGTTAATGTTCATGATGGTGCAACCATTGCAGCTGGTACAACAGTGACTAAAGATGTTGGCCAAAATGAGTTGGCAATTAGTCGTACTACTCAAAAAACTCTTCCTGGTTGGAAGAGACCCGTTAAAAAGTAATTTATACACTATGAAAGTTGGCTATTATCAATTCCGCCCCCTATTTGGCAAACCGGAACAGAATTGCCAGAAGATTCTACATGCCTTACAAAACGTAGAGGCAGATTTAATTGTATTGCCGGAACTTGCATTAACAGCTTATTACTTTAAAGATAAAGATGAGTCATTAAAATATGCTGAAGATCCTGATAATAGTAAACGTATAGACTCACTGGTTAATCTTGCAAGTAAAAATAATATACATCTGGTGCTAGGTTTCGCGGAGAAGCGCGATAAACAATGTTATAACAGTGCCGCGCTAATTGGACCAGATGGGATTGAGCATGTCTACAGGAAAATACATCTATTTAATGAAGAAAAATTTTGTTTTGACCAAGGTGATACTCCGTTTATTGTCAACGATATTAATGGTGTAAAGATTGGCATAATGATTTGTTTTGACTGGGTATTCCCTGAAGTAACGCGTACATTAGCAATACAGGGTGCGCAGATTATTTGTCAACCATCAAACCTTGTTTTAACTTATTGTCAGCAGACAATGATTTCCAGATCTATAGAAAACAAAGTATTTGCAATAACTGCTAATCGCTATGGTACAGATAAGCGTCCTCAAGGGAGTTTAAAGTTTACTGGTAAGAGTCAAATTGTTGCGCCTGATGGTAAGCTATTACATCGTTCAGCATCACAACGCGATGCATTATACATAACAGAGATTGAACCAGAAGAAGCAAATAATAAAATGATAACGAAACATAATAATTTGTTTGATGACCGCAGACCAGAATTTTATACAAGACTAAATAATAAATAAGAGGAATACTATTATGAGTTTTGCGACAGCTGATTTATATGATGAACATGAAGAGAAACTTCAAATTGCGACGCCAATGTTTAATGATTATGGCGGTAAAAAGAAATTCTCAGGGCCAGCATCAACTGTCAAGGTCTTTGAAGATAACTCTTTAGTAAGATCCGCATTAGAAGAGGCCGGTGATAATAAGGTGCTTGTTGTTGAGGGTGGAGGTTCTTTGCGTTGTGCATTGCTAGGCGATATGTTGGCTGAATTAGGCGTAGCTAATAAATGGGCAGGTGTTATTGTTTATGGTTGTATTCGTGATTCAGCCGTAATGAGCAATATGAATATTGGTGTTAAGGCATTAAATACAAATCCGCGTAAAAGTGTTAAGAAAGGAGCTGGCGAACGTGATGTAACAGTGACTTTTGCTGACGTGACAATTAAACCCGGTGATTATATTTATGCTGACGAAGATGGGGTTGTGGTCGCAACTAATAAACTTGTGTAAATAATTATAGGTTATTGCTTAATTATTTCTAGATTAAAGATATTGAGGTTTAGATTTTTTAAGGAGGATCGCTAAATGAGAGTTTATAGATTTCTTGCTATCGTTCTGTTATTTGTTTTTTCCCCTATTTCCGTTCATGCGCATGATAATGAACCATTATTCAATCAGGTGAATCTGCAAGCACAAGCAGAGCGTGAAATTCCTAATAACCAATTGACAGTAGTGCTTGCCGTAGAAGAAGAAGGTAAGGACGCAGCAAAAATTGCCAATAAAGTTAATCAGGATATGGACTGGGCATTGAAAGTAGCAGCTCAATATAATGATATTAATACGAGTACGCAGTCCTATAATACATATCCGGTATATGATAAGCGCACAGTTATTGGATGGCGTGCAATTCAACAATTGGAACTAAAGAGTATCAATGTCACTAAATTGTCAGGTCTGGTTGGAAAATTACAGGAACGATTACAGGTCAAAAATATGCGATTCAGTCCGACCAGAGAGACACAAGTACAATATGAAAATGAATTAATTGAAGAAGCCATGGTGTCATTTAAACAACGTGTGGAGTTAGTAAAAAAACACATGGAGGAAAAAAATGTGCGTATTGTTAATTTACATATTAATAGTGGAGGGGGGGCACTCTCCGCCAATCTATGCCGAAAGCAGAATGATGGCCATGGATAGCAAGAGCGCACCGGCTGTTGATGCTGGTACGAGTAAGATAACCGTTACGGTGTCTGGTTCGGTTCAGTTTTTCTGATTTGGTCAATATTTAAATGGATAAACAGGAACAACGTGAGCAGCGAATAAATTATGGTCTTATGATTACTGGTTGCTTGCTTGTTATTGGGTTGTTGCTTATTTATCGCGAAGGTCTTGTCTGGTTTACTTCTGCTCGTTGGTCTACTGTATCGGTCATTAGTTGGGTTTCAATTAGTGTTGTTATGGGCATAGCGCTTGTATTGCAATATTTCTTTTTTATGTTGTTACGTTATAGCGTGCTTAAATACTTTGTGCTCTGGTTTATACCAGCCATGTGGTTATTTAATAATGGCATTGTCGCCATGCACCGCTTTCTTGACTGGACTACGGATATTATTTCTCCTGTTGGTTGGATTCCGCTCGGTGATTTATTAGGTTGGTTATTAAGCGCTGTGTATTTACCATTGCTTGTTGGCAGTGGTGTTGCCATTGCGATTATAGATTCAAGTGGTTCCATGTTAACACAGGCCTGTTATTACGCTGGCATCGCTATCGATGTTGTTGATGTTTCTCCGTGGAATATTATTTCATATTGTATGAACTATATAAGCGTATTTTGGGATCTGATATCAAATTCATTTGTGCAAGATACTGCGATATTACATGTTAATAATAGACAGTTATTAGAGCTGGATTTAACCAATACTTTCAGTCTTCCCTATTGGGTATTAAGTTCTGGTTATAGCCTTACTTGTATAGTTATATAAATATAAGCTAAATTTTATAGTTAGGTCGGATATGGGAACTGAAAAATTTTATTCAGACTTAACAGTTTTTGATAACTTTTCAGTGGTATCCGATCTATCCAGTTATACGAAAATTCCTTCAGATTGGTACATCGTTGCTGCGGATGTGAAAAACTCTACCATCGCTATTGAAAAAGGTTTATACAAGTCAGTTAATATTGTTGGAGTCTCTGTAATAACTTCCGTGCGTAATTCAACTAAACCATTATTGCTGCCCTATATTTTTGGTGGTGATGGGGCAACGATATGCATACCTCCAACTGTTTTGATAAAAGTCAAACAAGCACTAATTTCGACAAGAGAAATGGCTGAAAAGCAGTTTGGTCTAACGTTGAGAGTAGGAGTGATTCCCGTAAGCGATGTGCTTAATGAAGGGTATGAGGTTCTGATTACACGACACCGAATGTCAAAGTTTTACATTCAAACTGCTTTTGCTGGTGGTGGCGTAGAGTATGCGGAAAATTTAATTAAAGATGAGGAAAAAGGAAAAATATACAACCTGAATGAAATTTCGAATAACATCGCCGCTGATTATTCAGGTTTAGAATGTCGTTGGGATCAGGTTTATAGCCAACATGGAGAAACAATTTCATTGATTGTTAAGGCATTATCATCTTCTATGGAAGCCCAAGCTATTGTTTATGATGAAATTATAAAAAAAATTAGTCAAATTTATGGCAATGATGAATCGTGTAGTCCTGTTCAGGCTGATGCACTGCATTTGACAATGAATAACACTCAATTAAGTCATGAATTAAAAGTGAATACCTATTTGCTTGATCAAATTGATTTGATTAAATACTGGATTAAAATTCGATTTCAAAATTTAATTGGATGGGTTTTTATGACTTTCAAATTAAATATCAGTGGTGTTAACTGGGGGAACTATAAAAACGATCTGGTTAGAAACACAGATTTCAAGAAATTTGATGGAGTATTACGTGAGGTTATATCAGGAACACAAGAGCAAAGAATTGAATTACAGGGCTACCTTAAACAGCGTTATGAAAAAGGCGAATGTGTTTACGGTATCCATGCGTCAGATTCAGCGCTTGTCACCTGTATGATTAATGATCGTTCAGGGGAGCACTTCCATTTTGTTGATGGCGCAGATGGTGGATACGCAATGGCCGCAACCGAAATGAAGAAGCAACTAAAAACCTTACAGGTTTGATGTGTGCATTGAGAAGGAAGTTTTAGTATTTAGAATCTATTGCCTAAGAGGGGTCAACAAATTATTTAGATGAATTGATTAAAATGCAATCAAACTCAAGTAGTTCCATTGTATTGGGGTCATGTGCTATAGGAAACATACCGGTTATATTAAACCCTGCAATTGACAGTTTTTTTAATGTTTCATGATAGGCTGGCGTGTCATCATAGATTGCTTTGCACGAGACTTCAGTCTGGAGTAGATGGACGTGCGGTAATGTATCAGTCGCGCCCTGGATGACTCGTTCATCGTAGCCTTGCGTATCCAGTTTCAAGAATATACTTTTCTTGTTGAGATTGTTAACAAGTTTTTTAATTGCATCATCTAGTCTTTTAATTTGTATCGTCTGCTTATTAACAACTTTTATGGAATCAGAAAAATTAGATTTTCCAAACTCATTGGTATTAAGAATTGACGAAAAGACTGTTTTATTAGAAATGTTAATAGTTTCCGTCGTATTTACATCACCCAGCGCATAATTTTCGACGCGCCATTTATCATCGGCTATTGCGGTTAAATGCTTATAGCATTCTATTATTGGTTCAAATGAAATTATCTGACCAGTATAACCAGCATCACGCAGTTCAATACTGAACTGTCCCATATTTGCTCCCACATCAAGTACCAGATCAATATCATGTCGTTCAATCAGCTCTATGGTATGTAGCGTTTGATCTTCATAGATACTGCTATTAATGCGGGTAAATTCATAGCCAAAATATGCAGCTATTTTTTTATGAAAACTGATCTTCATAAACGAAAAAATATTCTTTCTGATTTAAAACAAGCAGTGCTTGGTGAAGTCAGCAGCCTCGTTTGCAGTCCAGTCGCCTTTTGGTTTTTCTTTCATTTGCGCACACCATTTTTCGCTTCCCACTTCAGGCGCACAGGCAGAAAGAAAGATTAAGGATAGTGAAAATGTTAACAAAAGTAAGAGTTTATTCATGGTTTTCTCCCTTAGTTCAATTTTTTGAATATATTTTTAGCGATATCAATAGTGGTATCAATATCATCTTGTGAATGTTTAATAGAAATGAAACCCGCTTCATATGCAGATGGGGCCAGGTAAACGCCATTATCAAGCATGCCATGAAAGAACTGATTGAATCGAGCTGTATTACAATTCATTACATGTTCAAAACAGGAAACCTTATTTTCTTTGGTAAAGAAAAGTCCAAACATGCCGCCGCTATAATTAGTAGTGAGAGGAATATTTTCTTTATCAGCCTGCTCTTTCAATCCATTTACAAGCTGTTCTGTTTTTGCAGTAAGTGCTTCAAAAAAGCCTGATGCAGAGATCAAGTTGAGTGTTGTTAATCCGGCAGTCATCGCGATTGGATTGCCGGATAAGGTGCCTGCCTGATAGACCGGGCCGTCCGGCGCAATATGATCCATGATCTCTCGTTTACCACCAAAGGCACCGACTGGCATACCACCGCCAATCACCTTGCCTAACACAGTTAAGTCTGGAGTGATGTTGTAGATTGATTGCGCGCCACCAAGGGCGACACGAAAGCCCGTCATTACTTCATCAAAGATCAGTACCGATTGATATTGCGTACATACCGCTCTCAGGGTCTCTAAAAAATCAGGCGCACCAGGTACACAATTCATATTGCCTGCAATAGGCTCAACAATGATGGCTGCAATTTGTTCGCCGATGTCTGCAAAAACAGTTTTTACCTGCTCTGGATCATTGAAAGCAAGTGTGATGGTATGCTTTGCCAAATCAGCTGGTACACCTGGTGATGTTGGAATACCGAGAGTCAATGCACCGGAGCCTGCCTTCACCAGTAATGAATCAGCATGTCCATGGTAACAGCCTTCAAATTTCACGATCTTGTCTCTACCGGTATAGCCGCGCGCGAGTCGAATTGCACTCATAGCAGCTTCCGTTCCCGAACTCACCATGCGTACTTTTTCAATGGACGGTATTAATTCACATATCTTATCCGCCATCTGTGTTTCAAGTTCAGTTGGCGCACCGAAACTGAGACCGTTGTTGGCAGTATCCTGAACGGCTTTAATAACCTCTGGATGCGCGTGGCCTAAAATCATGGGCCCCCATGAACCAACATAATCAATATATTGTTTATCATCGCTATCAAATAAGTAGGGCCCGGACGCCCGCTTAATAAAGAGTGGCGTACCTGATACTGATTTAAAAGCGCGTACCGGAGAATTGACTCCGCCCGGTATATGTTTTTTTGCTGCGTTAAATAATTCGTCAACCATAATTTATACGTAATTTTTAAATAAATTTTTGTAGCGTTGTGTCGCAATGACTGTTTCATTAGCTGAATAAAGCCCATTAATCACGGCTAGATAATCAACTTTTGCTTTGATTAATTCTTTTCCATTTTCCGGTGTTATGCCGCCTATGGCAACTACTGGAATATTTAATTTATTCTTTGAGTGAATAATTAATTCAACGTCTGCTTTAACCGCATCAGGTTTTGTTGCTGATGGAAAAAAAGAGCCGAATGCAACATAATCCGCACCACATTTTTCAGCAACTATTGCTCTTTCGATATCGTTATAGCAAGAAACACCAATTATTTTTTTACCGATACTTTTTCTCGCGGTACTGATATCAATATCGTTTTTGCCTAGATGGATACCATCGGCGTCAATGCTTGCAGCAAGATCGAGATCATCATTAACAATAAAAGGTGTTTTATAGCGCTGACACAGAGCTTGTAGTTGCAGAGCGAGCTCTTTTTTTTGTGTTTTATCTTCGGTCTTATTGCGATATTGAAATAATGCTATGCCGGTGTTCAGGATGAGTTCTGATTTCTTTAGTAAATCAGTGGTCGAGTTCGTTGAACAATCAGTTATTGCATAGAGACCGGCTGGGTTTTGTGTAAGCATGTTTTATAGATACGGATTATTTATAAAAACGATCAGGCTGTGCCTGACCCATGCCAAGTTTTAAGCCCTGTTTCAATGATTGCCAGGTATAGTCCTGAGCTTTTTCAACAGCACTAATTAAATCAATATTCAATGCTAATAGTGCCGCGATTCGAGAAGAAAGTGTGCAGCCAGAGCCATGAAAGGTCTCATCTAATCGCTGCCAGTGGTAATCGATCGATGGTTTTTTTTTAGTATATAAAGAATTGATCACTTCTTCAGTATTTTCGTGAGTTCCGGTAATCAATACCGAGTCTGTTCCGTAAGCTAATAATTTACTGGCCGCTGTTGGCAAGTCTTTTGAACCGGTGAGTAGTTTTGCCTCGTGACTATTTGGGGTGACCAATGTAGTAATGGGTAATAAGGAAGTGAGCATTAATTTACATAGGTCTGCATTTGCAAAAGCTCTTCCCGTTGTCGAACTCATTACCGGATCGAGTACGATAGGAAAATCAATCTCGGATAATTCATTGATGATGACTTGTAATAGCTCAATACTACCAATCATCCCTATTTTGCAGGCAACAACTTCCATATCTTCCAAAATTAATCTTATCTGCTTGCTAAAAGGTTCTGGGTTTTGCGGGATAATATCAATAACTTTACTGGTATTTTGAGTTGTTAAAGAGGTAATTACAGTAGCAGCATGACAACCCGCACTCGCGATACTTTCAATATCCGCTTGAATTCCAGCGCCCCCACTGGGGTCGTGGCCTGCAATTACGAGGACAACCGGTTTTTGATTATTGCTATTGATCATAAGAACGGTATTCTACACAGCCATTAATTATCAAAGTAATAAAAATTTAAGGAGTCGTTAGGCAATGAAGCAATATATGTGTGTTATTTGTGGTTTTATTTATGATGAAGCAAAGGGTTGGCCTGAAGATGATATTGCACCAGGTACACGCTGGGAAGATGTGTCAGCAGACTGGATTTGCCCTGAGTGTGGTGCGAGAAAAGAAGATTTTGAAATGATTGAAGTTTAGTCCATGTCTATCTAAAAAGGTCTAACGACCGCGAGAATGATGATGCCGACCAATAATAATACCGGGAATTCGTTAAACCAGCGATACCAGACATGGCTATGTTGATTCCGATCATATTTAAAATCCTGTAATAAAAACCAGCAATAAATATGATAAAAAACCAACAACAAAACCAGAGCATATTTTATCTGTAACCATATTTGTCCACTATATACTGACAAGCCGTTGCTAAATAAAGTGCAAAGACCAAAAACTATAGTCAGTACCCCGCCGGGAGTGGTGATACCATAAAAAAGTTTTCGTTCCATGATTTTAAAACGGTCAATACTTATTTTGTCATCACTCATTGCATGGTAAACGAACAGGCGCGGCAAATAGAACAGGCCAGCAAACCAGGTCACCATTGCAATCAGATGTAAGGATTTAAACCAGAGCATTATTGTTGTGCGTCATGAAATCGTAGCTTTTGATGTTTTAAGTAATTCTTTAATTCTGGTACGAAGTTGTTTTATATCTATTTCCCCGGTCTTTTGTTCAACAATATTACCTAGCGAATCAATTAAAAAACTGGTCGGTGTCAAACTGACATCCCCAAATGCTTTCATGGCCAAACCTTCAATATCAAGTGCTATAGGATAGGTAATTCCCTTCTTTTCCGACAACTCCACTACCATATTCGGGGGATCATAAGGCATTGCTATAGCTATAATCTCAAAGCCTTCCTTATTAAGTTCATTGTACAACTCAACTAGATGAGGCATTTCTTTTATACAAGTTGAACACGTCGTTGACCAGAATGTAACGAGTAATGGTTTCCCTCTAAAGGTTTCAAAGTCGACCTTTCGACCATCAATAAAGTTTAAACTGATATCGGGTACTTTAGTCAGTTCCTGGGAAAATATGATAAAACCAATACCGGATACAAGAGAGAGCAATAATACCGTCAGCGGGAGGTATAGCTTGGCTTTCATGAACTATTCATTACGAGACTCGCTCGATGATTCAAGTGTCGGCACAGTAACATTTCTATTTCCGTTAAAAAAATTTCTTAGCTTAGAAAAAATCAATTTAATGCCACGCCAGATTTTAGGCAGTAACCAGATCATCAATATTATAAAAAAGATGAGAAAAACAACAAATATCCATGGGTGAGTCACCGCCGCCCACATGCCAGTAATGACTAAAAAATCTTCCCCAAGAGAAGTGAACCAGTTACTAACCGGTTCGGGTGATGAATTGATAATGACACGACCACCTGCTTTGGTTGCGTGTGTCGCTGCCGTTAAACTGCCGCCAACAAGGAATGCAGCAAGTTCAACAGCAGGCGTTGTATCGCCCACCGCACTCATCGCTAATACTGCGCCGAGTGGAATGCGAATGAAAGTGTGTACGCTATCCCAGACAGTATCTACGCCGGGTGTTTTATCAGCAAAGAATTCGACACAGTACATTAATCCCGCTGCTGTCATTACCAGTGGATCAGTGACCAGCATCAATTCCGGCGGTAAAGCAACATTACCGGTGCTGCCCAGGTAACCGAGCATAAATACAGCGGCATATAGATTTATGCCACTTGCCCAGGCTGTGCCCATGCTAAGGGCTATGTAATGAATTGTATCCATAATAGTATTTCTCGCTTATCGTATTATTAACAACATACCGAATTTATATCGGATGGCAATCATAGCGCGTAATAAATCTATTTAATTAATAAAAACAGATAGTTAACTTTATGTTGATATTAGATTTTGAGTGATTATAGCGAACTCTTGACAGGTATTTCATCTGGCATTAATCTCTTTCTCGAATTTACTGCTTTGACAGTTAATTCATAAAATAATAATAAAAATCGAATTCAAGCGGCTTCGGCCGCTTTTTTATTTTCCCGCCACTACGTATGATTCACACTTTATAAATTATAACCGGTTTAGGTAAACAAAATGATTAATGTTGGTATCGTTGGTGCTACAGGTTATACAGGTATCGAGTTACTGCGATTGTTGTCTGGACATGACGCAGTTGAGCTAAAAGTAGTGACTTCAAACTCAGAAAAAGGGAAATCTGTTGCGGCTGTCTTTCCAGGCTTGCGCTCACACATTGATCTGGAGTTTGTCGAACATGGTAGTAAGCAACTCGAATCGTGTGATATTGTTTTTTTTGCGACGCCACATGCGACCGCAATGCATTATGTCCAAAATTTACTTAATCAAAACTGTAAGATTATTGATCTATCGGCAGATTTTAGAATCACAAACCCATCAATATGGGAACAATGGTATCAGGAGAAACATGCTTGCCCGGAATTACTTGATATTGCGGTATATGGCCTGCCCGAGCTAAATAGAAGTCAGATTAAAGACGCACGTTTGGTGGCTAATCCGGGTTGTTATCCCACCGCGATTACGCTGGCTTTATTGCCATTGATCGAACACGGTTTGATTGATCCTGAAGATATTATTGCTGATGCAAAATCAGGTGTGAGCGGTGCCGGAAGGAAAGCGGCACTTGCTACACAATTTACTGAAATATCTGAATCTTTTAAGGCTTACTCTGTCGCTGGCCACAGACATTTGCCCGAAATTATTCAAACGCTTACTAATGTAAATTCTGGATCGAGTGTTAATTTGACCTTTGTGCCACATTTAGTGCCGATGAATCGAGGCATATTTGCTACAATATATGTCAAATCAATTAATCAGTCTCTGGAATTACAAAAGTACTATACTGCTTATTATGCAGAGGAACAGTTTGTTGATGTCATGCCTGAAGGTTCTCATCCTGATACTGTTTCAGTCAGGGCGACAAATTTATGCCGAATTTCTGTGCACCCAGCTAAAAATAAATCTCAGCCTACGGTGATACTGTCAGTGATTGATAACCTGGTTAAAGGTGCGGCTGGGCAGGCGATACAAAATATGAATATTATGCTTGGCCTTGAAGAATCTACGGGTTTGGTCATCCCCGCATTTATTCCCTAGCGCGAGACTATTTATGCCTAGACTGGTGATAAAAAAGCACCGCCCTATGGAGATCATCCTCGCGGTAGTGTTATTGAGTGTGACAATTTCTGTTGCTACATGGATATTATTAGATCTAAGTCACTGGCATTTTATCAAGAATCAATTATCACAAAATGAAGACACAAATCTATTGTGGGATGCGAATCAAGGTCTTGAGCAGGAAAATAAACTATTGCGGGAACAAGTGGCTATTCTTGCGCGTTCAACTCAAATAGATAATGAGGCTGCGGCCAGATTACAAAATGAAATGCAGTTACTTCAGGACCAGGTGTACACTCTAAAAGGTGAACTAGAGTTTTATGAAGGTATTATGTCCGCAACAACTGATTCCAAGGGACTTAATGTTCAAGGGCTTCATATCGTAACTACCGGGCAGGAGAGAAGTTATCATTTCAAGCTTGTGTTAACCAATGTAGCAAAAAGTGATAAAATTATTGAAGTGATAATGGATATGTCTATTGAAGGAATGAATGAGACTGGATCTCAGGTATTATCTCTGGATCAGGTGACTGCAGGTAGTAAACTCAATCGTGATATTAAATTTAAGAACTTTGAACGAATTGAGGGTAACCTGAACTTTCCTGAGGGATTCACGCCATTAAGGGTGGTGGTTGACCTGAAGCAAAAAGGTGCTAAGAAATCATCTTTAAAGAGAATTTTTGAATGGCCTGCTAATACAAGTTAAGGAGTAAAGCATGCTCGGAAGATCAAAAAAACGTAAAGCAACTCGTATTGATACGCTGGTGGGACAACATAGCGAGCTTCAAGGTGATATTCGTTTTACGGGCGGACTACATGTGGACGGCACAATAAAAGGTAATGTAATCGCTGAAAATGATGGTCGTTCTATGTTATCACTCAGCGAGTGTGGAACAATCGAAGGCGAAGTGAGTGTCCCTTATGTTGTATTAAATGGTGTGGTTATCGGCGATGTACACGGTAGCGAACACGTGGAACTTGCATCAAAGGCAAGAGTCACAGGTAATGTGTACTATAATCTTATAGAGATGGCGATTGGTGCAGAAGTGAATGGGAAATTGGTTCATTCGCTTGAACCGGCAGATTCACCATTGGCTATTGGGCACGGTGATCCACTAGAAGCGGGCGAATAAATAAATTACTAAATTGGAATAAAATTATGAGTTCAGTTGAAGAAGCAATACCAAGTCCACTTATCTTTAGTGAGGCAGCAGCCAGCAAGGTTAAAGAGCTCATTGAAGAAGAAGGCAATGATGCATTGAAGTTACGAGTGTTTATTTCCGGTGGTGGTTGTTCCGGTTTTCAATATGGATTTACTTTTGATGAAGAAGTTGCCGAAGGTGATACTGTTGTTGAGAATGACGGTGTGAAGTTATTGGTTGATCCTATGAGTTTTCAATACTTAACAGGTGCCGAGATCGATTATTCCGAAGGGATGGAAGGAGCACAATTTGTTATTCGTAATCCAAACGCACAAACCACTTGTGGTTGTGGTTCATCCTTCTCGGTTTAGATTTTCGACACTATAATTTCCGAAACGATCACCTGGAGTAAACTCCTCCAAGCAGCACTTTCTTATTAGCACCAGTTACACTGGGTAGATTTGCCGGTTTGTTTTCAATTCGTTGTTTTGCTAACCAGGCGAACGTTACTGCTTCAATGCAGTTAGGTGTTAAGCCGTATTTTTCAGTTGTTACCAAAGGAGTATTTCCTAACATGCTTTGCAAAGTTTTCATCAGCAACTCGTTATAAGCTCCACCGCCACAGGCAATTACCTCATCAATTTTTTTCGATGAAGTTTTAATCGCATCGCAAATTGTTATACTGCTTAATTGTAATAGCGTTGCTTGAATGTCTTCAGGTGCAATATCAGCATCAACCGTGTTTAGGTAATTATTTAACCAGGCGATATTAAAATACTCCCGTCCGGTGCTCTTGGGTGCGGGTAACGCGAAATAATTATCAGTTAACATGGCACCTAATAATTTTTGGTGACACTCTCCTTGTTTTGCCCATTCACCATTTGCATCATATTCTTTGCCTAGATTTTGTTGAGTCCAGTCATCCAGCAATGCATTCCCTGGGCCGGTATCGAATCCAATGACATCACTATTTGATAGTAACGATAAATTAGCCATCCCCCCTATATTAAGGATGACTATGGATTTATTTTTATGCTCGAATTGATATTGATGAAAAGCACTGGCTAATGGTGCACCTTGTCCACCATGAGCCATATCCATTCTTCGAAAGTCTGCTACGGTTGTAATGCCAGTTTCAGCGCAAATGACATTGGGGTCTGAGATTTGTATTGATGTTTTATGAGTGGCGTCTGGTTTATGTAATATTGTTTGACCATGACTGCCAATAGCGATGACTTTATCGGAATTTATTTCTGCTTCTTCTAATAAATCGTTTACGGCGTTTGCAAATAAATGACCCAATTCATGATCCAGATCGGCAATGTGTCCTAGATCACTTTTCTCATTTATTAATCTTATTTGATGTCGAAGAGAGTTTTCTATTGGGTATTCACGGTAAGTTTTTAGAATCGCTTTATTGTCAAACTCAACCAGAGCAGTATCTATTGCATCCATACTGGTCCCCGACATGAGTCCTATGTAGTACATGACGATACTATAGACATAATTACATGGGGATTAGAAATGCTAGCCGTCTTCCATTAAGGGACTTGGCTTTTTTGACAGCATCTTCGTTTCTTGTGCAGCGAGTGAGCGTCTTCCAGTCAATCGAGCCAACTCAGCAATCATGGGGTTTATTGTCTGTAAAAATTCAGGAAGGGCATTTTTGTTAATTGATTCAACTTTGGGTAATTTCACAGTAAGCGGATTTCGATGAACACCATTAACCCGGAACTCATAATGCAGATGAGATCCTGTGGCAAGCCCACTTTTCCCAACATAACCAATAATTTGGCCCTGTTTAACACGTTTCCCGCTCCGTATGCCACTGGCATACTTATGCATGTGTGCATAAAGGGTACTGTACTTGCCACCATGCTTTAGTATCACAGTATTTCCGTAGCCACCTTTTCTACCCGCCAGAGCGACTACACCATCTCCGGTCGCTTTGATTGGTGTGCCCGTTGCAGCGGCATAATCAACACCTTTATGGGCTCTTATTTTATTCAGTATAGGATGCTTTCTGCTTAGATTGAAACGTGAACTAATTCGGGCTAATTCAACGGGTGTCCTCAGGAAAGCTTTACGCATGGCATCGCCATTCTCGGCGTAATAATCACTATGTCCATCTTCATGCGTATAACGAACGGCTCGTAATGGAGTACCACGATTAACAAACTCAGCAGCAATAATAGGCCCATCAGTTACTTTGACACCATTTTTATATTGTTCTTCATAGATCAGTGTAAAAGAATCGCCTTCACGAATATCAAGTGCAAAATCGATATCCCAACCATAGATAGAGACTAATTGCATGATCAAATTATCCGACAAGCCCGCTCTTTTTCCAGATAAAAAGAGGGAGTCATTAATAATCGCTTTGGCGTGTTTTACAACTGGTTCGAGGACTACATGTTTTAACTCAGCTTGATAATCATCATCATTTTTAGTGATTAAAAGTGTATTGGTGAGGTCGACTTCATATTCCAGTGCAGTTAATTCATTTTCATTGAAATGGAAATTTAATATTTGTCCAGGCCGTAATCTTTTTAATCGAGCCGCTTCTTTACCAAGCGACATAATATTGTAAAGTGTTCTCGGGCTTAAACCGAGTCTTGAGAATATCAATGCCAGACTATCTCCGGACTTTACAGTAACCTGTTGTTGTATCAGTTCATTTGATTCTTGCTCAAAAGGCTCTGGAAAAGTTTCTTCAATAGCAGTTGTATCTGGCAAAGCTGTTGCTTGGATAATTCTGCTTGATTCAGCGTGGTTTATTGGAGTTTCATTTACGGGCGCTGCTTCAATAAAAGGCACTGGTTTGGCCTGTTGCTCCGTAACATATATTTCTTGTATAGCTGTAGTCTCGGATTTTGCTTGCGTGTTATTCAAAGTATCAGCAGGTTTTAGGGGTAAACTATTAACGATATACCAGGCTGATATCAGAATCAGGCTGAAACTGAATAGAAAAGCCACCCATGACCAGTTTGAGCGAACGCGTGACGTTACTGGCCCATCCTTATAGTCTTTCATGATATAGACTCTGTAAGTCACCGTTAATCCTAAGTAAATTTTGATAACAATAACTTTTGAATTTACACTCGTCAATGATTGAATTGCTCACTGCGGATAAATTGATGACATGATAAGCTACGCGCGTTTTAAAATGACTCAGAGGAAGGTATGACTAAGGTACAAGAAGCGTTGGATTTGATAGCCAGAGGGGCTGATGAAATCCTACTTGAAGATGAACTCAAGAAGAAACTAGAGACGGGTAAACCGTTACGAATAAAAGCTGGTTTCGATCCCACAGCGCCTGATTTGCACCTGGGTCATACAGTTCTTATCAATAAATTACGACAATTTCAGTTACTTGGTCATAAGGTTATTTTCCTGATTGGTGATTTTACCGGGATGATTGGTGATCCATCCGGGAAAAGTGCTACGCGTCCACCCTTAACGCCTGAACAAATCAAAGAGAACTCTGAAACATATCAGGAACAAATATTTAAAATTCTGGATCCTGAACAAACCGAAGTTGCATTTAATTCTACCTGGATGGATAAGATGAATGCAGCTGATATAGTCAGACTTGCATCAAACTATACCGTGGCACGTATGCTGGAGCGCGACGATTTTAATAAGCGTTATAAATCAAACCAGTCGATTGCGATTCATGAATTCCTTTACCCGCTTGTTCAAGGATATGACTCGGTTGCTTTGGGCGCAGATGTTGAATTGGGTGGCACTGATCAAAAATTTAATCTTCTAGTTGGCAGACAACTTCAGGAGGCAAATGGTAAAGCACCACAGGTGGTTTTAACAATGCCGATACTGGAGGGGCTAGACGGTGTTCAGAAAATGTCAAAATCTTTAGGTAACTACATTGGCATCGATGAGCCACCGAATGAGATGTTCGGCAAGATAATGTCTGTTTCTGATGAATTGATGTGGCGTTATTTTGAATTATTAAGTTTTAGACCATTAGAAGAAATTAATAGCTTCAAAAATCAAATCGAACAAGGTGAAAATCCGAGAGATATAAAATTCAAGTTAGCAGAAGAGATTATTGCCCGGTTTCATGATGCTAAAGCAGCCGCAAACGCACAGGCTGATTTTATTAATCGGTTTAGCAACAATGCAATTCCAGACGATATGCCAGAGGTAGATATCAAAGTCGGCGCAGAAGGAATGTCTTTTGCGAATATTCTTAAAGAAGCAGGTTTAGTGGACAGTACTTCCGATGCGCATCGCATGGTAAAACAAGGTGCTGTCAAAATCGATGGTGAGCGAGTAGAAGACAGTAAGCAGTTGTTTAAAAAGGATCTTTGCGCTGTGATGCAGGTAGGGAAACGTAAGTTTGCTAAAGTAACTTTAATTTAGTGTCTATATAATTAACTTATTTATGGCGAGTATACTTGCTCAATGTCAAAACAATAAGGCAAAGCAGATAGATTTTAACTACCTTTATAGTGATGAGGATGATCTTGTAGTTGAGCGTAATCCAACAAATCGTATTCCCCTACTACCTCTATTTACATTAGCGTTTATTTATTTTTTATTTATTTACGTATGGCCGGAATTTAAAAAATCTCAATATGATGCAGAGACAGCCACAAGAATAGAGGCTACTACTAATACTCAAGACTCTGCTGAATTGGCTTTAACGGGTAATATCCATCAACTCGTAATTAACGGCACCGCAGATGATATTGCGCAACAACTCGCATCCTTAGATAAACAAGCTATTAATAGTGTAGTGAATGGTATGACACCAATTATGCTTGCTGCATCTCGTGGAAGTGTCGAAATTATTGACTTACTGTTTACGCAAGGTGCTGAACCTAATAAACGCGGCTCTGCAAAACGAACAGCATTACAGTATGCAACTGAAAAAAATCATATTGAAGCGGCTAAACGATTACTAGCTTATGGCGCTGATTTAGATGCCCATGATAATGGTCGACTTACGCCCTTGATAATGGCCGCTGATCGGGGCTTCACTGAGTTAGGTTTGTTGTTGCTTGAAAAAGGCGCAAACCCAAATATTCAGCATAGTCAGGGTTGGACTGCATTGATTGATGCTGCGAGGAACGGAGATGAAACATTTGTGAATGCTTTACTCGAAGCAGGTGCCAATAAAGATATTGCACTGACAAACGGGATGAAGGCACGTGATATAGCCAAACAATACGGTCATAAAAAAATCATCAAAATTCTAAGCAAGTAATACTGCAGGTTAGGAGAAATCAAAAGCCTTGAATTGTTATTTTGAAAATTAATTATTTATATATAAAACAGCTACTTAAACAGCCGTAAAAAAAATGTAAAGATTTGTTGACCGAGGTTAAGTGATCTGTATAATGCCGCTTCCCGGTTGGGGGTATCCAACCCTGTTCTTTAACAATTTCTGATCAAGTAATTTGTGTGGGCGCTTACGTTGATGGCTTGTTTCACCATTAAGATTATCGGTGAAAGCTTAATTAATTGTAACGTCTAAACACGTAGTAATTTTTTACAGTAATCATCGAGCCAAGATTTGCTGCCATAAGCAGCATACATTTTTAAACTGAAGAGTTTGATCATGGCTCAGATTGAACGCTGGCGGCATGCTTAACACATGCAAGTCGAACGGTAACAGAGAGAAGCTTGCTTCTCTGCTGACGAGTGGCGGACGGGTGAGTAATGCTTAGGAATCTGCCCAGTAGCGGGGGACAACAATCGGAAACGGTTGCTAATACCGCATACGCCCTACGGGGGAAAGC
>JAURNW010000010.1 GCA_030829985.1 Gammaproteobacteria bacterium | reverse complement strand
GTACGTCGACGAATATCACGTACGGTTTGTTCTGCACTTCTTTTATTTGTCATCATCGTTTCCTCTTCGGTTAACGATGAACGAAAACTATCTCTTAGGCAATTAGGCTAATTGGTCCACATGGGGCTGACGGGGTACACCCTAAAACACTGAACGCCACAAACTATATTGGGCTTGAAGAGGATATATTAAAAGCTATACAGCATGATACTTCATCACGTGCCATTGCCTTTGCAAAACCATCAGAGAGATTTGGACGACGCGCGGGTATTAGCGTCGACTTGTTGCAGACGATAAAGGAGCAAAACCATTTCCAGTTGATTCTGGTCAAAGCCGATGGCGCACGCGGTCGATTTGTGAAGGCACCTGCTGAGCATGAACCGGCTATGCCTGAATTTACCGATACGCTCATCCCAATAGTCTCTGCCAAGATATTGAGTTTGCCCTTAACGGAAAAAATAGCACATCGTGTTGAGCGTATATCGAAACTTACCGGATTAGATGAGCATGATGAAATAAGGCCGGAACATATTGCCAGATTAATATCTTCTACCGAAGGGTCGTTAAAAAATGCGGGAACTGCAAAGGTGGTCCCGTTAATCAATATGGTTGATTATGTGGAGCAAGAAACATTAGCGAGGGAAGCTGCAAAAATTGCGCTTACTATGACCGATAGATTCGATTGCGTGGTGTTGGCTGCGATGAAACAAGAACATCCGATCGTTGATGTTATAAGCAGATAAGAACGGGCGTCTTATTTATTTAAATATTTGGTCAGAATATCAGGAGGTAAAGTATTAATATCTATTCCCCAGATGACAGGCAAGTAATAAGTAACAAATAACGTGATTAATATTAGCCCAACCAGATTAATCCAGATTCCTGTCCTAGCCATTTGGCCAATGTTTACATAACGACTACTAAAGACAATAGCATTAGGTGGTGTGGCTACGGGCAACATAAATGCAAATGAAGCGGCAAGAGAAACGGCAATCATTAACGCGTAAGGATGGACATGTATCGCTATCGCCATTGCAGCTATAATCGGTAATATCATTGATGCCGTTGCCGTATTAGACGTAATTTCTGTTAGAAAGATAACAACTGCGGTAACAACGGCAATGATGAGCAATAGATTGCTTCCCTGAAGTACATTCAACTGTTCCGCAATAATCATCGTTAGACCGCTATCATTGAAACCTTTAGCGAGTGCAAAACCACCACCAAACAATATTAATATGTCCCATGGAATCTTAAGTGCAGTTTGCCAATCAAGCAGGAACTCATGTTTTTTTAGATTAGAAGGAATGATGAACAGTAAAAGTGCTCCTCCCATCGCAATAGTAGAATCTTTTACCATGCTGAATTCGTCTGTATCGATCAAACCCCTGACTATCCAGAGTAATGCGACGGAGCAAAATATAAATAAAACAGATTTCTCTTCTCTGGACATTTGTCCGAGGCTTTTTAGTTCATGCTGTATTGTTTCTTTACCGCCAGGCAAATGATCGATTTCACTTGGATAGGCTATATGTGTCAGGTAATACCAGGTAATTATCAACATGATAATTGAAAGTGGCAGTGCAAATATCATCCAGTTTAAAAAGCTTATGGTTTGTCCAAACTGATTTTCAATGATGCCAGCCAGGATGGCGTTCGGGGGTGTGCCTATCAAGGTGGCAATACCACCGATTGAAGCCGCATACGCTATACCGAGCATGAGCGCTATACCAAAATGAAAGTGCTCTGGCCTGGTATTTATTTCCAGTTCAGGATCAGAATCAATTTTATCGACCACTTGTTTCAATACAGCAAAACCAATTGTCAGCATCATCATTGTTGCTGCTGTGTTGCTTATCCACATTGATAGTCCTGCTGATGACAACATGAATCCAAGAATTATACGATTGGGCGATGTCCCCACAAACTTAATCGTATATAAAGCCATACGACGATGCAGATTCCACTTCTCAATTGTGACAGCGATTAAAAAGCCGCCAAGAAAGAGATAAATAAGGTGGTGGGCATAGGATTGTGTTACCAGGCTTCCATCCATGATGCCAAGCGAAGGAAAAAGAAATATTGGCAATAAAGCTGTTGCCGGAATAGGTATTGCTTCGCTAATCCACCATATTGCCATTAATACGGCGATTGCCAAGACACTCATAGCTTCCGGCCTTATGTGCTCGGGCGTTGGTATTAAGAGAATTATACAAAATAAAACTAAACCACTTCCCAATCCTATAGATTTCTTATTCAGCATATCTGTAGATTATCAAAATTTATAAACGACAGAGAATTGTATTCGATCCAGATGTCCATCATTGCCATTTTCCAGTTTGCGGTAACCATGTAACCATTCTGTACCCAGAGTGAGTTTTCGAATTGGACTCCATAATAAATTTAGATGTGTAGATGTAAATAGTTTGTTGACAGTAACCGGTACGATGCGGGTATCTTGATCGGCATAACCGGCACCTATTACCAGTGATGAGCGTAATGTACTAGTCCACCAATGTTGATATGCAAGGTGACCTCCAATAATTTCGGTCAAATTTATTTGACCATTATTATCGATCACAGCATCGTTGAATGCATTGAATGACACATATTTACCAAGCACGTTGCCATAGGAAATAGTAAACCGCAGGTTATCCTGTTTAAGGAAATAGATTTTTCCTGATGCACTAAACGCAGCACCCCATTTCCTGTCATTAACACCATGCATTATTCTGTTATCAGCATTGATCTCTCTCAGCATAAACGCTGCAGATATATTGCCCCATGTTTCTGAGAATTTAACTTTGGCTATAATATCGGGTATTTGATCATCATTAATCTGGAGACTGCTACCGGTTGATGATGTAAAGGTTGATTCTCCTTTTTCTAAAGCAAGAAATGTTTCACCCCATGAGAGTGAGGTATTGTAACTAATCAACTCATGCCGAATAATTAAATTGCCTACAGGACCATTAGCATCATTGATTTCCGGGTAAGCGGATAAGTTGGCGAATGTGGTGTAGGTTTTACCAATGGTTAGATTCTTAAAAGTACTATAAAGATGTCGCATTCTTGGTTCATTAGCGACATGAGTGCGGCCCAGAGAATCCTTTTTAGTATCAAAGAAATCAAACTCAACATACGTTGCGAGGGAGTCGTCTCCCAAAGGTAAAGTAAGGGTTGCCCAGACACGACTTTCGCGGAGATTAGCATCAAAACTGTTTCTGTCAGTTTCGGGTACGGGAATACTACCAGGAGAGAACGCCAGATCTGATTTACTTGTTCTTATGCCACCAACGCTGTCGGTATTATAAATGCCATCGATCTTTAATCTCCCGCCTAATGACAGGTGTATCGGATTAGTATGTTCAGCGATTACAGTTGGCGGAATCAACAATAGTGCGATTATAAAAATGCTTCTGGTGAAGAGCGGATTTATATTCATACAAAAATATATTTATTATTCTTCACGAAATAATGTATGGCAGGTGTTGCAGGTTTCTTGCAGTTTTATATAAGCGGTATCTATTTCATCCTGATGATTATTTTCAGTGGCGTTTCGCAATTCTTCAGATATGTTCTGTAGTTGATTAACCATTGCGTTGAATGCGAGCTGAGTCTCATCATCCAGGTTTTTAAAAGATGTGATGTTTGTTAGATTTGCCGTTGTGTCAGCAAGAGCTGCTGCTTCTTTAACAAGTAGTTTTACCTGTCTTTTATTTAATTTTCTTAGTTCTAATTCAGTGTATTCACGTTCATAAGCAAGTGTATTCAGTTGCCGCATGATACTTCTTATTTCATCATTGTGTATTGCTTCCAATAAAGTTTTTCCTGTTTCTAACTTTATTGCGTCGTCATTCGCAAACAACACGGTGCTTGTTGACAGGATAAGTGCTAGTTTGAGAAATGATTTGTAGTAGCGCATTATTTTTTAATAAGAATTAAAATATTGATTATAGATACCTTAGCAATGTTTTTATTGATCTAAAACAAGAAAGACCTCGACATTAATTCTCATGTAATTATGAAGTTGTCATTAAAACGGGACAATTCCGGCAGCTGCACGGAGTTTCTTTATGATCCGGACTATTTTTAGTCGTGCTTTTTTATAAGTACACTCGATTTTATCGTTACAAATATTATTATCCATTGATCAGCAATTAAGCATGATTATAGGGGCAGTAGTCTCAAGTGTAGGCGGTTATCTGGTATTATATTGAAGCATCAGGAATAGATTGCATCTTAATCTATTGCCTGGCCTTATCATAAAATAGAATATTACTGACAAAGGTTTATCAATGAATTTATTAAAAGATTTTCTCAAGCTGGAAGCAGCCAGTGGCATTATCCTTTTTTTTGCTGCTGTATTAGCCATGGTTATGGCAAACTCGCCACTGAATTATGTCTATGATCTTTTATTAGACCTTCCTGTAGAAATCAGAATAGGCCCACTACTAATAGCAAAACCATTATTACTATGGATTAATGATGGCTTGATGGCCGTTTTTTTCTTTCTGGTGGGGCTGGAATTAAAACGTGAAATTATGGAAGGCGAATTATCCAGTCCAAGTAATATCGTTTTGCCAGCGTTGGGTGCATTGGGTGGTATGCTAATACCGGCTTTGATTTATTCCGGTATAAACTGGGGTGACGAAGTTGCAATTCAAGGTTGGGCAATACCGGCAGCGACAGATATTGCTTTTGCACTTGGTATACTATTGCTTCTTGGTGATCGTATTTCAACCAGCCTGAAAATATTCCTGGTCTCTATAGCCATTATCGATGATATTGGCGCGATTGTTATCATCGCTTTATTTTATACCAGTGATTTGTCGTTAATCTCATTGTTGGTTGCCTTTGCATGTCTGCCGGTGCTTTTTATCTTGAACTGGAAAAACGTGACCAGCGTGACACCTTATATTTTTATCGGGGCCATTATCTGGATTGCGGTACTTAAATCCGGGGTTCATGCAACCTTGGCCGGTGTCATTCTCGCATTTTTTATTCCTATGCGGTCTACTGAAAACCCCGATCGTTCACCGCTTAAAGAACTCGAACACGATTTGCATACTGTGGTTGCTTACGCGGTATTACCTATTTTTGCTTTTGCCAATGCAGGGATTTCTCTCCATGGAATTGGCGTTGATTATATTTTACACCCGGTGCCTTTGGGTATCGCAGCAGGATTATTTATTGGCAAGCAACTTGGCGTCTTTGGCTTCTGTTGGCTAGGTTTGAAACTTGGTGTTGCATCACTTCCCAAGGGAGTTGATTTAGTTCAGCTGTATGGTGTCGCACTCTTATGTGGTGTTGGGTTTACAATGAGTCTGTTTATCGGCTCGCTTGCGTTTGCAGAAACGGATGTTAACTTGCTGTTTGATGACCGTCTGGGAATTATAATCGGGTCAGTATTATCAGGTATATCTGGTTATCTGGTTTTAAATTGGCGAATCAGAAAATCACAAACCTGATATGATATATTTTTTGAATTTATTAAAAATAAAATTCAGACTTTTTCTTCAGCATCATTTATCTGCCTATACTTTGATCCCAGTATGGGTTATCGCCAAAGTATTCTGATAGAAAGTCAATAAATACACGCGTACGTTGTGACAGATAACGCGTATGAGGATAGACAGCGTAAGCATTTGTTGACGGTAAGTTAAAGTCCGATAGTACAGTTACTAAATCACCGGTTGCCAGTGCTTTCCATGAAATAAAAGTTGGACTGGCTACGATTCCATGTCCGGCTATAGCCATATCTTTTAAAAAATCTCCATTGTTCGCGATAATACCTGCAGATACATTAACGATATACAACTTTCCTTTTTTATCGGTCAGCTTCCATTGTGATTTACCGGAGACATTATAATGGAGTAAGCGATGATTTTTTAAATCATCAGGCTTTTTAGGCGTGCCAAATTGTTTTAAATATTCGGGGCTAGCACATAAATTTAATTTAATTGGTGAAATCTTGCGCGCCATTAAATTTGAATCCTGTAAGTTGCCAATACGAAAAGCGAGATCGACTCCTTCTTCAATCAGATCAATGCGTCGATCAGAGAAGTTAACATTGATACTCAGTTCGTGATTTTGCTTTATGAATATATCTATGGCCTTGGATAAGTGGTATAGGCCAAAAGATAGAGGTGCTGCCAGGTTTATTGAACCTGATAATGCGATATTAGAGTCACTCGTTAATGTATTTAATTCTATTACATCATCTCTAATCTTGATGGCGCGTTCGTAGTAAGCCTGACCCGCTTCAGTCAAACTGGATTTACGTGTAGTGCGGTTTATTAATCTCACACCGAGACGTGTCTCAAGATCGAGAAGTCGTCGACTAATGGCTGACTTTGCAGCTCCCATTTGTTCGGCTGCACGAGTTATACCGCCTGCTTCTACTACACGAATGAAAACATTTATGTCTTCTAGTTGGCCCATATAATAGTTCTTAAAAAGTGAACAATAAGTTCTAATTATTGGTGTTTATCTCCTATTTATCAACATATAAGATCTATAAAAACAAACATGAGAGGATGTTTACATGAAAATAATTGCTTTCGCAGCCAGTAACAGCAGCAAGTCCATAAATAAAAAATTAGCGACATATGCGACAACGTTGTTGGATAACGTTGAGGTAGAGGTTCTGGATTTGAATGATTATGAGATGCCACTTTTTAGTGAAGATAAGGAGCTCGAGATAGGGCAGCCGGATAAAGCGAAAAATTTCCTAAAGAAAATAGCCGATAGTGATGCGCTTGTTATTTCGTTTGCTGAACATAACGGATCGTACACAGCGGCCTATAAAAATATCTTTGACTGGAGTTCACGAATTAATACAAAAGTCTTTCAAAAGAAACCGATGGTGTTGCTTTCTACATCTCCGGGACCTGGTGGGGCGGCAAGTGTATTGGCCGCCGCAGAAAATTCAGCACCGTATTTTGATGGAGATGTTAGAGCCGTCTTATCAGTGCCAAGTTTTTATGAAAACTTTGATTTAGAGTTATCAGTTATCAAAAACACCGAAATAAAAACGCAGTTGCTTAACGCTATGCGTAGTTTGCTTTAAAGATTGAGAGCGAAAAAATGAATTCACAAAGTCGAAAATTAAAAACGATAATTTCTGGTATACCTGCATCGGATGGTGACGGTGTTAAATTGACACGTATTATTGGTTCTCCCGAGCTTAATATGCTCGATCCATTTTTGTTGTTCGATGTGTTTGAGTCTGATCAAGCTAAAGATTATATCGGCGGGTTTCCGAGTCATCCGCATCGTGGTTTTGAAACAGTCACTTATTTAACTGCTGGACGTTTACGTCATAAAGACAATGCAGGCCATGAAGGTGTAATTGAGGCTGGAGGAGTGCAGTGGATGACGGCAGGTAAAGGTATAGTCCACTCAGAAATGCCTGAGCAAGAAAACGGATTACTTTCGGGTTATCAATTGTGGCTCAATCTTCCTGCCGCAGAAAAGATGCGAGTACCTGCTTATCAGGAATTTTCAACAACTGATATTTCTCATGAATATTTAAGTAATGGTGGTGAGGTGAGAGTAATTGCCGGTAATACAAACAATGGTATTCAAGGGCCTGTAGTTAATGACTATGTCAGTCCTGTATACATGGATATCACGTTGCCTGAAGGACAGACATTTGAACAAGCTGTTAATAAAGAGGACAACACATTTATCTATGTTATCCATGGGGCGTTATCTATTGGCGAAACAAAGAGCAAGCTTGGTAATCATCAGCTTGGCATTGTGCAAGATGGTGAAGGTGTGTTTGTTGTGGCAAATGATGAAAGTCGATTTTTATTAGTATCAGCTAGACCGTTAAATGAGCCAGTTGCTCGTGGCGGTCCTTTTGTCATGAACACCAAGGCGGAAATATTACAAGCATTTGAAGATTTTCAAAATAATCGATTCTAGGAGATGCAATGGGACTTTTAGTTGAAGGGCAGTGGCAGGATAAATGGTATGACACTGAAGCAAGCAAAGGACAGTTTGTACGTTCTGTCGCACAGTTTAGAAATTGGGTAACAGCAGATGGTGCTGCTGGCCCAAGCGGCCGCGCTGGTTTTAAGGCAGAAGCAGGCCGCTATCATTTATATGTTTCTCTTGCCTGTCCATGGGCAAATCGCACATTAATCTTTCATAAGCTAAAAGGGCTAGAAAAAATAATTTCGCTATCAGTTGTGCATTGGCATATGGGCGAGGATGGATGGACGTTTGCAGATGGTGAAGGAGTAATTAGCGACCCTGTTTTTAATGCAAAGTATCTGCGCGAGATCTACTTAAAAGCAGATAATATTTATTCTGGTCGTGTGACTGTGCCTGTGTTATGGGATAAGCAAACAAACACGATTGTCTCAAACGAATCATCTGAAATAATTCGTATGTTTAACTGTGCCTTTGATGAGGCAGGTGCTATCGGCGTTGACTATTATCCTGAGTCTTTGCGTGAAGAGATAGATGTGATTAATCAGCGTATCTATGATTCAGTAAATAATGGCGTTTATAAAGCGGGTTTTGCGACATCTCAAGCAGCTTATGAAGATGGACTAACAGCTTTGTTTGAAACATTGGATTGGCTCGAGGAAAGGCTAGAGACAAATCGTTACTTGCTGGGTAAGGAGATCACAGAAGCAGATTGGCGTCTGTTTACTACATTAGTACGCTTTGACCCTGTCTATGTTGGTCATTTTAAAACTAATTTAAAACGTTTGGCAGATTACCCCAATCTTTGGGCATACACCTGTGAGCTGTATCAGCAAACAGGCATAGCCGAGACTATTAATATGAACCATATAAAACAGCATTATTATGGTAGTCATAAAACGATAAATCCGACTGGTATTGTGCCACTAGGGCCAGAGGTTAATTATGATGAACCCCATGCAAGAGAGTCATTAAGTTGAATATAAATGAAAGCTTACGATTAATTTTAATATACAAAATCAGGTTGTATTAATAACTGACAGTCATCTATATCATTTTTCAAATACAGCTTTAATCTCATCATACTTTGCGTCAATAACATGTACGTTTGTATAACCCATCATTTCAAGTGTATGGGCTGATAATGATGCACGACCTCCACCAGCACAATGTAATAGAATTGGTATATCTGATTCAGTACATACATTGGTTATTTTCATTTCCAGTATTCCGCGTGGAATATTAGTAGAGTCGGTTAGTTTCGATTCATCGCATTCGCCAGGTTCTCGCACGTCGATTATGACGGCGTTATCATGACGGTCATAAAACATTTTTGCTGCTACTGGATCCATGCAGCTGCAGTGTGATTTGGCTTTTTCTACTAGCTCACTAACGGGAATGATCATATCGTTTCTCTTAACATTAATTTATGCCTGTATTATGACCTATACGCTTAAGTTGCCCAAGCACTGGAAGCTTCTTGTTTATTAAAATTCTAAAACAAGTTGATACAGATCAACAATTAAAACTGTAAATTTTCTATTATTACTATATTAGACAAGTGAAATCTGTTGACTGGAGAGATCGAGATGTAAGAAGCAAGCAAAAATGTAAGTAAGAAGAAAACCGTAATCAGAAAAAAACCAGTTGCTAAGAAGAAAACAAGTGTAAGAAAAAAGACCGTTCGAAAGAAAGCAGCATCTTCACCAGGCGCCGCTGCTACAAGCAGTCGCCAAGCCTTATCAGATCGGCTAAATCAGGATCTTACTGCAACTAGAGATGCGCTAAAGCATGCAAAGATTGCTGCGAGTGAAGAACTAAAGCTGGCAAAGAAAGCCGCGCAGGATGAAATTGCAGTTGTAAAAAACCAATTAAAAGCAGCACTCAAACGGGAAAAGCAGTTGATTAAGATCGGCGAAAAAAAGATTCATAAAATGCTGGTTGTGGGTGAGAAGTGGGAGAAAAAACAGCTGGTTAATATCAAGAAAGCGACTGAGAAAGCCATGCGTAAGATAAAGAAAAAGTAAACTCGTTTAATCTCTTGATATATTGTTCGAGGCACGGAACAGTATCTTTTTCAAATATGCTATTGAGGTATAACCCATTTATCGTTATTCAGGAATAAATTCTAAGTGAATATCGTTCTCTATGTTAGTATCATTTCCCTTTAAAAAACATAAAGATAGTTGCTATGCCTAAAGAATTGAAGAATGATCGCTTTTTAAAAGCATTGCTACGGCAGCCCGTCGATATGACGCCGGTATGGATGATGCGTCAGGCGGGGCGTTATTTACCTGAGTATCGGGCAACACGGGAAAAGGCCGGTGATTTTATTACGCTATGCCAAACGCCTGATTTGGCATGTGAAGTCACCATGCAACCACTGGAACGTTATCCACTGGATGCTGCAATTCTATTTTCAGATATTTTGACGATCCCTGACGCAATGGGACTCGGATTGCAATTAATAGAATCAGTTGGCCCTAGGTTTGATAAACCGATTACATCATTAGCTGATATAGAAAATCTGCCTATGCCAGATCCTGAAGATGATTTGGGTTATGTGATGGATGCGGTAAGACTCATTCGCAAGGAACTCAATGGTAGTGTGCCATTAATCGGTTTCGCAGGCAGTCCCTGGACCTTGGCAACTTACATGATTGAAGGTGGTTCAAGTAAGGATTTTGGCAAGATTAAGAAGATGCTCTATCAGGAACCGCAAAGCCTGCATTTGCTGCTTAATCATGTTGCTAAAGCAGTAAGTCTATATTTGAATGCGCAGATAAATGCAGGTGCACAGGTGATTATGATTTTTGATACATGGGGCGGTGTATTAACAACTCCGGCCTATCATGCATTTTCTCTTGCCTATATGAAACAAATCCTGGATGAGTTACAACGGGAACACGATGGCCATAAAATTCCAATTATCCTTTTTACCAAAGGAGCAGGTTGCTGGATTGAAGACGTTGCTGACACGGGTTGCGATGCGGTTGGTCTTGACTGGATGCAGGACATTGGTCAGGTAAAAGCGAAAATAGGCAATCGTGTTGCATTACAGGGAAATATGGACCCGGCCATTCTGAAAGCCACACCCGAAGCAATACGAACAGAGGTTGCATTGATACTTGATAGATTTGGTCATGGACCCGGCCATGTCTTCAACCTGGGTCATGGTATTACGCCTGATATTGATCCGGAAAATGCAGGCGTGTTTATTAATGCAGTGCATGAGCTTAGCAAGCAATATCATGTGAAAAGTTGAAGGCAGTTATTAATGAGTAGCAAATCTGTTTTGCAAAATCTGTTTCACGGTTCTCGTCTCAAGCTAATATTAAAAGGTTTTTGTGTCGGTTCGGCTGATGTAGTGCCTGGTGTCAGTGGCGGGACAATGGCATTTATTCTGGGGATCTACCCTCAGTTAATCAATGCTATCAAGTCTTTCGATAGTGAATGGTTGAGAATGATTTTCTCTTTTAATTTAAAGGGGATGATTAATCGCCCGGATTTTGGTTTTTTAATTCCGTTGGGCATAGGTGCTGTTAGTGCATTACTATTTTTTACTCGCATAGTGTCATTACCCACTTTAATACGGACACAACCTGAAATAATTTACGGATTATTTTTTGGATTGGTATTGGGGTCCATCGTTTTATTGTTTCGCCATCTTGGATTGCATTTATTATTAAACCGTTCTTTATTTTTCATATTAGGTATTTTGTTTGGCGGATTTGTGGTGACGATGGTGCCTGCATCAACGCCGGATGATAGTTGGTTTATTTTCTTATGCGGCGCGATCGCCATATCCGCTATGATATTACCCGGTATATCGGGTTCTTTTATATTGTTGATGTTAAAAAAATATGCCTATATTTTTAATGCGATAGGCCATTTTGATTTTTCAATCATAATTCCATTCATATTAGGCATCATTACTGGAATCGTGTTATTCAGTCGTGTTCTTTCATACTTATTAGAGAAGTTCTATCAGCAAACTATTTTATTTATAACCGGATTGTTGACTGCTTCGATATACGTCATTTGGCCTTTTCAAGTTCGGTTATATGAAGTCATTAGAGAAAAAGAAAGGCTGATTTCATCAAGTCCTTACATTCCTGAAGTATTTAATTCACAGGTATTTACTTCAATAGCCATGATGTTGATTGGTTTAGTATTAGTGATCATGCTTGATAGATACTCTGGAGATACGGTTACAATTAAAAACTAGGCTTTGCGCGTTACCTGAACTTGATATACATTATCAACAAGAGGAATAGCTATGCCATTATCAGAAGTTATTTTAGTTGTAATGGGTCTGTTAACAGTTGCAATGATTGCAGCTGCCATCTGTAAAAATATTCCGGTGCCTTATACAGTGTTTCTGGTCATCCTCGGCATTATTCTCGGTTCTATAGCACGTCATAATCAAGAGTTGGAATTCTTGCTTGAATTTCAATTAACGCCAGATCTTGTGTTATTTCTATTTTTACCAGCGTTAATATTTGAGTCCGCATTGAATCTGGATGCGCGTTTATTGATGAAAGATATTGCGCCAGTGCTGGTTTTAGCGGTTCCAGCTATGCTTATTTCTGCCGGGATTATCGGCACAGGTCTTTGGGTGATTCAGGATTTCAATATTTTTCATGCGCTATTATTTGGTGCTCTGATTTCTGCGACCGACCCGGTTGCCGTTATTGCCTTATTTAAAGAATTAGGTGCGCCACAACGATTAACTGTGTTGGTTGAAGGTGAGTCGTTACTAAATGATGCTACAGCAATTGTTTTTTTTAATATTATTCTTGGACTCACCATTACCGAACAATTCACAGCTTCCGATGCTGGTTTTGCAGTATTAGAATTCTTCCGGGTGTTTTTTGGTGGTATATTTATTGGCGCTATTACCGGCATTATATTAAGTGAATTACTTTATAGGGTTCGTGCAGGAGTCAGTTTATATCTCATCATGTCGATAGTGCTGGCGTACAGTAGTTTTGCTATTGCAGAACATATTATGCATGTCTCCGGCGTTATGGCTGTAGTCGCAGCCGCCATTGCATTAGGTATACTCGGTGTTAGTCGAATTCCTCAGAGCGAAAAAGAAACAGTAGATCAAACATGGGATGTCGTTGCATTAATTTTTAATTCGTTATTATTTTTATTGGTTGGTTTTTCCGTTGATCTATCTCAACTTTATTCCCATATTGATAGTATTGTTATTGCCATTATTCTTGTATTGGTTGCACGTGCTGCAGGAGTTTACAGCATGGTCCCAGCCACTATTAAAATTTTTAAATTACCTAATGTATCGATGGGTGAACGTCATATTATGTGGTGGGGTGGTTTAAAAGGTGGTCTGGCAATAGCGATCGTGCTCTCTATTCCTCTTGATATGCCGGGCCGAGAATCAATACTTTATATAACACTTGGTGTTGTTTTGTTTTCATTATTAATTAATGCATCTACGATCAGGCCATTAATGCAAAGACTGGGTTTCGATAAGTTTACCGGAGAAGAAGCCGCTGAACTAAAACATGGACTAATCCAGTCACAACAAAATTCTACTGAAATACTGGAATCCTTTTATAAGGCAAAATTAATATCGCGAAGCACGCTACAACTAGTTCAGAAAAAAACACAGGAAGTTTTCAGTGTTGAGCAAAAAACAGCAGATAACCTTTTAGAAGCTCGTCATATCTATATAACCGCTTTGCGTTTCGAAATGCATGAATTAAAAAATCTGTACGACATCGGGTTTTTGCAATACTACACTTACCTGAATATAAAAAATACTTTACAACGGGATCGTGAAAACTGGTCTACGGATAATATGGTTGATCCATCTACGGATGATGAAAGTAACCCAAATCTATTTGTTCGACTTGAAAACGCATTAATAAAACAGTTGCGGGAGCTTGATTTTGCAGCAGGTATGTTAGCTCGTTATCAGTACCTGCGATTTTCGCAGAGTTTACAACGTAATATTGCCGGTGTTCTTATTTGTCAAAAAGTGATTGAGAAAATTAGCAATATTGAGGATTTTGAAACTGAACTGAAAAAGGAAGTTATCGATATATACAAGCAGCGTTCATTAAAGAGAAAACTGAGGCTTGAAAAGGTTGCTGAGGATTTTCCAGAATTTTATTTGCGTTTTGAAACAAGATTATTTGAAAAAGTGGCACTAGTAACCGCCGAATTTTTTACAGAAGAGGCACATCATAATGGTGAAATCGGCTCCAAGGTGTTTACAAATATCGAAAGACGTATTCACGCAGCAATTGAGAAATTACAACCGATTTCAGATCCGGCGCCTAAATTAAAGCCGCATGATTTAATCGGCATGGTGCCTCTGTTGGAAGGACTATCCAATGAATTATTGGAGCGTTTATCAAAACATGCAAAGGCAATGACGTTCCTGGCGGATGATCAAATTATTGGTGAAGGAGAGAAAGGTGACTCCCTTTATATTATTACTCATGGTCTGGTCTCTGTTTATAAGGCTGGTCATGAAGATACACCGATTGCCGAATTAAGTGACGGTGATTTTTTTGGTGAAATGGCATTGCTGGGAACACAGGTTAGAACGGCAAATGTGACATCATTAAAATCAACAACCGTATTACGTTTAAGACGTAAGGATGTTTTGTCGATGGCAGAGAATGAACCGGAATTAAAAGCGCGACTTGAAAAAGCAAGCTTTGTCAGACAGGATGTTGAGGCTTAACCCGAGTTACTTTAGGATTTAATACAAAACAAAGCAGCAAGATAAAACAACAGATAATTATTATCGGACTATTACCAAACCTGCTGTAAAAGGTTTCTCCTTTGAAAAGTTTAACTGTTGCTGCTAACGTATGTGGTTCAAACTGTGGTGATTTTGAAACTATGTTTCCTTTGTTATCAATAATTGCCGATATTCCAGTATTGGTTGAACGTAATAGATAGCGACCATTCTCGATGGCTCGCATTCTTGCCATTTGTAAATGTTGATGTGGGGCGAAAGAATTACCAAACCAGGCATCATTACTCACGTTAATTAATATATTAGCATCTGGTAGTGCGTTTCGTATTTCAGAGCCATATGCATCTTCATAGCAAATGCTCATCCCAAAAACACCTTTGTCTGTAATGAATAGTTTTTGATCTAGATCGCCAGATGAAAAATCTGACATCGGAATTTTTAGAAACTGTAATACTTCGCCTAATATAGATTTTAATGGCAAGTATTCACCAAAAGGAACAAGGTGGTGCTTATGATAGAAGTGATGCTTATCATCGATCAATAAAACACTGTTATAGTATTTTTTGGTAGCTGGATCTTGATAAGCGAGACCACTCATAAATAATGCATTTTTATTTTGTTTTTGCTCGCTAATACCGTTGATAAAATCATCTGCAAAATGATACAAGGATGGTATTGCTGTTTCTGGCCAAACAATCAGGTCGGATGACCAGTAAGGTTTGCTTAATTTAGAATAGATCGTATAAGTTTGTTGGCGTTTTTCTGGCAGCCACTTTTGTTCCTGTGTAATAGCGCCCTGAACCAGGACTACATCAATCTCTTTGTTTAATTTGGCTGTCCAGTTTGTGTTATTTAAGGCAACTAAAGCTAATGTGGTCAGTAGCAAAAGGACAAAACTGATTATTTTGTATTTCCTGAATTCCGTAATTAAAAGTGTAAGTGTAATAGCAAGAAGACAAACAAAAAAAGAAACTCCATAGACCCCAAAAACAGGCGCGAAACTGGCCAGAATACTATCCGTTTGACTGGCACCAATATTCAGCCATGGGAAACCAGTCAGGAACCATCCTCGACACCATTCGGTAATTAACCACAATGATGGAAGAACAATAATATAAAATCGTTTACTAAAACGAGTCGCTAGATAGCCACATAAGGCTGGATACAGCGAGAGATAGGCAATGAATATATAAGTAAATGTAAGTGCCCCAACTATATTGACCCCGCCAAATAAATTGATACTGATATGCAACCAGTTTACGCCGATACCGAACATCGAAAAACCAAACAAGTATCCGAGAATAAACGATTCACGTGCGGAATCTGTAGTCGACCAAAGATAGAAAAGGATAGAGAGAGAAATTACAACAAGAAAAAATAAATCGAATGGGGCATAGGCGAAAGGCACGAGGCCACCAGCAGTCAGCGCAGATAATCTTTTTACAACAAACTTATCTTGTAAAAGGTGTTTCATCAAACTCCCCACTCTGTCAAACAGCGGTTTAACTACTTTTCCTCTGCGATTTCGTCTGTTGTTTGTATAGGCTCCAGACGGCTAAAGAGTAATAAATTAACACGCCTTTTGTCAGCTCTTAACACCTTTATATTGAAATTCAAGAAGTCGATCGCTTCACCTCGTTTTGGTAAATGGCCAAACTCGTTGATAACCAGACCTCCAATGGTTTCATATTCATCGTCATTAATATCTGTTTCAAAGTATGAATTGAATTCATCTATTGTCGTTAGTGCTTTAACAGTATAACGGTCATTGTCATGAGTATTTATGTTGGCTTCATCTTCTTCAAAATCATGCTCATCTTCAATTTCACCAACAATTTCTTCGATGACATCTTCAATCGTAACCAGACCAGCAACGCCAGTGTATTCATCAATAACAATCGCCATATGATTGCGGCTAGTCCTGAACTCTCGTAATAAGACATTGAGTCTTTTGCTTTCTGGTATGAAAACCGTGGCACGCATCATATCTTTGATGTCAAAATCTTTGCCCGGGTTAGCATAATAATGTAACAAGTCCTTGGCTAATAATATGCCAACGATTTCATCATTTGTATCGCCAACAACAGGGAAACGTGAATGTCCTGACTCGACAACTATTGAGAGTATTTCTTCCGGTGCGGCATCATTGTCTATCACGATCATTTGTACACGCGGGATCATTATGTCGCGTACCTGAATTTCAGAGACATGTAATGCACCCTCGATCATCAACAGCGCATCTGCATCTAAAAGATTCTTATGTTCGGAATTCCTTAATATCTCAATTAAAGCATCACGATCTGCGGGTTCACGAGTCAACAGATTGGTAATGTACTTTAACCACCTTTTGTAGATAACAGGTTTTTTATCACTCATGATTGTTAGTTTGTTTCATACGGGTTTGTATAGCCTATTTTTTCCAATATTTGAATTTCCTTTAATTCCATCTCACCAGCCTGCTCATCTGACTCATGATCATAACCTTGTAAATGCAAAACCCCGTGGACTATAAGATGAGCCCAGTGTGCATCAGAATTTTTGCCTTGATCAAGTGCCTCCTGTTCTACAACAGGGGCACAAACCACAATATCTCCCAAAAGATTTGGTGCTTGTTCTAACGATTCACCAACCGGGAAAGACAAGACATTTGTAGCATAATTCTTTTTACGCCAGGCTTTATTCAACGCTAGTCCTTCTTCTTCATCAACAATTCGAAGCGTTAATTCAGCCTGTAGATGTTGTTTATCAAGCGCATGTTCCGCCCATTTTACCATCAGACTATCTTCAGGAATTGACTTCAGAGCAGATACATTCTGAATCTCTATCATTTCACTCATTATGGTGATTAGTGATTATGTTTTATTATCAATCTGATTTTGTTCATGTTCCTCATAAGCATCAAGGATTCTCGCCACAAGTGGATGACGAACAACATCTTTCGACTTGAAGAATGTAAAACTGATTCCGGTTTGATTATTTAATATATCAATAACATGTCTTAGTCCGGATTGTTTTCCGTTTGGCAGATCAACCTGGGTTATATCACCGGTAATAATTGCTGTGGAGTTGAAACCAATTCTGGTCAAAAACATTTTCATCTGTTCAATGGTCGTATTTTGAGCTTCATCAAGGATGATGAATGCTTCGTTAAGAGTTCGTCCGCGCATAAAGGCCAATGGCGCGACTTCTATAACATTGCGTTCTATCAGTTTGGCAACTTTTTCAAAGCCAAGCATTTCATATAAGGCGTCATAGAGTGGTCTTAAGTAAGGGTCTACTTTCTGTACTAAATCGCCGGGCAGAAACCCCAGTTTTTCACCTGCTTCAACTGCAGGTCGAACCAGCACGAGCCTGCGTGCACGGTCTTGTTCCATTGCAGCAACTGCACATGCTACGGCAAGATAAGTTTTTCCAGTTCCCGCAGGACCTATTCCAAAATTAACATCATGTTCCTGGATATTGGATAAATAGAGTTTCTGGTTGGGAGTGCGTCCACGGATAAGGCCGCGTTTGGTTTTGATCGAAACTTCATCAGCAGCATCCTCTACCAGTTCATCTTCAAGTTGCATACTTTGCAAATAAAGATGAATACGTTCAGATGACAATGGCTCAGTTTCAGTCGTAGCGTACATTTCCTTGAGTAATTGCTGAGTGAGTTCAATAGATTTAAGGCTGCCGCTAACATGGAAATTGTTGCCGCGATTATTTATTTCTACACCCATATAACGTTCAAGCTGTCGTAAGTGTCGATCCATAGGGCCACACAAGTTTGACAGACGCTGGTTATCAGCCGGTTCCAGTAATAAATCGTTTGAAGATAATGTATTAATAGTGACTTGAATCTAGGTGGTTAAAGATTAGCAGCTTGATCGAGCAAGACAGATTCTGGCAGGCAGCCGCGTAGTGAGTTTGGTAATGCTTCGGTAATTTCGACATCCACAAAACTACCAATTATATTTTTTGGTCCTTTAAAATTCACAACACGATTATTTTCAGTTCTACCGCGCAGCTGTTCAGCATCTTTCTTTGACTGTCCTTCTACAAGGATAGTTTGAGTTGTGCCTACCATTGCCGCACTGAATTCAGCAGCCCGCTGACTAATACGGTTTTGTAATATGGACAAACGATCTTTTTTAATCTGCATAGGCGTATCATCAGGCAGACTGGATGCGGGTGTACCTGGACGCTGGCTGTAGATGAAACTGAATGAGTGGTCAAAATCGATGTCGCTGATGAGGTTCATTGTGTCTTCAAAATCTCGATCGGTTTCACCGGGGAAACCAATAATAAAATCAGAAGACATGCTCAGGTTTGGTCTTATCTGACGAAGTCGTTTAATTTTATTTTTGTATTCAAGTCGAGTATGTCCGCGTTTCATGAGTGCGAGAATCCGGTCCGAACCACTTTGCACAGGTAAATGCAGGTGACTGACCAATTCAGGTACTCGACCGTAAACCTCTATCAAACTGTCTGAAAACTCTACCGGGTGTGAGGTAGTAAAACGTATACGATCAATACCTTCTATTGCGGCAACATACTCAATTAAAAGAGCCAGATCCGCAATCTGACTATCGTGCATTACTCCACGATAGGCGTTGACATTTTGCCCCAAAAGGTTGACTTCTCGTACACCTTGTTCAGCCAGTTCGACTACTTCAGTAATTACATCATCAAATGGTCGACTGACTTCTTCACCACGTGTATAGGGTACAACACAAAAACTGCAGTACTTACTGCAACCTTCCATTATCGATACAAATGCACTCGGACCTTCTGCTTTAGGACTAGGTAGATTGTCGAATTTTTCGATTTCGGGAAATGAGATATCAACGATAGGTTTTCTGTTCTTTATGATAGCACTATACATTTCCGGCAGACGATGCAATGTTTGAGGACCAAATACAATATCGACAAACGGCGCTCTATCTATGATGGCCGCGCCTTCCTGGCTGGCTACACAACCGCCCACTCCAATGACCAGGTTGGGATTGTTCTTTTTAAAAGGACGCCAACGTCCAAGCTGGGAAAACACCTTTTCCTGTGCCTTTTCTCGAATCGAACAGGTATTCAGAAGAATAAAATCAGCCTCGGTAGGATCATCAGTACGGGTCATCTTGTGAGCTTCTTCGAGCGTATCCAGCATTCTGGCCGAATCATACTCGTTCATCTGGCATCCGAGTGTTTTAATATATAGCTTCTGACTCATGAATTATTTAGCATATTTGCAGAAAAGGGCTGGCTAAATTACACGTTCTATAGCGCGATTTCCAGCCTAAAATCGATTATAAGTAAGAAAAATGGGGCTTTTAGCCAATTGCGGGCCATTATCAAGAATTAATCTGTCCCACTTTCCAGCTGCTTGAGTCTGGCGCGTAGTTGATCGCGTTCACGTCCAATTTCTGCGGTCTCAGCCAAGGCTTCAAATGCAGATATTTCCGCTCTTTCTGCACGCTCGATCAAAGTCTGACGCTGTTTACTCAATTCAATTTCGCGTTTACTTGGTCCGATAAGGTCACGAAACAACTTTACAACTGCGGCTGGCTCCGTTTGCTCGTGACTTCCGGCGAATAACTCATCGCTACCACCATCTTTGAAGTCTGCGAATTCAGGATTGGACAAAAATTCCTGTAATTGAAACTGTAATGAAGAAGCAAGCGATTTTAATGATTGATCCAGTTCTTCATATTTAATAATCGAATCAACCAGTAATTTGAATTTACGGGCTTCTTGATAGCCGTTAATATCTGTTTCAAATTCAATCTTCATTTGTGTGTGTTTGTTTCCATACTCAATCAAAGCATAATTACTATAAAATTCAAGTCAAGTAGCGACGTTAACATTATTATGCAATAAGACGATGCAAATAATCATTAAGCTCAACATAACACTGATTCTGTGTTCATTATTTTCTCTGGTCAATGCCGAGACGGATACATTACGTTTGGCAATAACTACAACGACTGAAAACTCAGGACTGATTCATGTCTTAAATCCGGTTTTTGAACAGGAACATAATGTAAAAATCAATACAATTAGCGTCGGCTCAGGTCAGGCTTTACGGCTGGGAGAACAGGGCGATATCGATGTATTGTTAACGCATGCACCTGAGGATGAGAAACAATTTGTAAAATCAGGTTATGGGCTAGAGCGTTATCCGGTAATGCATAATGATTTTATACTTATTGGCCCATCAGATGATCCGGCCAATACGCAAGCTGCCACATCGATCTTCCAAGCTTTCAACAATATTTATAATACTAAAAATCAATTTATATCCAGGAGCGATGACTCAGGCACACACAAAAAAGAAATAGTCCTTTGGCGAGATAATGATATTGATTCTGACCCGAGCTGGTATATCCGCGCCGGTGTTGGTATGGGCGCTGTCTTGTTATTAGCCAATGAACAACAGGCATATACTTTAACAGATCGAGGTACTTATCTGGCTTTTAAAGACAAGATTGATCTTGCAGTCCAATACCAGGGTGATTCGATCTTATATAATCCATACCATGTCATTGTCGTTAATCCGGATCGACACCCATATATCAACTCTGTTCTCGCACAAAAATATATAAGCTTTCTGACAGGTGAAAAGGCGCAAAAAATAATTAACGATTTCAGGGTGGGCAATAAACAATTGTTTTTTGCGGAAAATACAAACACAGATTCGGACACTGAAAGACAAGACACAAAGAATGAACAAAAAAGTTTTTTTCTGGATGCTGCTATCTCATCGATTAATCTGATTATTGCTTTCGATAAAACCTTGTTTTATGTGGTATGGACTTCTTTATACGTCTCTTTGATTGCAGTGCTTATTGCTACCCTGATCAGTTTGCCTTTAGGTGTTTTAGTCGCACTAAATAATTTTAAAGGCAAGAATTTTTTACAGACATGTCTAAATACATTGATGGCATTGCCGACGGTTGTTGTGGGGTTGCTATTATATGGCTTATTAAATCGGCAAGGCTTGTTAGGTGATATGGCGCTTTTATACACTCCTCTGGCAGTCATTATAGGCCAATGTGCTTTGATAATTCCCGTTATATGGAATTTAACTATCGCAGCTGTAAATAGCGCAGACCCAAGGCTGGCTATGACCTGCTCATCTCTTGGCGCCAGTCATTTACAACGTAGTCTTATCTACATGAGCGAGGTTCGTTTTGCATTAATCGCTGCTGTTGTTACCGGTTTCGGTCGCGCGATTGGTGAAGTAGGTATCGCCATGATGTTAGGTGGCAATATTGATGGTTATACTCGAACAATGACGACGGCGATTGCTTTGGAAACAAGTAAGGGTGATTTTGAATTTGCACTTGCGCTTGGATTTATGTTGTTGTTTGTAGCTTTCATTATCAATACTGTGCTTCAGCAATTTCAGACAAAAATAAGATGATGGACGTTTATCAGCTTAAAAATGTCACTTTTAACTACGGCACAGAATTCCAGCTGGTCGATGTTTGTGTTGATATAGAACGATCAAAAATTACTGCGATTGTAGGTCCTAATGGTTCAGGCAAAACCAGCTTCCTTAACATACTTTCTTTTTTGAAACGGCCCCGCACCGGCACACTTATTTATAATGGAGATGAATTAAATCGAACAAATACCGAACGATTTAAAAGTTCAATAGGATATGTTCAGCAAAACCCGTATCTTTTAAGAGGCTCAACATTCAAGAATATTGAGCTTGGTTTGAAATTAAAACACATTGATAAAGCAATACGTGTAAATAAAGTTGCAGATGTAATGGCGTTATTAGGCATAACCGGGTTGGCTAATCGTAATGCACGTACCTTGTCTGGTGGTGAAGCACAGAAGGTCGCTATAGGACAGGTGTTGGTGCTGGATCCTGATGTCCTGATACTAGACGAGCCATTTTCGCATCTTGATAAAAACTCAATCTACGAACTTGAGCAGTTAATTTTAAAATTTAAATCAAAGCTTGGTAAAACAGTAATCTTTACTACACATAATCAGTATCAGGCACAATGGTTGGCCGATGATATATATAGTGTGGTTAAAGGAAAAATAATTGCTACCCAGACAATTAATTTCTTCAGTGGAAGCCATGATCCGAAAAACAGCAGTTTTAATACCGGTAAACAGGTAATCATCATTCCTGACGACATCGTTGACCTTGAGCATATTGCTGTTGATCCAAAACAGATAATGTTATCAAACGAACAGCTTCATTCCAGTATGCAAAACTGTTTCTCGGGAAAGATTACGGGTATCAATGAAGAGAATGGATTGATTAGAGTAACAGTATCTGCTGGAGAAAATTTTCAGGCGATTGTAACTCATCAGGCATTCCAGACTTTAGGGTTATCTATAGGCGCAGAAGTCTGGATAAGCTTTAAAAGTTCATCCATACTGGTATTCTAGATAAAACCAAAAACAAGTTCGGTGTGTAAACAATGGAAGAAGAAATAAAAGCCTTACAAAAGGCGGCTGATATCGCGAGTGAAATTGCCGTTAATTACGGGTTTCAGTTTTTTGCTGCTCTTGTCATTCTTGTCATTGGTTGGCAAATAGCCAAATGGATTTCATCACTGGTATTTAAGCTATGTGGCCGTGTAAATCTTGATATCACCCTGTCAAAATTCTTTGCAGGTGTGGCAAAGATAATTATTCTCGCATTTGTCATAATTATTGCGCTCGGTAAGTTCGGTATTACGATAGCCCCGTTTATTGCTGCATTAGGCGCGGTTGTTTTTGGTAGTACTCTGGCTCTACAGGGACCGATATCAAATTATGGTGCAGGACTCACTATCATTCTAACGCGACCTTTTGTTGTTGGTGATACTATTCGAATTGATACAGTTGTCGGCATTGTAGAAGAAATCAAACTGGCCTATACACTGCTTAGTAATGAGGACGGTGAACGTATAACTGTACCGAACAATCAGGTTATCGGTAAGATTATTTATAATTCGTCAGAAAATTTGATTGTCGAGCAGACCCTGACTATCAGTTACGATGATGATACCACTAAGGTTATCCAAATTATTCAGGAAGCGATTGGTAAAGAATCGCAAGTTGTATCTGACCCGGCAGCCCAGATCGGCATAGAAAACTTTGGCGAATATGGTGTTGATCTGGGTATTCGCTACTGGATACCTACCCGCTTATATTTTCAGGTTAAATATGAGGTCAATAAGCAAATCTATGCTGCTTTGCACAATGCGAATATTGAGCTTCCGTATCCTCGCCAAACGGTTTGTCTAGAGAAGAAAGAATAATGCGGTTTCTTTTTTATATGGCTAGTCTGTAACAATCGGAACCGTTTTTGTTGTTAAACTACAATCATGATTTACAAAATGATGCGGAGGAATAACACATGAACACTCCAGTAAACAATGTTAATGGAATTGGTCCCAAGACTGCCGAGTATCTAAAGAATAAAAAAGTGACTACTGTTGCAGGGTTGTTAAAGTTTGGAGTGACAAAGCTTGCGCTTGCTCCCGGTTTTAATCCAGGTCGCGCCACAACCGTAATCAACGAAGCAAAAAAAATGGTCGGGGGTTCAAAGCCGTTGACATCTAAACCGATTGAAAAAATAAAAGCAAAAAAAGAAAAGTCAGACAAGAAAAACAAAAAGAACAAAAAAAATAAAGATAAAAAAAATACAAAAAAAAAGAAAGAAAAGAAAGAAAAGAAAAAAGATAAGAATAAAAATAAAAAATAATTAACACATATAGAAGTGATTGATAATTACTGTTGACATAAAAATGTATTTTCTTATCTTGAACTTCAGCCTAAGTTGACCTCGTATTACATAAAAATCGGGCACCTCTATTTTTCCGATTTATTAGGGTGCACTGGCAACTAAAGCGTACGTTTATACAATACCGAAAATTAATAAACAGAGTATTAAATTATGAAGATTGAAACTATAGCTGTACACGGTGGGTACAGTCCTGATCCAACAACTAAAGCGGTTGCTGTCCCAATATATCAAACAACATCTTATGCCTTTGATAGTACACAACATGCGGCAGATTTATTCGACTTAAAAGTCGAAGGCAATATCTATACGCGAATGATGAATCCAACTACTGCGGTGTTGGAAAAGCGTGTTGCGGAAATGGAAGGCGGAATAGGTGCTCTAGCAGTCGCTTCGGGTATGGCGGCAGTTAGTTATTCCATACAGACTATTACCGAAGCTGGCGACAATATAATTTCCACGAGTAGTCTATATGGCGGTACTTATAATTTATTTGCACATACTTTTCCGCAACTGGGAATCGAAACCCGGTTTATGGATGCTGGAGATTATGAAAAAATAGAATCACTCATCGATACAAAAACGAAAGCAGTTTTCTGTGAGTCAATTGGTAACCCTGCGGGTAATGTCGCAGATCTTGAAAAAATATCAAAAATTGCTCATGCCAATGGTATTCCGGTAATTGTCGATAATACAGTGCCTACACCTTATCTATGCAGACCGTTTGAGCATGGTTGTGACATTGTTGTCCATTCATTGACGAAATACATGGGCGGGCATGGCACTAACATTGGGGGCATCATTGTCGATTCGGGTAAGTTTCCCTGGGCTGAAAACGCAGAACGGTTCAAACGCCTGAATGAACCAGACCCGTCTTACCATGGCGTAGTTTATACAGAAGCATTGGGCGAGGCTGCCTATATCGGGCGAGCACGTGTTGTGCCGCTGAGAAGTATGGGGGCTGCGATTTCACCGATGAATAGTTTTATGATCTTGCAAGGTATCGAGACTTTACCACTACGAATGGATCGTCATTGTGAGAATGCGATTAAGGTGGCTAACTATTTATCTACGCATGAGAAGGTAAGTTGGATCAGATATGCTGGTCTATCAGATCATGCAGATTACAATTTATTAAAGAAATACTGCAGTGGTCGAGCAGCGAGTATTTTGAGTTTTGGTATCAAGGGTGGTGCAAAAAGCGGCGGTAAATTTATTGATGCTCTGGATCTCTTCACTCGCCTGGTTAATATCGGCGATGCTAAGTCATTGGCATGTCATCCTGCCACTACAACTCATCGACAATTATCCCCGGAAGAACTCAAAAAAGCCGGAGTTTCAGATGATCTTGTCAGACTTTCAGTTGGTATAGAGCATATTGATGATCTACTTGCTGATATTGAACAGGCATTGGCTAAAACTTAGTTAGAAATAGATGAGGTCAATATTAACCATATTAATATTGATAATTATCTCAGGTTGTGGTGATAGTGATGACCCAAAAATATTATTTGAACAGGGGAAATATGAAAAGGCTTTTGCATTGTGGTCGCCATTAGCTAACGCTGGTGATTCATTAGCACAGAATTATATGGGTATTCATTACTATCTAGGGTTGGGAAAGAAAAGGAATTACAAATCAGCGAAGCAGTGGTTTGAAAAAGCAGCAGGCAATGGTTTCGCTGACGCGCAATATAATCTGGGCGTGATGTATGAAAATGGTCAGGCAGTTAAAGCGGATTATGTGGCTGCGTATATGTGGTTCTATCTTGCTAACAAGAATGGGAATCGCAATGCGGCTAAAAGAATGCAAAGTATGGGCGATGATCATAAATTATTTCCCAACCAGATGAATCGCGCTATTGAACTTTCGAAAGAATTTGATAGATGATGTTAATTAATAAATAGTAAAAGGTGAAAAAATATGCCGCTAGTAAATATATCAATTCTGAAAGGAAAGTCGCCAGAATATATTAAAGCAGTCGCTAATGGGATTAACTCTGCAGTAATTGAAACGATGGGTTTCCCGGATGATGACCGCTATCAAATAATCCATGAATGCGAACCACACTGTTTGCAATTACAGGAGCGTACAGGTGATAGAGTGATGATGCATTTAACCATGCGTGCAGGAAGATCAAACAAGTCAAAAGAGGCTTTCTACGCAAAAGTTGTTGAGAATCTGGCTAAAGATCCGGGCATTGAACCTGCCAATGTTTTGATTACCATAGTTGAAAATCATGATGTCGACTGGTCATTCAGAGACGGTGTTGCGCAATTTGTGGTTTGATCTTTAATTTGGATGAATAGGTTTGAATAGCAAGAAACTTTCTTCTATGACATATGCCCCATCCTTTACTACTTCTGTAGTGTTAGTAAACAAGGTAAGTATTTTTATCTGAACCTGTAATGAGTGGTGATGCAATGATAAATAAAAAAACATCATTTAAAATGTGTGTGCTTTTGGTTTTGGCTTTGAGCTATCCTTTACCTGTTTTCGCTTCTCAGTATGCATGTTCGATCAAGTCTGTATTACAATTGAGTGATGTAGGTTTACTTACTGATCATGGGTGGGTAGCGAATTATCTGAATAGAAAATTCTTTGTCGATCGTGATACTGGAAAAGTAATTGGTACCACCGCATTAAAAGCGCGCCTTACAAATTTTGATAAAACACATAGTCCAAAAGTGTTGACCAATACAGATGAAAAAAGCTCATATAAAGTGCTCACGGTGTTTGAAGATAAAGGACAGTTTTCCTCTCTTAGGATAAATGACAATGTCGCAAGCAGCGAAAAACCGTACACTTATCAAACAGCCGTAGGCATGCTGATTACAGGTACATGTCTGCTAGACAATTCGAAATGATGGTCTAGGAAGCACCTGTCTCCAAAGTCTTAACCTGCCTGGCTGGTAGGCAAGAACCGAATTATGTCTCGTCTTTATTTGGCGTGTTCAGAACACGAAATAATTTATTGACAGTATTTTAAAGCAAGAGTATAAAATCCTCCGCCATGCTTTATGGGCTGCCAAGCAGTTCAAGAGTGTATCTATCCCGTGAAGGAATCCTCCTTCCAAAGTAGCCTCTTTAACGCGCAAAAGCGTGTACCAGAAAATGGTTAATCAACAATCATTTTATTATTATCGAGGGTTTGCGTAATGAAAATCGTAAGTCTTGGCACGCTATGTTGTCTTGCCATGGCCACTACTCTATCGACACGTGTGTTGTCCAATGAGTTTCAAAATATAAATGGCGGGTCGGTCGACTGCAACCAACAGGCAATTGAAGCAGGGGCGAGACCTGGTGAAGAATTTGATCTGTTTGTCGTGGACTGTGAGCTTTATGAAAGTGGAGAGAGCATTAATGAAGATAATCTTTCTGTGGAATTACCTGCGGATGCAGAGTTAAAAAAGTTTAATTGAGGATAAAATAATGGAACTACAATCTTCAGAAACACGTATTAAGAATCCGACTCCTCTGACTATAGTGTCTAATGCAATTCGTGATGGTCTTCAAATCAGGGCAGTAAATGGACAAGGCCTGGGTGTTTTTGCCAGACGACTATATGAAGAAAACGAGATAATACTTGCTTTTGGTGGTGCTGAAGTAGCATCAGAAAAAATATTAGATTTCACTCATTTTATGCAGATATCACCACAGTCTTATCTGGGACCATCGGGCCAGTTAGATGATTATATTAATCATAATTGTGATCCAAATTCAGCAGCATTTTTTCAAGAAGACATCCTGGTGCTTAAGGCGATTAGAGATATCAAAATAGAAGAGCAATTATCTATTGATTACAGCACGATTATATTTAATGAACCCACAATATTCGAATGTGCCTGTCACTCAAAAAATTGCCGAAAAACGATTGGGAATTTTTATAGTCTGTCATCCAGGATGCAACGAGCTTTTCTTAAAAAAGGGATAGTGCCTTTGCTAAGCAAATACAGCAGAGAGCAAATTGGTTTTTAGGCTTTTGTAGTAATTTTAAATTGAATTCGGAAATAGTCTAGGTAATAGACAAGACGTGCCTGTGTTGTAGTCGTACTTCAGATTGCCGTAATAGCGAGCAGATACAGAAGGCCAGTGTTAGATATTTATAATAACTCTGATTCCGGGTGCTTAATCCGTTTGATTTTGGTTGTATCATGTCTAATCTGTTAAAATGCTACAGTGTCATTTTCATCTGTAATTGATGGCTATATTAAAAATGACGAGCCCTTTAAACCAGACAATTCGGATTTCTATGATTTTTTCCAGACTTTTAAAGCTCCAATATTGTTGCTTAATTTTACTTGTCATTTCTGCTAATGGATTTGCATTTGATGAAACAGCTTTTATCGATGATATAACGCAGGCCAAAGAATTATTTGCTCAAGGCGAGCATGATAGTGCAATTAAATATTGGGAAGGAAAACGTTCCGATTATGCTGGTCAGGAAGGGCATTACGAATACGAGTTAGGGATATTATATAGTCGACTTAAGGCATTCGATAAAGCTGAAAAAATATTTCAGAAAGGTCTTGAGCTCAATAGTAAATACCCCAGAATATATGTTGGTCTATCGAATGTGTATTTATGGACGGGTAGATTCGATAAGTCATCAAGTTTGTTGGATGATATGATCAATGCCTATCCCGAAGTCTGGTTGTCATATTATTCAAAAGCACATCAAGAGTATCAATTAAAAAATTATAAAGCTGCGAAAGAATTATCAGAGGTTGCTTTATCGAAACAAACCAATGCCAAGAGTTATTATATGTTGGCACGGTCTTCGTTTGAGTTGAATGAGCCTCGAACGGTTATAAGCGCGATCGAGAACGCGATAAATCTTGAGCCAAATTACCTGGCTAATTTATCAGCAATGAAAATATACGCTGTATCATTAGCAAGTGAAGGCTTATATGATCAGGCAATTATCGCGATTGAAGAAGTAAAAAAACAAAACGAGCAAGCGGCGGATGATGAGGAACTTGATAAATTATTGCAGGAATTAAAAAATCCTGAAAAAAAGAATGGTGAGACCCAGCAGTTTAACTAGAGAAAATAAATATGATTTATTTAATTGGAATAATTTCTACTATAGCCTGGATATGGTTAATAGTTATTGCTTTCAAAAATAGTTTTATTATATGGGGAATAGCCATGATCTTATTTGTTCCTGCATGTCTTTTATTTGGCATTCTCCATTGGAATAAAGCATCTGTTCCGTTCATCTTACTTGTTATCTCAATTGGATTGATGTTTACACTATCGCCAGCTGAAATTTCACAGTTCAAATAAAACTGCTTTTTTTTGATTTGTTTGGACCTATCTTGTGGCTCCAGCGCCATAAGTGTAATAGTGAAGAAAAACAACTCACTCGTTCAATCAATTACGGTTCACATCCTGCTCACCTGATTTAGGTAAGTCCCTCTAATAATATGATCCTCTCTATGGGGTGATTATTGATAAACTACTTGTCCGTGGTTTTTAGTCTATGTTTATAGTGATAGGATATTTTTATTGATCCAATGCAGGCATAAATTGGAAACATTGTTTATAAGGATTCCGTACAATCATTATGTATATAGAGTTATTCATATTTATTTATAGCCTGTTTTTTGTTCTTATTCCTTTAGCTATTTTCAGCACTAATAGGCACTCTGGTTGGAAACTCATGCTAATTCTCTTTGTGTCAATGTTGATTTTACCGGCTATATGTCTTTGGGCAATATCTGGATTAACTTTCGGAAACTATGAAAATATTGGTCTAGTAATTTTTTGTCTGTTTTTGCCATCTAGTTTGGTATTGATAATAGATGATGAAAAAGTTAAATAATATGACCGCTTATTGCCAATATCCGACTTTGGTTTTATGAGCCTGAACTAAAATTAATCACTACTAAATATTACATTTTTTACCGTACATGCTCTTCGCCAAAATCTTATTCACCTAGGGTTGAGTTAAGGTTTGATTCCTTATCAACTTGGTGCGGTTTTTTAATCTTGAATATACTTGCCAATATATTCCCAACCCTCTCCATTACATGAATCACACGTATAATTTGTTGCATGACATGATCGGCATTCTTTCCAATCGTCGCGATTTAAAGCGCTGCCCCATGTACCCTTACATCTTTTACCATCAATCATAATTCCACAGGGATAGCCTATTAAACTGTTATTTCCATTATAAACATAACATCTGGTGCATACGGTGACTGGTATTGGGAGTTGTTCTCTCATTTTTGCTGGCCTCAGTAATATATATGATTCTTGGTTTTACGATAAGGTGTAAGTGCCAAAGCATAAAAAAGGCATCGTAAAAAATCGTGATTTTATAGGATCTCTTTGCAGGAATTACTATAAGAGAATCTTCTAAAGATTTTGCTTGTCCTACTAATTCAAAATTACAAAGGACATATTGACTGGCCAGGATAATTATTAAAGATAGTACTCGAACGTGAATTGTAGTTCATTCAGCCTTGTGTGACGAGCATACAATTTATTATGGTCTTATGATATTTGTAATGTATGGTGGCTATGGGTGGACTTGAACCACCGACCCCAGCGTTATGAGTGCCTAGAAAGTCATTTTCTCAGTGAACTACCAAGAACACTGAAGAACAAGAGTATGCTTTGAAACAGTTGCTATCAATAGCTTTCAGGCATATTTCTTGTTTTTTGTTGTTCATTAAGTCATCATATAAGTACACTCAGCCTGCACCACAGGTGCACCATACGCGAGATACTGAATTGTACCCCGTCAGCCCCATGTGGACCAATTAGCCTAATTGCCTAAGAGATAGTTTTCGTTCATCGTTAACCGAAGAGGAAACGATGATGACAAATAAAAGAAGTGCAGAACAAACCGTACGTGATATTCGTCGACG
>JAURNW010000009.1 GCA_030829985.1 Gammaproteobacteria bacterium | reverse complement strand
TTGATTCAACTCCGTATAACGCCAGTTGTTGTAGTCACCCCCAGGGTATGCCCAATAATTAGGATTATCGTTCAGTTTACGAACTTCATCGTTCGCTAAAACTGAGGTCGATAGCCCCAATGCCAGTACGGCAATGAGCCACTTTTTTATTAATAGTTTACTCATCAACTTCCTCCTCCTCTAATTTATGAAGAATGCTTTGAGATGATCTCTAAAATAATTAACTTATTTCCCCAGAGATCAAAAGGAAAATTCAGTAATAATCTTTTTATATACTACTCCTGCCGCAATTAAAGCGCGGCATGGAATTAACCATGCCGCTAGCAAACAGCAGATAGATAGGAGGAGGTCATGAGATTAATAAACAATCCATACCAATGCCCAGCTGTTTGATTAGTTAAGAGATAATATTTATATTTTTAAAGCTTTAGTCCTGTTTTAAAGCTGATTTTTATTCTTATGCAAAACAGTATGATTTAATGAGAAGACATATCCAATTAGATAATCTTTGCAGTCAATCGATAAGCTCTGTTTATCAATTGGGTAACGGAGAGGCAGGAATGAAGAATTCCGGACCATGCTTTAGATAGTTGATTTGAGATAATACTGATACAAACGAATTAATTCTTTTTATATCAGAGAAGCCTTTATTCCAGATCAAGGATAACTCGTAATTAATAGGGTTTCCCAGAATTTCCATGGACTTTAGTCCATGCATATTTTTAGGCAACTGACTACTTGGCAGGATTGTACCGATTGAAGAATACTTTAATACTTTAGCCAATTCATCGATTGAATCCAGTTCTGATATCAAGTTTATAACGGGGTGAACTTTACCAATATATTTAGCAAAAATTGTTCTCGGCAACACTTTATCTGAAAGCAATACAATAGGTGTTTTTAAAACATCTTTTATTTTGATACTTGAATCCTCTGTAATAGATAGTGTTGATTCAGCAACAACAAAATACATTTTTTCGCATAGTATAATTCTTTTTTCTATATATTTATCTTCATGTGTTGAATGCATAATTCCTAAACCAATTACACCACTATCAATTTCATGCATCATTTGTTCATAACCCATTTTTTTAATTCTGATATTGAGTTTATGCAGGCTAGGTAAAATATTTAATAATAAGTCATGAATTCGACTGGAAACGCCCAGGATCACCTCACCGCTCTCTATCGTAGAATCTGAGGAAAAGGCATGCATCGCCTTATCAACACTATCAATAATCGTTCTTGCATAAGGGATAAACCTTTTACCCTCTTCTGTTATAGCAATACCTCGGCCATTGGGCATTAATAATGATATCTGTAACTCATCTTCCAGTTTGTGGATTTGTTGAGTTAAAGCGGGTTGAGTGACGAAACACTTTTTGGCGGCGCGGCCAACATGTTTTTCTTCAAAGATCGCAAGAAAATATTTTAACTGGCGTATTTCCATGGCATAGATACTTATCTGATTTATATAATTATGGTGCCCGCATGACGATATACTTCATTGTAGTCGTCCTCAATTATATAAGCACCAGTTTCAATGCCTGAATCAAGAATAATTACTCATCTCTCCAGAGATAACGTAAAAAAGATAGGTTATGGTGGGAGCGGGATATAGGTATAATATTAACAGGCATTTCAGCTAAAAGGTAACCATATAGGCATTATTGGTAGAGTCCACAAAATATATAAATACTGTATTTAAACTGCCTCGGTATATTTCAATACATATTTAAGTAATATTGATATTGTTTAAAGGCTGTAAGATAAGATTTATCTGCTCTGTATTCGGTATAATGTCTACTGCACTTTAAATATATAACCTTTTATCACCCCGAATAATAAATGTAGTGGAACTACTCTTTGAATGAAACGCGCACAAGCGATTTTAAAATCCACTTTTGGTTACGATCAATTCCGCCACTCCCAACAAGAGATAATTCAGGAATTACTGAATGGAAATGACGCATTAGTTTTAATGCCCACCGGCGGAGGTAAATCATTATGCTATCAGATACCAGCGCTGGTACGAGAAGGCACTGCTATTGTTATTTCGCCTCTGATCGCGTTGATGCAAGATCAGGTTGATGCCTTGAATCAACTTGGAGTAAAAGCCGCATTTTTAAATTCCAGCATGAGTTATCCTGAAACTCAAACCGTTGAACAACAGTTATTCAACAATGAACTTGATCTGGTATATGTGGCACCAGAAAGATTAGGCACTAATCATATGTTGTTTCTGCTGGATCGCTGCCAGATAGCTTTATTTGCCATCGATGAAGCTCATTGTGTATCACAGTGGGGGCATGATTTCCGGCCTGAATATCAACGACTAAAGATATTGCATGAACGTTATCCCACTATCCCACGCATTGCATTGACGGCAACCGCTGATCAACGCACACGTGACGAAATAATTTCACAGCTCCAACTGGAAAAAGCAAAAGTATTTATCAATAGTTTTGATCGACCCAATATCACCTATGCGATCTCGGAGGGAAATGATCCCAAAAACCGCCTATGGAAATTTCTGGAGGAGAACCATAAAAACGATGCCGGGATTGTTTATTGTCTGTCGCGTAAAAAAACCGAAGCTATTGCTGAATGGTTAACAGAGCATGGCCGCATAGCATTGCCCTACCATGCCGGCTTATCTGCGGAAGTACGACAAAATAATCAACAACGTTTCTTGCGCGAAGAAGGCATCATCATCGTTGCAACAATAGCCTTTGGTATGGGAATAGATAAACCGGATGTTCGTTTTGTAGCGCATTTGAACCTACCAAAAAGTATAGAGGCTTATTATCAAGAAACTGGTCGTGGCGGCCGCGATGGACAACCTGCAAATGCCTGGATGGCTTACGGCTTAAAGGATGTGATTACACTGCGACAATTTATGCAAGATTCAAATGCTAATGAAGTCCATAAACAGGTTGAACATCACAAACTCGAATCTATGCTTGGGCTTTGTGAGCTTATTACCTGTCGTCGTCACACCTTACTTGCCTATTTTGATGAAAAAACAACTGATCAATGTGGTGCCTGCGATAATTGCCTAAGTCCACCGGAAAAGTGGGATGCGACTCAAGCAGCACAAAAAGCATTATCTTCTATTTACCGAACAGGCCAACGTTTTGGTGTTAATTACATTATTGATGTTTTGCTTGGAAAAATAGATGAACGGATACAACGCAACGGCCATGATAAAATTACTACATTTAATATCGGAAAAGAATTTTCTGTATCAGAATGGCGAAGTATTTTCAGGCAATTAATTGCTCTGGGATATATCGGTATTGATATGGAACGACATGGTGCATTAAGGCTATCTGAAAAATGCCGACCGCTGTTACGGGGTGAACAACAACTGGATTTAAGAAAACAAACTCAAATAGAAAAACCAGACAAAACAACAAAACAGAAATCCAATATACGTCCACAAGATCAAATATTATGGGATGCATTACGAAAATTACGTACAGAGCTTGCCGATAAAATGAGTGTGCCGCCCTATGTCATTTTTCATGATGCCAGCTTACAGGAGATGGTTCACAAAAGGCCTCGTTCGTCTAATGACATGCTGCGTATCTCCGGTGTGGGTGAACAAAAACTGGAGCGTTATGGACGGCAATTTCTGAACGAAATCGCAAAACACCCTTTAGCAGCCTTGCTCGATAACAACCTGAGTCAAACAATTAATGAAACATTGATACTCTACCAACAAGACATTCCCATCGAACAAATTGCACAACAAAGAAATAAAACTATAAGTACCATATATACACATCTTGCAGATGCGATAGAAGTGGGTTTACTTGATGTGCGTGACGTTATTGATCTTGATGATCGAGAGTACGATGAAATCGTCTACACAATTGAATCAATGGAAGACACTGAAAAAAGCCGACTCAAGCCACTCTATGAAGCATTAAACGAGGAATATGACTATGGTATTTTGAGATGTGTACAGGCGTCGATTTGATGATCAATTTACATAGAACTCAAGCCAAACTATTAACAACCTCAATAACTTTATCGGAGAGCTGATCGACTAATGCCTGCACCTGTTTTTGACTTTCACCCTCAACCATTACTCTGACCAAAGGCTCAGTTCCGGAAGTCCTTAATACTACACGCCCGGTATCACCAAGCTCATTTTCTGCATCTTGAATTGCATTACTAATTGAATCTATCTTTGTAATATCCATTTTTTCCTTAAGCCTGATATTACGCATTATTTGTGGGTACTTCGTTATACCGCTTGTCAATTCAGATAATTTTTTGCCCGTTACCGCCATCGTTTCTAACACTTGTAAAGCAGCGATAATACCATCGCCAGTGGTTGTGCGATCGAGATTAATAATATGACCTGATGTTTCACCACCCAACACCAGATTTTCTTGCAATAATAATTCCATGACATAACGATCGCCAACAGCCGCTCGTAAAAATTTCAATTGCAACTTATTAATAGCATGTTCCAGCCCAAGATTACTCATGACTGTACCAACAACAGCACCGTTTAATTTATGCGTTTCTAACTGAGATATAACATAAAGAATATCATCGCCATCTATTATATTACCTTGTTGATCAACCATAATAAGACGATCACCATCGCCATCAAGAGCGATGCCAAGATCAGCACGCGCCTCCTTTACTAAAGTTTGTAATCCGGCTGGAGAAGTTGCGCCACATTTATCGTTTATATTGATCCCATCAGGATTCGCAGCATGGGAGATAACTTCGGCACCGAGTTCTTCAAAAACTTTTGGTGCAATATGATAGGTGGCGCCGTTGGCACAATCCACAACAATTCTAAGGCCATTAAAATCAACATTGTTTTGTAATTTCGATTTACAAAATTCAATATATCGTCGAGGCGCGTCAGTTATTCGTCGAGCTTTACCAAGATGACTTGATTGAACTGATTGCAAAGGCAAATTTAATTCAGATTCAATTTCCATCTCAACTTCATCGGGCAACTTGGTGCCACTGGAGGAAAAGAACTTCACTCCATTGTCATAATAGGGGTTATGTGAAGCGCTAATAACAATGCCGGCTTGGGCGCGAGTGTTTTTAGTCAGATAGGCAATCCCGGGGGTTGGCATCGGTCCCAACAAACGAATATCAACGCCTGCTGCAGACAAGCCAGCTTCGAGTGCTGATTCGAACATATAGCCGGAGATCCGTGTATCTTTTCCAATCAGAACAGGACCATTGCCTTTCTTTGCAAGTACGCGTCCGGCTGCCCAACCGAGTTTCATAATAAAATCCGGCGTGATGACTCCCTCACCTACACTGCCACGAATCCCGTCGGTTCCAAAATATTTTCGTGTGTTTGTGCTAATAGGAAGATCCTCAGACTTAAAAATTATTTATTGTGCAGCGTATAGTAAAAAACGTGAAGAGTTTTAACTACTCTTCACGTTCTAAATATCCAGGTGTTTAGGCAGGTTTCGCTGGAGGCTCATTGCTAGGCGCATCGTCTTCATTTGAAGATTTAGCTTTAGCCCTGGGCTTTCTCTTTTTCTTTACGGAAGAACCATCATCATCATTATCATCCCATCCTTTTGGTGGTCGTGGTGTCTTACCTTCCATAATGTCATCGATTTGATCTGCATCGATGGTCTCGTACTTTATTAACGCCTCTGCCATCAAATGTAATTTATCTTCATTCCCTTTCAGGATTTCCTCTGATCGAGCATAGTTCTTGTCAATGATGCAGCGAATCTCTTCATCGATGGTATGTGAAGTTTCATCAGAGATGGCTTTATGTTGCGTTACCGAGTGACCAAGGAACACTTCCCCATCTTCTTCACTATATGTCAACGGTCCCAGTTTTTGTGACAAGCCCCACTTGGTTACCATATTTCGCGCCAATAATGTCGCTCGTTCTATATCATTACTCGCGCCAGTCGTCACCATATCAGCGCCGAAAATCAATTCTTCCGCGATACGACCACCAAACAAAGTTGAGATCTGACTTTCAAGTAACAACTTGGAATAACTCAAGCGATCTTCCTCTGGTAGGAACATAGTGACACCTAAGGCACGACCACGTGGAATAATCGTGACCTTGTAAACAGGATCGTGTGATGGCACTAAGCGACCAACAATTGCGTGACCTGCTTCATGATAAGCGGTAAGTTTTTTCTCTTCTTCACTCATCACCATGGAACGACGTTCTGCACCCATCATAATTTTGTCTTTGGCGCGTTCAAACTCCTCCATCTCAACCAGTTTCTTATTAGCGCGTGCCGCAAATAATGCAGCCTCATTAACCAGATTGGCCAAATCAGCACCGGAAAAACCAGGTGTGCCTCGTGCAATGATATTAGCTTTAATATCATCACCCAGTGCTACTTTACGCATATGCACTTTTAGAATTTGTTCACGACCACGAATGTCCGGCAATGGCACTACCACCTGACGATCAAAGCGGCCCGGTCTTAAGAGAGCGGGATCTAGAACATCGGGACGGTTAGTTGCGGCAATAACTATTACGCCTTCATTACCTTCAAAACCATCCATTTCAACCAATAGCTGGTTCAGGGTTTGTTCGCGTTCGTCGTGACCACCACCCAAACCGGCACCACGATGACGGCCAACAGCATCAATTTCATCAATAAAAATAATACACGGAGCATGTTTTTTGGCCTGTTCGAACATATCACGCACACGTGATGCACCAACACCAACAAACATTTCCACGAAATCTGAACCAGAAATACTGAAGAAAGGCACTTTTGCCTCACCCGCAATGGCCTTTGCCAATAAAGTTTTACCCGTACCTGGAGAGCCTACCATCAGAACGCCAGATGGAATTTTGCCGCCCAATTTCTGAAATTTGCCCGGATCACGTAAAAACTCAACCAATTCGGCTACTTCTTCTTTTGCTTCTTCCACACCAGCAACATCGGCAAAGGTAATCTTTATTTGATCTTCGCCCAATAATCGGGCTCGACTTTTACCAAAAGACATTGCACCACGACCGCCACCACCACCCTGCATTTGACGCATAAAGTAGATCCAGATACCAAGTAGTAAGATAATTGGAAACCATGAAATGAGTGCATGGGCCCAGAATGAATTTTTATTCGGCTCCACACCCTTAATCTCGACATTATTTTCAAGCAATGTCCCTATTAAAGCGTCATTGCTGGTTTCAGGGCTATAGGTGGAGAATCGACTGTCATTTGATCGACGACCGTATATTGAACTACCCTCAATACTAACCTCGACAATATTTCCTGTTTTTACCTCGGAGATAAATTTCGAATACGTCATTTCTCCTGTTACTGCAGGAGTGCCAAAATTCTTGAATACCATCATCAGGACCAGAGCGATAACCACCCACAAGACCAGATTTTTTGCCATATCGTTCAATTCAATAAACCTCAATAATTAATGATTTCTGTGTCTTACTATAACCTATACGAACGGGCTAAAACATAAAATTCCCGTGACTCATCACGTGATGCACCTGGTTTTCGAGTCATTATACTGGTAAATCGTTCCTTCAATAATTTTCTGTATTGTTCGGTGCCCGCACCTTCGAATAATTTAATCAGCAAATCTCCGCCCGGCTTAAGTGCTTGATGACAAAATTCATATATCAATTCCGCCATTGCCATACTCCTGGCCTGATCAGTCACTCTTATACCCGTTAAGTTGGGGGCCATATCTGAAATTACAAGATCAGCACCCTGTTTACCAATATGTCCAAGACATTCATTTTCAACCGTTTCGTCAGTAAAATCACCCAGAACAAATAGCACCCGTTCAATCGGTTCCATCGGCAATATATCAACTGAAATAATCCGCCCTCTGGACTTAACCTTTTCACTTGCATATTGCGACCAACTACCTGGTGCTGACCCCAAATCGACCACACAGCTATTTGGTTTGATTAATTTATCTTTTTGATCTATTTCCTGAAGTTTATAGATTGCACGAGACCTATAGTGCGACTGTTGAGCCTGCTTGACGTAAGGGTCTTTTTTTTGGCGTTGCAGCCAATCATTACTTGTTGAACCTTTTGACATTTTATTCTTGAAGGTTGCGATGTTTATCCATTTTCACCTTCAGCTTCGCACCTTTTTAAATATATGAAATTTCCAGGATTTCATACTCAATGATCCCGCTTGGCGCATTAACATCGACAACATCATCTACTTGCTTACCAATCAACGCTCTGGCAATAGGTGATGTGATTGAGATTAAACCTTCATTTATATCTGCTTCTTGTTCACCGACAATCTGATAAATCACTTCAACATCAGTTTCTATATTTAAAAGCTTTACAGTTGCACCAAAAACGACGCGACCTTCTGCATCAATTGTAGTGACATCAATAATTTGTGCATCAGCCAATGCAGATTCAATCGCGTTAATGCGACCTTCTGCAAAACTTTGCTGTTCTCGGGCGGCATGATATTCAGCATTTTCACTTAAATCTCCATGCGCGCGTGCCTCTGCTATTGCCTTGGTAATTCTTTGACGATCTACAGTTTTGAGTTTATGCAGTTCTTCTTTTAATTTTTCCGCTCCCTTCACTGTCATTGGTGTTTGACTCATTCGATTACCCCTTTATGTAAATTTTGCAAGCTATTCACACCAACACTATCTCTTTGCTTCAATGCTTCTACAGTAGCCATCGCACCAGCAATGGTAGTCGTATAAAAAACATTATGTTGCAGCGCTGTCCTTCTGATTGAATAAGAATCAGCAATAGCTTTTTTATCTTCAGTTGTATTTACAATCAGATCAATTGTCTCATTTTTCAACATATCAACAATATGCGGTTGCCCTTCCCTTACCTTATTAACCCGTTCACATTTTATTCCGGCATTCGTGAGAACTTTGCAAGTACCATGTGTTGCATACAGTTGATAGCCCAATGCAAATAATTCCCGAGCTACAATAACAACCTTGTCTTTATCAATTTCTTTAACACTTATAAAAGCATTTCCCGAACGGGGAAATGATTCACCGGCGGCAAGTTGTCCTTTGGCAAAAGCTTCTCCAAATGTCTTACCAACTCCCATAACTTCGCCAGTTGATTTCATTTCCGGACCTAACAAAGGATCAACTCCGGGAAATTTGATAAAAGGAAAGACCGATTCCTTAACACAATAATAGTTCGGTACCGGCACATCTGTCACACCTTGTGAGGCCAGACTGTTACCGACCATACAATTCACAGCGATCTTGGCAATAGGAACTCCGGTCGCTTTAGAAACAAATGGAATTGTTCTTGATGCTCTTGGGTTAACTTCAAGAACATAAATTTCATCATTTTGTATTGCAAACTGGGTATTCATTAAACCGACAACATTCAAGGCACGCGCCATCGCACCGACCTGCTGCGCAAGTTGGTCCAGCACGTCATCACTTAAACTATGTGGTGGTAATGAACAGGCCGAATCACCCGAATGTACACCTGCTTGCTCAATATGTTCCATGATCCCGGCAATACACACATCTTTACCATCTGATACAGCATCTACATCAACCTCAATTGCATCGTTTAAAAAACGATCGAGTAATACTGGTGATGAGTTAGATACCTGTACCGCCTTATCCATGTAATTTCTTAGATCTTCCTCGTTATAGACGATCTCCATTGCTCTGCCACCCAAGACGTAGGAAGGTCTGACAACTAATGGATAACCTATCTCTGCAGCAGAGGTAACCGCCTGTTCAACATTCCTGACTGTTCGGTTTGGTGGTTGTTTCAAACCAATCTCTTCCAGCATTTTCTGGAATCGTTCCCGATCTTCAGCAAGGTCGATCGAATCCGGAGTAGTACCTATGATTGGTACGCCAGCCTGTTCAAGATCACGCGCCAATTTTAATGGTGTTTGACCACCATATTGGACGATCACGCCATAAGGTTTTTCAACATGGATAATATCCAATACGTTTTCTAAGGTTAGCGGTTCGAAGTAAAGTCGATCCGACGTATCGTAATCAGTAGAGACTGTCTCAGGATTACAATTAACCATGATGGTTTCATAACCCGCTTCGCGCATGGCAAAGGCCGCCTGAACGCAACAATAATCAAACTCGATACCTTGTCCGATTCGATTCGGCCCGCCACCCAATACCATAATCTTTTGTCTATCCGTCGGCGCAGCTTCACATTCAACATCGTAAGTTGAATACATGTAAGCTGTAGCTGATTCGAATTCAGCCGCACAGGAATCGACGCGCTTGAATACTGGACGGATATTATTGTCTATTCTTAACTGTCTTACTTCAGACTCGGACTGACCGATTAATTCCGCTAACCTCGCATCGGAAAACCCTTTACGCTTCAGCTGTTTTAATCGGGTTGCAGTTAAAGAAGAAACACCTTCTTTTTTAAGTCTGTTTTCTTCTTGAACAAGATCTTGTATCTGCACCAGGAACCAGGGATCAATACTGCAAATATTGAATACATCATCAACACTCAAGCCGTTTCGAAAAGCATCAGCAACATACCAAAGCCTATCTCCTCGCGGCACGCGCAATTCTTTTTCAATTTGCTCGAGTACATTTTCAGATGATTGTTCTGCTATTTCATTTAGTCCGGTCACGCCGGTTTCCATACCACGTATCGCTTTTTGCAATGACTCCTGAAAAGTCCTACCCATAGCCATTACTTCACCAACGGATTTCATTTGGGTCGTCAGGCGATCATCTGCTTGTGGGAATTTTTCAAAAGTAAAACGCGGTATCTTGGTAACGATGTAATCAATACTAGGTTCAAATGAGGCAGGCGTAGCACCACCGGTAATTTCATTTTCAAGTTCATCCAGGGTATAACCTACGGCTAATTTAGCCGCGACCCTTGCTATAGGAAAACCCGTTGCCTTGGATGCCAATGCAGATGAACGAGACACCCTTGGATTCATTTCTATTATGATCAATTCACCATTTTCGGGATTGACTGCGAATTGGACATTCGAACCGCCAGTATCAACACCAATCTCACGTAATACTTTTATAGAGGCATCACGCATGATCTGATATTCCTTATCGGTCAAAGTCTGCGCTGGTGCAATAGTGATCGAATCTCCGGTATGCACACCCATCGGGTCGAGGTTTTCGATCGAACAAATGATAATACAGTTGTCTTTGCTATCGCGGACAACTTCCATTTCATATTCTTTCCAGCCTAACACAGACTGATCAACCTGAACTTCGTTGGTCGGTGAAGCCTCGACACCCTGTTCACAAATTTCCATAAACTCATCGCGATTATAAGCAATACCTCCACCTGTACCACCCAAGGTAAAGGAAGGTCGAATAATTGCAGGAAATCCAATTATGTCCATTGCTGCTCTGGCTTCTTCCTTGTTATGAACAATTTCAGACTTCGCCATTCCCAAGCCAATCTTTTGCATCGCAGTTCGAAATTGTTCACGATCCTCAGCCTTGTCGATCGCACTTTTTGATGCACCGATCATTTCAACATCAAATTTTTCAAGCACACCATGCTTATCGAGATCTAAAGCACAATTTAATGCGGTTTGACCACCCATAGTAGGTAATAGCGCATCTGGTCGTTCTTTTTCTATAATGCGAGCAACTGTCTGCCAATGCACCGGCTCTATATAGGTGGCATCTGCCATCTCGGGGTCGGTCATTATGGTTGCAGGATTAGAGTTAACCAGAATAACGCGGTAACCTTCTTCACGTAATGCTTTGCAAGCCTGGGCGCCGGAATAATCAAATTCACAGGCCTGTCCAATAATGATCGGGCCTGCGCCAATGATAAGTATGCTATTTATATCTGTACGTTTAGGCATGGGGGATTACGTTTTATGTGTTCGCATTAAATCTATGAAATGATTGAACAGCGGCTTTAAGTCATGTGGTCCTGGACTCGCTTCCGGATGTCCTTGAAAGCCAAAGACTGGTTTATCATTGTGATGAACACCTTGCAGGGAACCATCAAACAATGACAGGTGTGTAGCAGCCAAACAGTCAGGCAAGCTTTTTTCATCAACTGCAAAACCGTGATTTTGACTAGTGATTAATACTTGTCCACCAGTCAATGCTTGCACCGGATGGTTCGCTCCATGATGACCGAATTTCATTTTGGTGGTTTTTGCACCCAGGGCCAATGAAAGTAGTTGATGGCCCAGGCAGATACCAAATACCGGCAGTCCAGCATCAATAATTAGCTTGATTGCATCGATGGCGTAATCGCAAGGATCCGGATCGCCCGGCCCATTAGATAAAAACACACCATCCGGTTTCTCAGCCAATACTTCAGAAGCAGGTGTTTCTGCAGGTACTACCTTAACATCACAACCCAAATCAACCAGGATACGAAGAATGTTCCGTTTCACACCGAAGTCATACGCAATGACACGATATTCTTTTTTAACAGATGCTGGCGTCAGCCCATCTTTAAGATCCCATGTTCCTTCCTCGCACTGATAGGAAGACGATGTTGAGACTTCCTTGGCTAAATCCATACCAACTAGACCAGCAAATGATTGAGCGGCTGCTACTGATTGATCTGCATCAATATTATCACCAGCCACAATACAAGCCTTCATCGCGCCATTTTTACGCAAATGCCGGGTAAGTTGACGCGTATCTATACCGGCGATGGCAACTATTTTGTGTCTAACGAGATAATCACTCAAAGTTTCACTGGCGCGCCAATTACTCATCGCGAGAGGTAAATCGCGGATTATTAAACCACTGACAAAGACATTATCTGATTCCTCATCTTCGGGGTTTGTGCCAACATTTCCAATATGAGGATGAGTCAGAGTAACAATTTGTTTGTAATAGGAAGGATCAGTCAGGATCTCCTGATAACCGGTGATCGCGGTATTAAAAACTACTTCTCCAATGGATTCACCGTCGATACCAATTGATGTACCGAAAAACAATGAGCCATCTTCAAGCGCTAACAGGGCATTATCCGTCAAAAACGACACCTCTAAGACACATAAAAAAGGGAGTAACCGTGTGGCTACTCCCGTAGAATTGAGTGATTATTATACTGTAATGCAACATGAAGTGTCTATTCAGTTAACGTATTTGAGATGAATTTAAATAAGGAAATTTACCAGGTCTGCGGAGTTGATGAACTAATAAAATCAACTTGTTATGGTTGGGAAACTACAATTAATAATCGTCTTCTACAATGCCTACTTATTTATCATCAAGATAAAGTGTTTAGTTATCTCAACCGCTGTCCACATACAGGGGTTAATCTTGACTGGTTACCACACCAGTTTCTCGATAGTCATAATGAATTCATTCAGTGCGCAACGCATGGCGCGTTATTTATGATTGATGACGGACTCTGTGTGCACGGCCCTTGTTTAGGAAAAAAATTAAAACAAATCAAAAATAAATTAATCGACAACAATATATACTTGATTTTATAGCGATTAAATGGACTAACCGGACATTTTTAATGTGATTTATTACATTGAGGTGCTAACCTTTATATTTTGAATAAGCATAAATGGCATCATTTGTTAGGAATATTAGCCTAAATGAGTGAAAAAACGCGACATCTAAACGCGCTCAAAACCGGAAAAAAACTACACTGGTATGAGATCCGCGACATATTGGGCCAAGGTGGTTTTGGTATAACTTATCTTGCCCAGGATCTTAATCTCGGTCATGAAGTCGCAATTAAAGAATATCTACCTGTCGACCTTGCTATACGTACGAAAAGTGGCACTGTTTCTCCTGTTTCTGATGAACATCACGAAAGATACTACTGGGGTCTTGAACGGTTTTTGGATGAGGCACGTACACTGGGACAATTTAAACACCCCAACATTGTACAAGTTCGAAACGTCTTCGAGGCCAACAACACTGCCTACATGGTGATGGAATATGAACTTGGTGAAACATTCCAGGACATATTGAATCGCCGGAAAACGATAAGTGAGCAAGACCTTAAGACAATCATCTTTCCTATCGTCGACGGCATGAAAGTAGTACATGCTGCTGGTTTCATCCATCGTGATATAAAACCTGCCAATATTTTTCTGCGCGTTGACGGTGATCCGGTATTACTTGATTTTGGTTCAGCCAGGACATCTCTAGGTCAAGGAGAACAATCTTTAACCAGCATATTTTCGCGTGGTTACGCACCTATAGAGCAATATAACACTAGCGAAGAGACACAAGGTGCGTGGACGGACATCTATTCTATGGGAGCAACAATGTATCGTGCCATTAGTGGTATTGCACCCACCGATGCGGTAGATCGCAGCGCAGCGATTGCACAAATTAATAGTGATACATATGTTTCAATCACTGAAATTGCAGGTGAAGGTTACTCTGAAGATTTTTTGAAAGGTATAGATTACGCCCTACAGTTTCGCCAACAAGACAGACCACAAACAATGTCGGAATGGACAGCGACATTTGATCGCAGAGACAACAGCAGTCGGAATAATTTCAATAATGATAATTCTGTAATTGATGAATGTATTGCGGCGGCAGAATCCGGCGATACAGTTGCAAAATCAAAACTGGCATTTATGTATGCAAAAGGCATACATACTCAGAAAGATGAAATAACAGCGATTAAATGGTTTCGAGAAGCTGCCGAAAACAATCATACCAATTCACAGTACAACCTCGCATTAATGTATGCAAAAGGCAGGGGAGTAAAACAAAACTATCATCAAGCCCTGAAGTGGTATCAATTAGCTGCTGAAGAGGGAGATGAAAGCTCACAATGTGCCTTGGGAATGATGTATAGCAAAGGTATTGGAACAGATAAAGACAATGAACTCGCCTACCTATGGTTTTTAAAAGCGGCTAAACAGGGAAATACCAATGCACAATATAAAGTCGCTGAGATTTTAAACAAAGGCATTGGTATAGAGAAAGATTTAAACGCAGCACATGAATGGTATGAAAAAGCATCGATAAATGGGCATACTTTAGCACAAATGAAACTGGCCTATATGTATGGTAAAGGCCATGGGGTAAAACGTGACGACACGGAAGCGTTTCACTGGTTTAGAAAAGCCGCCGAACAGGGGCACCCAAAAGCTCAATATAACTTAGGTGTTATATATGCCAAAGGCCGTGGCATTAACCAAAATCTCGATGAGGCGAAAAAATGGTACAGTCGTGCCGCTGATCAAGGCGACGAGCATGCTGAGAGAGCACTGAACAAATTTACTGCATAGCTTCTCAGCTTCTGTCAGACAACCATTCTGCAACCGAAGGCGGTATCATTTTTTGTGCCTTACCACTAACGTAAATTCCAATATGGCCCCCAGGGAATTCAAGCGCCTGGTAATCTTTGGAGCTCACACAGCCTTCCAAAGCTCTTGATGCATCGGGAGGTACTAAATGATCATCTCTGGCATAGATGTTTAATATAGGGATGGTGATTTTACCGAGATCAACTACATCATCACCAATCTCAACCGTTCCTTTCACAAGTCCATTTTGTTGATAAAATTGTTTTATAAATTCTCGATAGGCTTCTCCCGCTAAATCAGGGCTATCAAATATCCATTTTTCCATTCGCATAAAGTTCATCGTCTTTTGTTTATCATCCAGTATATTTACCAGATCAACATACTTTTGACCCATCAAGGTATAGGGTTTCAGACTGAGAAATGTTGCATTAAGAATTTCACCCGGGATGTTTCCCATGGTGTCTACTATCTGATCAATATCCAGATCCTTCACCATATGACTTAGAAGATCACCTTTGGTATGGAAATCGACGGGTGTAACTGTCGTAATTAAATTTTTCACTTTTTCCTGATGTAATGCTGTGTAACAAAGACTAAATGCACCACCTTGACATATACCCAGCAGATTAATATTTTTTCGTTTATGTTTTTCGCAAATCACGTCCACACAATTATTTATATAGCCATTAATATAATCATCCAGAGTAAGATATCGATCTGCACTTACAGGATATCCCCAGTCAATTAGATAAACATCAACACCTTCATCGAGTAAGCCCTGTATCATTGAGCGGCCATCTTGCAAGTCTGCCATATAGGGACGATTAACCAGTGCATAGACGATTAATAGAGGGATCGAATTTTGTGTCTTGGTGCGTGACTTGAAATGATACAAAACAAGACTGTCTTCCTTATACACAGCTTTCTTTTCAGAAACACCCACTTCGATTTCACCCAATTCACTAAGGGTATTAAAGCCTTGTGCTAATTTGGAATTGAATTCGTGAATTTCATTAACAATGTTTTCAGGTTTTATATTGAATGGGTTCATTTGTTACTCCAGCATTCAGAACTTTAATTCGATCATGCCTTTGTCGGCAGATGACTTTCTTGATTCTTGTTTTTCTTTTTTTCCATCCGACTTGCTGTTTCCAGCAGGTTTCTTTTTGGTCTGCTTAATCTCAATAACATTTGATGCTGCGTTTGAGGCAACAGTTTTCTTAACTTTCTTTTTTCTTTTTGTTGTCGGCTTTTCTTGCTTTTTAACAACTTCAGATTTATTGCTTTTTTGTTGTAATTGTTTTTTAAGGCTATTAATTTCTGTTTGCATGGCCTTCATTTGTTTTCGTAGTTCGTAATGTCGACGTGCTAACTCATCAACAGAACTGGTTGTAGGTAGATTCATTGAAGAGAGAGCATCTTCTGTGATCGCCTGACTTTGTTTTTTGAAAGCCATCATTGAGTTTACCAAACGGCCATTTAATTCAGCATATTCTTCTGTGTAAACATACTCAGCGTAAACCTTTTCATTAGAATCAACCCAAAGATCATACATCTGCCGAATAGAACTAATGTCTTCGCCGTTGGTACTCATTTCGAGAATTCGTTTACGCATTAACTCAAGCGCATCCTGATTCAAGCCCGCCATCACTGACTGATATTCCTGATAATTTTGCTGATAGTCAGTCCATAACTTGATGGCATGCTTTGCTTTATCCTGAGCTTCACGACTATAGCCAAGTCCGGGACTGGAAAGAAACTGGTCTGCAATGCTACTTATGCCAGGAATTGAACCATGAGGCATTGAATTAGAAAATGCTGACGGATCTAAAAACGCTGATTTCATGAAATCATTGGGCGGTGCATAATTTTCAGCAAGACTATTCCAGTTAAAGATATTGGAACCATCAAAAAATGAAGAGTCAATATCCTTAAATTTGCCATTAATGAAAGCAGTAATATTTTCATTATTACTTTTTAGCTTATTGATGCCTTCAACTAAATTTGAAAATTGTTCACTCATATAATAGTAATTACGGCATTGATCGAGGACTTTCTCAAATATGTTTGTGCCTTCAAATTCTGATTTTGGTTTGGCTGATTTCCACCAATCATCCATAGCATTAACCCAAACTGATTCCATAGATGGCTTGGGTGTATTAAATGCATTAAGCGCATCAACATATTTTTTTTGAATATCCGACCAATCAAATTTTTCAAATGGTGACTGCTTTTTATTACTCATTTTATTTTCTCTTGTGTTCGATGTTTTAAGTATTCTAAATCAAATGACTCACTATAATTTGCTATTTTTACAAATTATAACGAGTTTCCATAGTCATCTAATCTATTATTAACATTAATTTCCTACCACAATTAATCCGTTATAAAACAAAATTTTGTCGTAAAAACAAAAAAACCACATAACTGTTTAGGTTATGTGGGTTAATTTCTAGAGGAGGATTTGTACTTGTTTGATTAAGCAGCAGCCGCTTTCTTGCTTGTACGCTTTGGAGCTTTCTTTGGCTCAGCAGCAGCTTTTTCAATACTTTTCTCGAAAAAACTGACTACATCATCACGTGATTCATTTAGTACTTCAGTAGTTTTGTTACCTAGTTCCATAACTTTAGTACCATAGTCAGTTGCATATTCGGTTTCCAAAGACATTAAATCTTTGTATGACGTTAATGAAGAAAGTGTTTTTACAAACTCAACACCAGATTCAATACTGTAAGTTGCAAATCCTATCTGTAACTCTGAAATAGTTTTCAAAGTCTTAGTATTAATCGCACTTAACTCTTGCATAGCTGCGTAAGATGTTTGACCTGCTTCTGTCATTTTTTCAATAATTTCGTTTTGCATTTTTAAAAATCTCCAAGATTAATTTAAAATTTCATGTTGATTAACGCTGACGGAACATAATTGTGCAGCGCAACATATTGCAATGCAACATATCGCAGCTATAAAAAGATGTCAAATACTTTTTAGTGAATTATTTATGACTGAAATGGAAGTCTTGGGCGCTATATTTATTTAGCGCATCTAATTTAATGCGTATTAATTTTCACGTAACTAATTGTTAAAAATGAAGTTCTTCAGGGGATGACTCATAGGCTGCCATTGCCTCAACAATTTCATTCTTTGCTTCTTCAACCTCATACCAACCATCGATTTTAACCCATTTGTTTGGTTCCAGGTCCTTGTAATGCTCAAAGAAGTGCGTGATTTGATCCAATAAAGCAGGCTGAACATCTTTATAAGTATTAATATTGCGATTGAATTTAGATACTGAATCGATAGGTATGACCATAAGTTTACTATCATCTCCCGCCTCATCAGTCATTTTCAATACACCAATAGGCCGGCAAGGTACTACTGCTCCATGAATTATTGGCATCGGAGTCATAATAATGACATCTACAGGATCACCGTCTTTTGCCAGAGTCTTCGGGATGTATCCATAATTGCATGGGTAATGCATTGATGTATTTAAAAAGCGATCAACAAACATAGCTCCGCTTGCTTTATCCAATTCATATTTTACCGGTGGTCCATGTATCGGTATTTCGACAACAACATTAACCTCATGAGGGGGATTTTTGCCTACACCAACTCTATCAAGATTCATTTCGTATTCCCTAAATTATTTATTTACACGATGTTCGATAAGATCATCTACCACTGCAGGATCTGCGAGCGTACTCGTATCACCAAGAGTATCAAGTTCATTTGCTGCCACTTTGCGTAAAATACGACGCATGATTTTGCCCGAACGCGTTTTAGGTAATCCTGGCGCCCATTGAATAACATCTGGAGAGGCAATAGGGCCTATTTCTTTTCTAACATGCTGAACAAGTTCCTTGCGCAATTCCTCACTTGGTTCAATATCGGACATCAACGTAATGTAAGCATAGATACCCTGTCCTTTGATATCATGTGGATATCCGACAACTGCTGCTTCCGCAACCGCACTATGTAAAACGAGTGCACTTTCCACCTCAGCTGTTCCCATACGATGACCAGATACATTAATCACATCATCAACACGCCCCGTGATCCAGTAATAACCATCTTCATCCCTGCGTGCGCCATCGCCACTGAAATATTTACCCGGAAACATTGTAAAGTAGGCTTCTTTAAAACGATCATGATCACCATATAAGGTTCGCATTTGACCTGGCCATGGGCGTTTAATGCATAGTGCGCCCTCACCAACGCCTTCAATTTCATTACCCTTATCATCAACCAGACACGGCTCTACACCAAAGAAAGGTAAGGTTGCAGATCCGGGCTTTAATGGGGTAGCGCCTGGAAATGGCGTTATAAGATGTCCACCTGTTTCTGTTTGCCACCAGGTATCGACAATAGGACACTTTCCATTTCCAACCACATTGTAATACCACTGCCATGCTTCTGGATTAATCGGTTCGCCCACAGAACCCAAAATTCGTAAACTCGAACGATCTGTTTTTGTGACAAAATCATTGCCTTGCCCCATCAACATACGAATAGCAGTCGGTGCAGTATAAAATGAGTTTACTTTCCATTTATCTACTACTTGCCAGAAACGGCCGGCATCGGGAAAATTAGGAACTCCTTCAAACATTAATGAAGTTGCTCCATTTGCCAGCGGTCCATATACAATATAGGAATGTCCTGTCACCCAACCAACATCAGCAGTACACCAATATACTTCACCATCCTGATAGTCAAAGACATACTTATGCGTCATTGCGGCATACAATAAATAGCCGCCTGTTGTATGCACGACACCCTTGGGCTTACCCGTTGAACCAGATGTATATAAGATAAATAAGGGATCTTCGGCATCCACTTCTTCTGGTGGACAATCTTTTGATGCTGCTTCGATGACATCGTGATACCAAACGTCTCTATCATCGTGCCACTCAATATCGCCACCTGTACGCTTGACAACAATACATGTATTTACATTTGGGCACTCAAGCAATGCTTTGTCAGCATTCGCTTTTAATGGAATTTGTTTCTTGCCTCGAAGACTATAATCACTGGTAACGACAACCCTACAATCAGAGTCATTAATTCGATCACTCAAAGCGTCCGGTGAAAAACCACCAAATACAATTGAGTGAACCGCACCAAGACGTGCACAGGCTAACATTGCAACAGTTGCTTCTGGAATCATCGGCAAATATAAACACACCCGATCTCCTTTTTTCACACCTCTCGCTTTTAGTGCATTAGCAAACTGACAAACTTCTTCATGTAATTGCTTATAGGTAATCTGGCGGTCTTCTTCAGGATCATCACCTTCCCAAATTATTGCGACCTGATCACCACGTGATGCGAGATGTCTGTCCAGACAATTATATGAAACATTTAGTTTGCCACCACTAAACCAGTTGATACTGACATCGTTATAATCCCAGTCTTGAACCTTATCCCACTTTGAAAACCAGCTCAGAAATTCTTCAGCCTGTTCCGACCAGAAAGCATCAGAATCATTAATAGATCGTTCATACATTTCACGGTATTTTTCTGCGTCAATATGAGCATGCTCAGCAATTTCTTTAGGTACACCATAAAGTTTCTCTTCAGTCACAACAGCCCCCAACCAATTTAATTTGCCAATGAATCATTTATATAATGAGAAGACATGGTTTTTATCTAGCTCAAATAAAGAATAAATAAACGATAATATTCCAGATAGTTTTTCCTCAATCTACATATGATATACCGGTCTATTACTAAATTTATATTTTCTTTTATATTACCGAGAGTATTGTTGCAATTTGCAACACGGCATCTATCCATAGATGTGCTAAGATTTTCTCATTTCCACATTTTCAATATTACTTTTCGGATATTTTTATCAATTCCCCGAAAACACTTTTTTCAATAAACCAGTTGTACGTGCAGCCGGGTCATTTCGAATAAGTTTCTCTTCATTTGCAACCAGAGTAAATAATCCAGCAACTGCTTTATCTGTTACATATTTATCCAGATCCAAAGATTCCACATCGATAAACTTCGACATCATTCCCAGATTATCGATCAATGCTTTATAGTGCTCAGTCACTCCTACACTGCCAGTAGCCTGTTTTACGATTGGCAAGAACTGTTGCTCCAATTTTTCACCGCCCGTTTTTTTCAAATACTCAGTAGCAGCATTATCAGGTCCTTTTAAAATTCCTCGCGCATCTTCCATAGACATTGTTTTGATAGCATCGCCAAAAATTGACATCGCTTTTGGTACTGCTTTTTCAGCTGCCCTATTCATTGACAAAACAAAATCATCAGCAATTTTATCTTGTTTCAATTTTCTTAATGCCGCTTCAACCGATTGTAATTTTTCTGGCATAGGGATTTTAAGTTGTTGATTTGCATAAAAACCATTTTCTTTCCCTAATGTTTTTACAGCTTTTTCACTTCCTTTTATCAAGGCTTCTTTCAGCCCGGAGATAATATCAGTATTGGCAAGAACTGATTTACCTGATTTTGAAGATGATTCCTCTTTAAAGATTTCAAGAAAATCGCCCCAAGCTGCCTGAGAAGATAATGGTGTTAATAAAAAGAGTAATATTAATATGGTTTTAAAGTTCAAATCATTGCCTCGCTTTTATTTGTAAAAGAGACCGTATATTCTTAATTACTAATATAATTCAATTTAGGAGAATAACTATGAATAAGGTTGTGCTGATAATCCTCGCCATCCTATTACCTCCAGTTGCTGTTTTTCTGAAAAAAGGAGCCGGAAAAGACTTATTAATCAATATAGTGCTTTGTCTACTGATGTTAATTCCGGGAATAGTGCATGCTATTTGGTTAATAACAAAGTAGACAATATTATCTCATTACGAATGCCTGATAATCTATCCAGATACATTACAATCTGAACAAAAAAAAGGGCAAGGTTGAAAACCTTGCCCTTTAGCTTACATAAAACTACTGACTATTATCTATCTAGCGTATATCTCAACACGTCTATTTGCAGCACGCCCTTCTCTTGTATTATTTGAAGCGGCTGGAGAATTTTCTCCAAGACCTTTTGCGTTCAGTCTTGACCCATTAACACCTTTAGAAACAAGGTAGTTAACAACAGACTCTGCTCTACGCTGAGACAGACCAAGGTTATAGGTATCAGGACCGGTACTATCTGTATGTCCTTCTACAACAAGGTTTTGGCTTGAATTAGCTTTAATAGAAGATACCGCTCTATCAAGAATACCTTTAGCATCTGCAGTCAGAGCTGAGCTATCAAATTTAAAGTGTATACCCGACAATTTAACCAGCGCTAAACCACAACCATTAGTATCGACAACTGTTCCTGCAGGCGTGCCAGGACATTTATCAAGATAATTAGGAACACCATCACCATCGTCGTCTAAAGCACAACCATTACTGTCAACTTTAATACCTTCTGGTGTAAATGGGCATCGATCATTGGCATCAATTACGCCATCACGATCCTGGTCATCTGACCAAAAATAACCTGTTTGTTCTTTTTCCATAGGTGCAGGAGAAGGAGCGGCGCCGCCACAATCAGGGTGAGATGAAGCTTCTGTCCAACCACTATGTTTCCAGCAATCTCCAAACCCACTCTTCCATATCTGACCACCTGATTTAGTCACATAACCTATGCTTTCCGACATAGAACGGTTTTCTGTAGTACTACATGCAGCAAGGATTGCTAACATGCCTAGTACACAAAGTAATTTTAAATCCTTCATTTTTTTATTCCCTCATTGATATATTACAACTTTATCGTATTCGGATAACTCTTTGATTTTTCTTAGTTATTATGTGGACTGCGCCACACTATTTCCCCAAACCGAAACTTACTTAGCAGAATAACGCTCTTCAACATATTTGTCCACGATATCACGGAATTCACCGGCAATATTTTCGCCTCTTAAAGTCATCGACTTCTTACCATCTATGAATACAGGGGCAGTAGGCGTTTCACCAGTTCCTGGTAAACTTATTCCAATATCTGCATGTTTACTCTCACCGGGACCATTAACGACACAACCCATAACAGCAAGGGTCATTTCTTCGACCCCATAGTACTTTTCACGCCATATTGGCATCTGACTCCGCATATAGGCTTGAATATTATCAGCCAATTCCTGGAAAACGGTACTCGTTGTTCTGCCACAACCCGGACAAGCTGTAACCAGCGGAGTAAACGATCTTAATCCAATTGTTTGAAGTATTTCTTGCGCCACAACCACTTCATTGGCTCGATCACCACCAGGTTCCGGTGTTAATGAAACTCTTATTGTATCTCCAATACCTTCTTGCAATAAAACGCCCATGGCTGCCGTGGAAGCAACAATGCCTTTTGAACCCATGCCGGCCTCTGTCAAACCGAGATGTAACGCATAATCACAACGTTTAGCAAGATCTCGATAAACTGTAATGAGTTTTTGAACACCACTCACTTTGCATGACAGGATAATGTGATCACGTGATAATCCTAATTCTTCTGCACGTTCCGCGCTTTTCAAAGCAGAAATAATTAGCGCTTCTCTCATTACGTCATCAGTTTCGAGAGGTGTACTCAATTTAGCGTTATCATCCATCATTTTCGTCAGCAGCACCTGATCCAGACTGCCCCAGTTCACACCAATTCGTACTGGTTTGTCGTACTCAATAGCCTTCTCAATCATTGTTGCGAACTGGTTATCTTTCTTTCGACCAAATCCGACGTTTCCGGGGTTAATTCGATATTTTGCTAATGCTTTTGCACAATCAGGATAATCTGTTAATAATTTATGCCCATTATAGTGGAAGTCACCTACTAAAGGGACCGAACAACCGACAGCATCGAGTTTTTCACGGATGCTGGCTACATTTGCTGCAGCTTCTTCTGTGTTTACTGTTATTCTAACCAACTCAGATCCGGCCGCAGACAGTTGCTGAACCTGTTTTGCTGTCGCATCAGCATCGGCAGTATCTGTGTTGGTCATTGATTGAACTACAATAGGATGGCAACCACCGACCATAACCGAGCCTATTTTTACACCGACGCTGTTACGTCTATCGAGTGGACCAAAATCTGAGGACATTATTAAAACCTTGACGTTACGTTAAATGAAACAATAATACGCGCAGTCTAATCCGCGAATCATGGCTGTCAAGCACACAGTTGAATGAATTACGATGTTAATTTGTAAGGAAAAATTAATATCAGCATGAGATAATAACGATAATGAATAAGAAAAATAGTTTTACACAGGAAGAATTGCTTGCCTGTGCACGAGGCGAAATGTTTGGTGCAGGGAACGCTCAATTGCCTTTACCACCAATGCTTATGTTTAACCGCATTATCAGTATTAATGATGACGGTGGTACTAACGGCAAGGGAGAAATTATCGCTGAGCTGGATATTACGCCTGAGCTTTGGTTTTTCGATTGCCATTTTGTGGGTGATCCAGTGATGCCTGGCTGTCTGGGTCTGGATGCAATGTGGCAGCTTCTCGGATTTTTTCTGGGATGGGCGGGAGCGCCGGGGCGTGGTAGAGCTCTTGGCGCTGGAAATGTAAAGTTTACCGGACAGGTTACGCCAAAAAATAAATTGGTCACATACAATATAAATATGCGGCGCGTCATGTTACGTAAGTTAGTAATGGGCGTTGCAGATGCAAGTATGTCTGTAGATGGAAAAGAGATATATGCTGCTAAGGATCTACGCGTAGGACTATTTAAATCAACTGAAAAATTTTAGGAGTTCAAATTGAAAAGAGTTGTCGTCACAGGCATGGGAATCGTATCCAGCATTGGAAATAATAAAACCGAAGTATTAGATTCCCTGAAAAAGGGTACATCAGGTATCACCTTTTGCCCGGCATATGAAGAACTTGGTTTTCGCTCTCACATCCATGGAGCTATTGATCTTGATCTTGATTCACTAATTGATCGTAAGCTTAAACGCTTTATGGGCGATAGCGCTGCTTTTTCCTATCTCGCTATGCGTGAAAGTATTGAAGACGCTGGATTGGATGAAAATCATATATCAAATACTCGTACAGGATTAGTTGTGGGTTCCGGGGGCGGTTCGAATGCTAATCTGCAGGAAGCAATTGATACTTTACGTGAACGTGGTGCACGTAAAATAGGTCCAACCATGGTTCCAAGAATCATGGCAAGTACCAATAGCGCCTGTCTTTCCGTTGCATACCAGATAAAAGGTGTGAACTACTCTATTAGCTCGGCATGTGCGACCAGCGCCCATTGTATTGGAAATGCTTATGAATTAATTCAGGTAGGCAAACAGGACATTATATTCGCCGGTGGTGGCGATGAAGTGCATTGGACATCAACATTATTATTCGACAGCATGGGAGCACTTTCTTCTAAATATAACGATAATCCGACGATAGCATCTCGCCCCTATGACGCAAATCGTGACGGCTTTGTTATCTCTGGCGGCGGCGGCATTCTGGTCCTTGAAGAACTCGAGCATGCCTTGGCTCGCAATGCAAAAATATACGCCGAAGTCGTCGGTTATGGCGCAACTTCAGATGGTTTTGATATGGTCAAGCCCTCTGGCGAAGGTGCAGTAAGATGCATGCAACAAGCACTAAACAATGTAGAAAGAAATGTGGATTACATCAATGCCCATGCGACCAGCACACCTGCTGGAGACATCACAGAATTAAATGCTATTAAAGAAGTATTTAAAGACAACATGCCTGTCATCAGCGCAACTAAGTCACAAACTGGTCATGGTCTTGGTGCAGCGGGTGTTAATGAATCCATCTACAGTTTATTAATGCTAGAGAATGATTTCATCGCCGCGTCATTGAATATTGATGAACCCGATCCAGCAGCGGCAGGTATGCCCATTGCCTTTAATCGAACTGATAACGCAGGGCTTAATACAATCATGTCTAATAGTTTCGGTTTTGGCGGAACCAACGCAACCCTTGTTTTCCAAAAACCAGATTAATAAACATTATTTAATTCAGCCTTCTAAGTTAGTGATCAATTTACAAGCTGGCATTAATAATTTATTGCCGGGCATCTAACGATCATTACACTTAAATAAACTTACATTCATATTTTGAAACAATCGGTTAAAATAGCGTTACCACTATTTTACACCCCCCCACCTACATGCCGAACGGTAAACCTTTAACCCCGTATAATTTTCGCTCCCTCTACCTAAGGTGGTCATGCTAAGGTACGAATATGGATGCCAAACTTTTAGCTGTGTTATTAAGCTGGACAGTTAATCTGTCGAGTTATCCTCACCCGGGAGTAGCACCCGAAATCATCTATAAACCTCATCAGTTTTTTGTCGAAATAGCATGTGCTGGTAATGAGAAATGTGATGCGGCCGCATGGTATAACGATAAAAAGACAATTTTTCTTGATGAACGGCTGAAAGGGCATGCAGATGCAAATACACGCAGTGTTGTTGTACATGAGTTGGTTCATTACCTTCAAGACCTTAGCGGTGAATATAATGATATGAATTGTGAGCTCCACGCAAAACGTGAGCGCGAAGCATATTCAGTGCAACGTCAATATCTAAATAAAATTGCAGGCAGATTTGTTGCCATTTATATGAACTATCCCCCGTGCCAAATACATACCAATTAATTATTCAAACGATATTATTAATCCTCACCTTGTACACAGTTAATGTGGTCGCAAAGAATGATGAATATTCTACCAATACTGAATTATTCACTCTGCCAGAACATGGCGAACTAAAAATTGAAGTACCTGCCATATGGGAATACCGGTATACGACTATCGATAATACCAGCCCACCTTTTCTCACTTTTTATATGCACGATAAAAATAAAAAAGAAATTTTTCAGCTAAATATTTCTGTGATGTGGGAGGATAGTTATGAACGCGACATTATCTCATCTGACTTTATATATTCATTAGTCTACGAAGCGGGTAAAAATACCCTCCTGAAATCTGATCAGTCTGAATTGAAATTAACAGAAATACAGGGCACTCATGGCAACGGTTTTTTATTTGATCTTTCTGATAGTGATGCTGAACAGGGTGAATATAAGTATTTAACACAAGGTGGATTAGCCGCCGGCAAACTACTACTATTATTTTCACTGTTTAGTAATGATGACCAGTTTATATTGAAAGAGTTAATGCTGAGAACAATAAAAAGCGCCAGGCATCAATTTAGAACAGATGTATAATAAATAAAGCTTAACAAACTCAATATTTTCAATAATTAACATAAAGGCCTAATCTATTTTGGATCATACTATCCTTTTATCTATTGCTGGTATTGGTGTACTTGGGATCTCCTGTCAATTGATAGCGTGGTGGGCAAGACTACCCGCAATCTTATTCCTGCTAATCGTTGGTATCCTGGTTGGTCCTGTTTTTGGGCTGCTTGACCCGGACGCGCTATTTGGAAAATTACTATTCCCAATTGTCTCTTTGTCTGTCGCAGTGATCCTGTTCGAAGGCAGCCTGACCCTCAATTTCGAAGACATTCGAGGTCACGGCAATACAGTCAGAAATTTAATTACAATTGGAGCGTTAATAACATGGCTAATAATTGCTGTTAGCACACATTACTTAATAGGTTTCCCTTTTGAGCTAGCCTTTTTATTTGGCGCTGTCGTTATTGTCACTGGACCGACAGTCATAATCCCCATGCTGAGGACAGTTCGACCAAACGCCAAGATTACAAATGTACTTCGCTGGGAGGGGATTGTTATCGATCCTCTAGGCGCTTTACTTGCTGTACTTGTTTTCGATTTTATTATTTCTGGACAGCAGCAATACTCAATCGGCGCCATAGTTCTGACCTTCGGAAAAATCATATTGATTGGGTTTTCTATGGGATTACTAAGCGGATGGGGTTTGGGTAATATACTTAAAAAACGACTGATACCCCAATATTTACGCAATATAATTACATTGATCACTGTCTGCACAATTTATGTGCTATCAGATACGATAGAGCATGAGTCAGGGTTATTAGCCGTTACCATAATGGGCATAACAATGGCTAATATGAAAGACATTGAGATTGAAGATGTTTTAGACTTTAAGGAAAGTCTAAGTCTATTACTTATATCTGTACTGTTTATTATACTCGCCGCCAGAATTGAGTTTCATCAGTTAATCCATATTGGTTGGCCTGCTCTGGGTATTCTTGCTATCACTATGTTCATAGCAAGAACTATTTCTGTTTTTGTATCATCCATCGGCTCAGACCTGTCATTCAATGAAAAGATACTGATCTCATGGATTGGACCACGCGGAATCGTCGCCGCAGCAGTATCTGCATTGTTTGCATTACGTCTTGAAAATGCGGGTTTTGTAGAAGCAAGTTTAATTGTTCCTCTGACATTTTTAATTATTATTGGTACCGTTGTAATTCAAAGTGCGACCGCACGATATCTTGCCAATTTGTTAAATGTACGTGAACCACCTCCCACTGGTTTATTAATCATTGGAGCCGGTAATGTTGCACGCGCACTTGGGAAAGAATTACAAGAACAAGACTTCAAAGTAATCTTGACTGATAGCACCTGGGAAAATATCAGATTAGCCCGAATGGAGGGTTTAGAAACTTATTATGGAAATCCGATATCGGAACATGCCGACCGAAACCTGAACCTCGTCGGTATTGGAAAGGTCTTAGCTGTATCAGGCCGAAGTAATCTGGATACCTTAGCGTGTTTGAAATTTAAACCCGAATTTGGCGTTGAAAATGTCTACGAGTTGAAATCAACACGTGAAAAACACATTGCTGACAAACACACCGTATCAACACGTCATAGAGGCTATGAGCTCTTTGGCGAAGATGTTTCCTATGGCAACCTTGCATATAAATTAAGAAATGGAGCTGAAATTAAAAGCACACAGTTAAGTGATGAATTTACATTTGAGCAATATTTGGAAAAATACGGTGAAAGAATTATCCCTCTATTTGCTATCGATACTAAACATCGAATACATATCTTTGTCACGGATGGAAAAATGAAACCTGAGTCCGGCTGGACAGTTATGGGCTTAATTGAAGCTGAATAAAATCATTGATAATCAGTGAGAATGTGAATTTCATCACAATTTAGCTCCGTTTATATGACAATAAATCTCAAGTTGTGAATTTGGTCACAGTCAAAATAAAGTTTGGCTACTACACTGGTACTCAGTATCTGAAATATCATTCCTCCTTATGATGTTGTAATCAAGTCTGGAGATGCGCATAAACCACCTCCCCCGTAACTATGCGTTTCCAGGCTTTTTTTTATTTCCGCTATTAATTCAAATTTACAATAAAACAAAGGCAGCAATAATAAAAATAATCAATAGAATAGAAACTGCCAAATATTTCTTCCACGACTTATTTTTAACAATAGTTGTCGCCTTTGCATTCTTATTCATATAGCTGCCGGTCGCTAATCGCCATTGCGTTTGTGTTGATATGCTTGGATCATCCAGCATTGCACGCCATTCTTTGACTGATTGGGGTCTTTCCTGATATTTACTTCTTAATGAATGCTCAATTGCACGAAGAAAAAAAGTTGAATACTTTTTACTATACTTATCCAGTTCATCCCAGATTTCCTTGATTGCCTCTTCTCCGGTGTGACGGTTTCTAAACGTCGAATCCATCGGAGGATCTCCCGTTATCGCCCTGTAACACGTCGCACCTAATGCATAGATATCGGTCCAGGGGCCTTGCATAGCGCTTTGACCATAATACTGTTCGAAGGGAGCATAGCCAGGAGTTACAACCTTGGTCAGTGTCATTGTTTCTTCACCAATAGCCTGCCGGGCAGATCCAAAGTCAAGCAATATAGCAGTACCATCTTCTCTTATAAAAATATTACCTGGCTTTATATCCCGATGAATAAATCTCGCTTCATGAAGAACTTCCATACCATCCAACAACCCCAAGAGCATATCTTTTAATTCTTCTTCAGAAGGCTGACCATCTTTAAGCAGTTTTTCATGGAAACTAACACCACGCTCATAACTCATCACCATATAAGCCGTGTTATTTGCTTCAAAAACAGAATGAACCCGAACGATATTATTATGATTAAATTTTGATAGTGTTCGTGCTTCTCGAATAAACCGCTCCATGCCCCACGCTAGTTGCTCACCCATTCCGTCATTTAGTGGATGAATAGTGAAGTCATTGTCACGTGCAGCAATATCGCGCGGCATGAACTCTTTAATAGCGACCTCCCGGTCAAGATTATTATCATTTGCGAGATAAGTAACACCAAACCCGCCGTGTCCAAGTACACTGGAAATTGTGTAACATTGCAGTTCATAACCGGCAGGCAAAGTTTTAGGTTCTATCCTTTTGGGAAGTCCATTCATTAGAATTACACTACGTGGAATTTATATTTAATAGACAGAGAATTTCGTATGATAACCAGCTTCAGTTTGATTCTACGAAATCAAAACAGTCATGATAGTTGTCCGAGGTTAATATTCTCGGACAACTATTAACAAGATAAGATAAATGGTTAGGCAGAGTCACATGCCTTTAAGGCACGATAGGCTTTACTTCCCTTGTCTACGGTGGCACCTGATTCTGACCCATCAGTAAAAATCGTCGCATTATCCTCATCACGATATTTATGGCCTTCTTCCCAGTTCGTTACATCTGGTAAAACTCAAGGGCGGCACGCATAATCCGGTTTTGTTTCTCCAGCTTTTCAACTTGTTCCTTAGACGAACTATCGTCTTTTTTACTACCAAATATCACGGAATCTCCTCCCAAAATCATTGATTCAACGATACTAGCACTATTTTATCGTTTTACAATAATGATTGTTTTTATTATCGCGATTGAAATAACAAGCATTAATTCGGGTCATTAATTTCTTCACATCTGATGTCATATTCACAAAGCGCAAGATCATCTTCCTTGCATACATGTTCACCTAAATTGGTTGATTCCCAATGCCCCGAAATAGCCCTGATTATACAAGGTTGTTTCAAAGGTTTGCCATCCAGGCGAAGCAGGTTTTTGCTTCCAGAGTAATAACAGGCTATATATTCAGCATCATTTTTAATTCTAACCGAATATAACTTTTCTACAGACAATACATCCTCAAGCGTGCGTCGCTCATCTAGAGTCCATTCATAATCCCGGTTAATTTTCCTTTCTTTAATTTTTTCCGGGGTCGGGCAATGCTCTGCCATTAATGACTGGACACTCATTAATAGTATAATTAAACATATATATTTAAAGTTTATAAAAATTTGCATCGCTGATTTTTAGATATATTGCATACTATTGAGATAGAATTATACTCAATTTCAAAAATGGTTTTTCATTACAGGTAAAAATATATTATGCAAGACAATCTCAATGATAAAATATCATCTCTCAAGAAGGAATTAGAGCATATTTCCATAGATAATTTAGAGGCAAAAAAACATATTACCGCCCTCATAGATGAGATCGAAGCTTTAAATGAAGCCTCATCGGAAGATAAAAACTTTATTATCGATAACATTAAAAAATCTATTGAAGATTTTGAAACTGACCACCCAAGAGCAACTGCTATACTTAATGATATTATGGTGACATTAAGTAATCTCGGGATTTAATTCACACTTCCTGTTATCTAAATTATTTCTCTTGAAAATTAAAAGTCTATTATTAGCAGGCATATCATTATCTTCCATAAGACTAAACGCATTTTGGTCAGCTAAAGCTATTAAATCTTCAATATTCCTTAGTCCACTCTCCGGATCTTTTGTCCTCAACATTCTGTCAAAATGTTCATTACTCAGACTTGTATATGCATTGTTATAATTAAATGGTCCATAAATAATAAACAGACCAGCACCAGACAGGATCGCTGATACTCCCTCAAACATGGTAACAACTTCATTCCAATGCATGATATGACAGGTATTTGCAGTATAAACCGCATCAAATTTTGTATCTGGCCAAACATCAGTTTTCACATCGAGTGAAATCGGATATTGGATGTTTGATAATTGAGTCTCATCTATCCACTGAATAATTCCGGGATGATTTTCTAGCAGATCACTTGGCTGCCAAAAAAGTGATGGGAATTGTTCTGCAAAAAACACCGCATGCTGGCCCGTGCCTGAGCCAATTTCCAATACATGATTTACATCAATAAACCATTTTACAAGCGAACTAAAAATAGGAATTTTATTATTTTCACAAGCTTGTGAATATGGTTTCATACTGCTGGTAAAATATTAGCTAAATTAAATAACCTTCAATAACAAATAAATTACTGTGGATTGAGTATCTTGACTTCTCGTTGAGGAAAAGGGATTTCCATATCATGCTCTTTCAATGCATCCCAAATCATTAATAATAAGTCAGCACCAACACGATTTGGCCCATCGTCAATACCTTCCATCCAGAATTCAATCAGGATATCGACACCTGAATCACCGAAACCGGCTATTTCAGCATCTGGACGTTCCTCTATGGGAATATGATCACCACTGATTACCTGTGGATGACTGGCAACTACTTCTCGCAATATTTCAAATAATTTATGCAAATCCGTTTTGTAAGCCACCTGAAACTCAATTGTATATCGTTGTTTTTTGTTTTTATGCGTCCAGTTAATAAAGTTTGTTGTTATGAATTGTTCATTAGGAACCATGATGTCTTTACCATCAAAAGTTTCTAATGTCGTAGAACGCATTTTTAATTGACGGATAATTCCTGTCCGTCCATCTTCAAGCTCAATATAATCGCCAACAGTGATAGATCGATCCAATAGGATGATAATACCTGAAATAAAATTAGAAGCGATTGCTTGTAAGCCAAAACCAAGACCCACACCAACCGCACCTCCAAAAACTGCGAGTGCGGTCAGATTAATTCCCATAACCTGAAGTAGTAATATAAAGATGACAACAAATATCCCTACTTCAAACAACTTGGCAAATACTTCACGTGTGCCAAGTTCAAGGTCTTCCTGATTTCGGATTAGTTGTTGACCGACACTATTGGATATACGACCCAACCAAAATAGCAGTGAACCGAAAACAAGAACGCGGGCCAGATCAAAGAGACTTACTTCGATGTTACCTACTTGCATATCAATCGTGTCAAGAAATGAGGACACATCATCTAACCAACCAAAAACTTGCAATATTGCAATCGGAATACCGATCCATTTGATCACTGTTTTGACAATCTGTTTCTTAATAAAATGAGATATAAATGTATAGAGCAGGACAATAACGGCCAAACCCTGCACAATGCGCAGAAGTCCGCTTTGATGCAAAACTAACGTGCTTAATTCAACAGTGATCGCCAGCGTAAAAACTGAAAACAAAGGGAAAAGCAAGTCATCTGTATCATGTATCGTTTTTCTAATTAGATACAATCGTCCTTCTGTCGGCTCATTCTTGAGTATCGGTATGTAATTTTTTAATGCGTTAGCAATCAGGAAAGAGATGGTAATAGATAAGATAATCATGCCGCATTGCGCATAAAATTGGGGGCTTGTTGCCCACTCAATAAATCTTACACCAAGTTGGTTGATATAAGATTCCAGTTCTTCAATTGCCACAGTGATATGTTCTCCCAACGAAATACGATGGATGCTTATGAGTTTTTGTATTATATATGAAAAAAACTATCTCAGAATCAATACCCCTGAAAAACAACAACTGGTTACAATTCGCCACGAACTTATGATTATTAAATTAATACACCAAAGACCGGCATAATTAATCCGACCAATGTTAAAACAACAGTTTACCTTGAAATAATTACTTTTATGCCTGATTTATCTAGACGCTAGACACTGTCCAGTGTTTTTATTTGTAACATCTTACCTGGCCCACTACGACACCCTGAATATGAACTCGGTCGGCTGGATATATCATGGGAGCCATAGATTGGTTTGCCGGAATTAATTCAACGCGATCACCGTGTTTTCGTAGTTTCTTTAGTGTTGCCTCACCGTTATCAATTAATGCGACAACGATGTCACCATTATCAGCCGTACTGGATTCCCGAACTATGACAAGATCACGATTAAAAATACCTGCTTCGATCATTGAGTCTCCTTTCACCTCGAGTACATAACGATCGTCCCCCATCAGCATTTCTGAAAAATTTATTTCCAATTGTTCAGGAATTGCCTCTATGGGCTGACCGGCTGCTATACGGCCGGCAAAAGGTAAAATGAGCAATCTTCGACTTTGTTCGCCTGTTAATCGCAGACCACGCCAACTACGACCAGTCCTGTGCAGATGCCCTTTTTCAATAAGTGACTCCACATATCGATGTACAGTCCCTTTCGATTTAATATCAAGCGTTTCTCCAATTTCGACCAGTGTTGGTGCATGCCCATGCTGTGTAATGTAACGGGTAATGCACTGTAAAATTTTTTCTTCAAGACCTGTTAACATCTAACGTTCTCCTTAAGTACTCTTTCTCAGAATAGAGAACAAAAAGAGTACTTTCAAGTATTATTTGAAATAATGTGACATCATTTAGGATAAAGATAAGATACGCATACACTGAGTAACGTCGAAACTCTGGAGAGTAATAAGCAATGAAAAGAATCATTTTTTAATCGCAATTAGTGTTGTGGGTGTATATTCAACATCTTCTATAGCTGACGCGACTGTTGTAGATGCTGTTATAGATAAGGCAATAGAAGGTGGCTTTACTGAATTGGAAAAACAGATCATTGATAAATACTTTAAGCAAGAAGCGGTCAAGTCAGACAAAAAAGACATCAGTTCTAATAAAAAAGATAAGAAGAAAGGCCTGCCTCCCGGTTTAGCTAAAAAAGAAAAGCTCCCTCCCGGACTTGCAAAACAACTGGAGCGAAATGGGACATTACCTCCCGGTTTGGCAAAACGTGATTTACCTGCCAATCTAGAGTCTGAATTACCAAGTCCTGCGGAAGGTCTGGAACGAACAATTGTCAATAATGCCGTTGTATTGGTTGAAAAAGCGACCGGACGAATCGTCGATATACTTAAAGACGTTGTCACCGGAAACTGATATGAACAAAAACATACATAAATCTGACGAAGAATGGCGAAAAGAATTATCTGCTGAAGAATATGCCATCTGCAGAAAGAAAGGAACCGAACGCGCCTTCACAGGCATTTACAACAACTGTAAAGAGGAAGGAACTTATTACTGCACTTGCTGTGGTAGCCAACTTTTTAGCTCTGAAGCAAAATATGACTCCGGATCTGGCTGGCCCAGTTTCTGGGAACCTAAGGGAGAAAACATAAAAACAGAAATCGATAACAGCATAGGCATGCAACGAGTCGAAGTGATGTGTAAAGAATGTGATGCTCATCTTGGTCATGTTTTTGAAGATGGTCCACAACCTACAGGACTCCGCTACTGCATAAATTCAGTTTCTTTGAAACTAAAGAAAGAATAATCTTCACCAACTAAAATTATATAAATATAAAACTCAACTAAACGGAGCATTAAAATGGCACACAGAGATATGTCAGAAATGACACGTATTGCTTTTCATAGAAATGACCTTGTTATTGAACCAACTATCTATAATGCAGCAACACAAATTTTAACCGGACTAATTGCTTCTGATAAGTTGAATGCAAGTAACGAAGCAGCCGTTATAAAAAAAGCGATAGAACTTGCCCTGGAACTGGCAGTACAAACCGATAAAATGATGGATTCAGGAAGCGAAGGTGGTGTAAACAGTTTTTGATCAAGACTTATCTGGTTCAAACCAGGCAAGTTTTTCATGTAATGAAACGACATTACCAATAATTATCATGCTAGGAGGCTTAACCTCGTATTGTTCAGGTATCTTGGGCAAATCTTTTACTGTAGTTATATAGGTACGTTGTTCACCTGTCGTCCCTTGTTGCACGATTGCAGCAGGCATATTTTCCGATAACCCATGTTTAATTAATTCTCGACTTAATATCTCAATTCCATGTGTACCCATATAAACGGCCAAAGTTTGTTGTGGCTGAACTAATGCAGGCCAATTCAGATTCATTGTCCCATCTTTGAGATGGCCTGTAATAAACAGGCATGACTGTGCAAAATCACGATGGGTTAGTGGAATACCGGAATATGATGCACAACCACTTGCCGCAGTAATACCGGGAACAATCTGAAATGGAATATCATTTTCAGAAAGCAGATCAATCTCCTCTCCTCCTCTTCCAAATATAAAGGGGTCACCACCCTTTAACCGTAATACACGCTTACCCTGTTTTGCCAGATCAACCAGTAAACGATTTATCTCATTTTGAGGAAGAGCATGTTTATCACGCTCTTTCCCAACATAAATTCTCTCAGCATCTTTACGAACCAGATCAACAATTGCAGGAGCAACCAGTCTGTCATATAGCACAACATCCGACTGTTGCATCAAACGCAAAGCCCGAAAAGTTAACAGATCGGGATCTCCTGGTCCGCCACCGACCAGATACACTTCACCTCTTGAATCCTCGTAAGGAGATTCTTCGGCTAGTTGTTTTTCCAACGAGTCCATCGCCCTTTGATCCTGACCCGCGTATAACATCTCAGCAACAGGACCTTGTAATATATGCTCCCAAAAGCGCCGCCGTTCTCTTATATCCGGAAACTGCCTCTTAACTCTCTCTCTGAAGCGTGAGATAAGTCTTGCCAACTTGCCATAACTTGCCGGAATTAAAGTTTCCAATCGCGCACGTAATAATCTTGCCAAAACAGGTGATGCACCACCCGTGGACACCGCTATCATGACCGGATTGCGATCAATCACAGACGGCATAATAAACGTACCGGCATCGGGATTATCGACAACGTTGATTAAAATTTTTCTGGATTGGGCATGTTGGGCGATTAAATTATTTAATTTTCGGTCATCTGTAGCTGCAATGACTAGCTCCATCTGCTCTATATCGATTTGCTCATAGCTTTTTTGAAGATGGGTAATCAACCCATTCCGAACCAAACCCTTCAAAGTGCTGTTAATTTTCAGTGCAATTACCGTTATTCTGGCATCTGCTTTCAACAATTGTTGTACTTTCCTGCTGGCGACATCGCCCCCACCCACAATCAGACACGGGCAATTTTTAAGTTTTATAAAAATGGGGAAATTCGCCATACTCATGAATATTAATTAAAAACAATGTTGGACATATTTTCTATCATCACCGGTATTATATGTAATAGGCTTGAAAAAAATATTATGCGTTTTTAAAAGTGTAAATAGTATTGACACTTTCGTGATGATTTAGCTGCGAGTGAGAATAACTATTTGAAAAATCGCTGAGGGTTTTGTTTCAACATGCAAGCAATAATACGCAGGATTGTTATGTCTTTGGTAACGTAACGCCAGTTTGGCCCTGATATTTTCCAGCACGATCTTTATACGATGTTTCACAGACCTCATCCGATTCAATAAAAATAACTTGCGCCACACCTTCATTAGCGTAGATTTTAGCAGGTAGTGTTGTCGTATTTGAAAATTCCAACGTTACATGACCTTCCCATTCCGGCTCTAGTGGGGTGACGTTCACAATAATGCCACAGCGAGCATAGGTAGATTTACCCAGACAAATTGTTAATACATTTCGTGGGATACGAAAAAACTCAACCGTTCTGGCCAAAGCAAATGAATTAGGCGGAATAATGCAGCTATCCGCTTTTATATCGACAAAACTTTTTTCATCAAATTTTTTCGGATCCACTGTTGCCGAATGTACATTCGTAAAGATTTTAAATTCATCGGAGCAACGCACATCATATCCATAGCTGGAGGTGCCATAAGAAATTAAACGCTCAGAACCTTTCGTTTTTATCTGGCCTGCTTCAAAAGGTTCGATCATGCCATGTTTTTCCGCCATACGGCGTATCCATTTGTCTGATTTTACACTCATCTATTTTCTCTTAGTTATTTTCAATGACGATTTTCGGAAACTTATTTGTATAGTCTTTTGCTTGAATTGCTAACTTAGCCGCAGTACGCCTGGCAATCTCACGGTAATTCATCGAAATTTCTGAATCAGGTTCTATAGCTACTGTTGGCTTACCATTATCAACGCCTTCACGGATACGAATATCCAGAGGCAATGAACCCAGCAAATCAACATTATATTGTTTCGCCATTTGATCTCCACCTCCACTGCCAAAGATATGTTCTTCATGTCCACATTGACTACAAATATGGGTACTCATATTTTCAATAATTCCCAATACGGGTACATTCACTTTTTCAAACATCTTCAATGCCTTTCTCGCATCCAGTAACGCAATGTCCTGCGGCGTAGTCACGATCACAGCACCACTAACCGGGATCTTTTGACACAAGGTCAACTGAATATCACCTGTACCGGGAGGCAGATCTATAATCAAATAATCGAGATCCTGCCAATTAGTATCGTTTAACAACTGTTCCAGTGCACCTGTGACCATAGGACCGCGCCAGATCATCGGCGTATCTTCTTCGATCAAATAACCAATCGACATCGACTGTATCCCGTAACTCACCTTTGGCTCAACCGTTTTGCCATCAGTCGTATCCGGCTTACCTTTTAAACCCAGCATTCTCGGCTGGCTCGGCCCATAAATATCGGCATCCAAAATACCCACTTTGGCACCTTCAGCTTGTAACGCCAGCGCCAGATTAATCGAGGTTGTGGATTTACCTACCCCACCCTTACCCGAAGCCACAGCAATGGTATTTTTAACATTTGGCAATAATTGGACACCTTGCTGAACTGAATGAGGCACAATCTTGCTAGTAACCTCCACAGTGACATCGCTGATACCTTGTTCAGCCAGTGCGCTAATGATCATTTGTACCAAGTCTTGTTTAAATCCTTCCGCTGGATAACCCAGCTGAATTGCAACGGCGACTTTACTGCCATTTATAATAATTTCCTTTACTGCCTTTAAACTAACAAGATCCTGTTTACTGTAAGGATCATTGACACCGGAAAGAATGGTTTCTATTTGTTCGCGACTGACTGCCGACATTGAATTACAACCTAAGCTATGAATTGGACGCGTATTCTACAATATTTCTCGGCATCACTTCACGCTGCTATTGAATAATGCTACTTTAGCGCCCCAATTTGAGACTTATAAATAGAATGTCGGACCAACAAAGAAAGATTCTCGTTACCAGTGCCCTGCCCTATGCCAATGGTTCTATCCATATCGGGCATTTAGTCGAATATATCCAGACTGATATCTGGGTACGTTTCCAAAAAATGCAGGGGCATGAATGCTATTACGTTTGTGCCGATGATGCTCACGGCACACCGATTATGCTACGCGCACAAAAGGAAGAAATTACACCGGAAGCATTGATTGCACGCATCTCTGAGGAACATCAGGCCGATTTCAAGGAATTCTCGGTCGCGTTTGATAATTTTCACAGTACTCACTCTGATGAAAACCAGTGGCTGGCCAATACCATCTACGAATCGCTGGATAATAAGGGACACATTAATAAGCGCACCATCAAGCAACTCTACGACCCTGAAAAAGAAATGTTCCTTCCGGACCGCTTTATCCGTGGTGAATGTCCCAAATGTGGAACGGCTGATCAGTATGGCGATAGTTGCGAATCCTGCGGTGCAACCTATAGCCCGACTGATTTAAAGAACCCGGTTTCTGCTGTTTCGGGTGCGACACCTATTGAGAGAGAATCGGAGCATTATTTTTTCAAGCTCGGTGATTTTGAAGATATGTTGCACAAGTGGACCCGTGCCGGACATCTGCAAACCGAGGTCACCAATAAACTCGATGAATGGTTTGAAGCAGGTTTACAAGAATGGGATATCTCGCGCGATGCGCCCTACTTTGGTTTTGAGATCCCGAATGCACCCGGTAAATATTTTTATGTCTGGCTGGACGCGCCAATGGGTTATCTGGCCAGCTTTAAGAACCTCTGTGATAAATCCGAATTAAATTTTGATGAATGGTGTCAAGCCGGTAGCGATACCGAGATGTACCATTTTATTGGTAAAGATATTATTTATTTTCATGCTTTATTCTGGCCGGCAATGCTGGAAGGCAGCGGTTTTAGAACACCAACAGCCATCTTCGCGCATGGCTTTCTGACGGTTGATGGGCAAAAGATGTCCAAGTCTCGCGGCACGTTTATTACCGCACGTACTTATCTAAATCACCTGAATCCGGAATACCTGCGTTATTACTTCGCGGCAAAATTGGGGTCGGGTGTTGATGATATTGATCTTAATCTGGAAGACTTCACCGCCCGGGTGAATTCAGACTTAGTGGGCAAAGTAGTGAATATCGCCAGTCGTTGCGCGGGTTTTATTAGTAAGCGTTTTGATGGAAAACTTTCAAAGAATATCCACGACCAAACACTTTTGAAATCCATGGTTGATGCCAATAAAACTATTGCAAATGCCTATGAAGCACGCGAATACTCGAAAGCAATGCGTGAGGTCATGTCCTTGGCAGATAAGGCCAATCAATATATTGATGATCACAAACCCTGGATTATCGCTAAAGAAGAAGGGCGGGATGAAGAGTTACAGGCCGTTTGCAGTATGGGTATTAATTGTTTTCGCTTATTAATATTATATTTAAAACCGGTCTTACCGGTATTGGCTACCAGAACTGAAACGTTTCTTAATATTGCACCATTACAATGGCAAGATGCTGGAAGCGCATTAATTGATCACGATATAAATAAATTTAAACCCCTGATGACGCGAGTCGAAAAGGAGCACATAGACGCCATGGTTGAAGACAGTAAAGAAGATCTAACCGCCAACGCAACTGAACAAGTTGTTGCACGTGGCCCGTTAGCTGATAACCCTATCGCTGATGAGATTACGATTGATGATTTCATGAAAGTTGATCTTCGCATCGCCAAAATTATCAAAGCAGAACATGTTGAAGGTGCCGATAAACTATTACAATTGACACTGGATTTGGGTGGTGAGACTCGTAACGTTTTTGCTGGCATTAAATCAGCCTATAGCCCGGAAGACCTCGAAGGGAAACTGACCGTGATGGTAGCTAATCTCGCACCGCGAAAAATGCGCTTTGGTTTATCTGAAGGCATGGTACTCGCCGCCGGCGCTGGAGGTAAGGATCTTTTTATTTTAAGCCCCGATTCTGGTGCAGAACCGGGAATGAAGGTTAAATAATATTCCCGAGACAGATCAAACCTGTACCTGTCCATAATTCATTAATGAATAAAGATATTGAGTCTATTGATAAACTGCTACCGCAAACGCAATGTCGTGATTGTGGTTTTAATGGCTGCCAACCGTATGCAGAGGCGATAGTCAATAGTGAAGCAGATATTAATCGATGTTTACCTGGCGGCATTGAAACAGTAGAGGCATTATCAGCAGCAACAGGATTGCCGATCAAACCACTATATAAAGAAACAGATAAATATGATGAACCACGTATCGCATTCATTCATGAAGAGCATTGTATTGGTTGTGTGAAATGTATTGCTGCCTGTCCGGTAGATGCCATTCTTGGCGCCCCAAAACAAATGCATAGCGTCATTAATTCCTATTGCACTGGCTGCCAGCTCTGCATCGCACCTTGCCCGGTTGATTGTATTAGCATGATTCCCTCGCAATAAGAGGGAAATACCTTCGCCACATTTATATTCAGTTTGGAAGTGAAATTAAATTACCTTTCATATGTCTGATTAATACAAGACCTGATATTCAACATCTTTAGAAAGACGCATCAACTTTTTGTATCTATTATGCAGCTAAATTATACTCAGAACATGATCATAAAAATCCTTTCGAATGCCGTACTGTTGTTATCAGTTTTATTTCATCCCTATGTAAATGCCGAACCTGAAGTATTAGGCTGGTTAGAGTCTGCTTTAATTAAACCGTGGGGTATTAAAGTAAGAGCAAAACTGGATTCGGGCGCCCTCACTAGTTCCATCCATGCAACCCAGATTGAGGAATATCATATGGATGATGAGCTATGGGTAAGGTTTACTTTGACCCAACCAATCAATAAAAAGAACAATCAGTCTGAAAAAAAGATTGTCGTTGAAAGACCTGTTATTAGAGAAACGAAAATCAAAGAACATGTTGGGGATAGCATGATACGTTATGTAATCGAGATGGAATTTTGTCTCAATGGGAAAAATTATAAAACTCCCGTTACACTGACAGACCGATCAAACTTTCATTACCCGCTACTGTTAGGTCGCAGGACATTAAAAGATAATGTGCTTATAGATCCTGGCAAAACCTTTACTGCAAATAAATCCTGCTTACATAAAAAGTAGTCCTCCCTTATAATTTACGGCCATACACACTAGCCGGAAACCATGTCAGTGATGCGTGAGTTAAATGTTAAAATATTTTGTCTATTGCTCGCCTTAACCAGCCTGGGCTTAATGTATGCAAAGGTCAAAACTTTAGGACTCCCGCTAGTTCCAAATCAAACCTCTTCAATCTGGGCCGTTGAAGCACGTGTTGAATTTGATGGTTTGGGTCGCTCGTCTACTGTCAACCTTGATATTCCAGACAACCTTGGAAATTTTTTAAAGCTGGATGAGTTTTTTGTTTCCCGTAACTATGGCCTGAATGTTACCAGCAAGCAAAAAGACCGTCGAGCTGAATGGTCGATTCGAAATGCAAAGGGAAAACAACGTCTTTATTATCGAATAGAAGTCGTTCCCGAGGATTCTGTCTCTAAGAGCGATACTATTAAATATAAGATCCCGGTTGCTCCAGTAAAACCCGAGTATGAAGAACCATTGGCTTCTGCAATAGAAGATACATTGGGGAAAGTGCGTAGCGAATCAGCGGATATATTTACTTTTGTCAGTCAATTGCTGGTACAACTTAATGATCCATCACCGAACAAAAATATTTTTGTTATACAAAAAGGAGCTGTTCCCGGAACAGAGCAATGGGTTAAACGCATCATGTATGTTTTGGAAGGGGCACGAATTTCATCACGCATGGTTAATGGAATCAGCCTGGATGATGGAGTCAAAGATGCAAAACTGATTTCCTGGCTTGAAGTACATAATGGACAAACATGGGAAGGCTTTGATCCGCTTTCGGGTAATAAAGGTTACCCCTCTAACTTCATGCGTTGGAGTATCAGCGACGAACCAATGTTAAATGTTGAGGGCGGGAGAAACGAACACCTTCGTTTTACTTTATCACAACGTCCTTATTCGGAAGCTGACATATCGCAAGAACGTGCAAAGACAAAACAATCATTTCTAAATAGCTGGTCCTTATATAAGCTGGCGCTTGCGTCCCAACATGTATACCAGATATTACTAATGATTCCTCTCGGCGCGCTTGTCGTCGTCCTGATGCGTACGGTCGTGGGAGTACCCTGCTTCGGTACGTTTATGCCGATCCTAATATCTCTGGCATTTAGAGAAACAGAATTATTATGGGGCATCATTCTATTCTGCCTTATAACAGGCAGTGGCTTGGCGTTTCGTTTTTTTCTCGAACGACTGAATCTACTGCTCGTGCCACGACTCAGTGCCGTTCTGGTCATGGTCATAGTATTGATGTTAACTATCAGTCTAATGAGTAATGACCTTGATATTGATCGTGGTATATCAATAGCATTATTTCCCATAGTTATACTGACTATGGTTATAGAACGTTTATCAATTACATGGGAAGAAGCCGGGGCCTTTGGTGCGATAAAAGAAGGTCTGGGCAGTCTGTTTATCGCAATAATAGGCTATTTTGTGATGACTAATAATCAACTTGAACATCTTATGTTTAATTTTCCTGAGCTCTTATTATTTATATTAGCAATTTTTCTAACCGCAGGTAGATACACAGGTTATCGTATTAGTGAATTAATCAGATTCAAAGATCTCGCCAACGAAGAAGATAAAAATGCTAAAACGAATACAAAAACTTCGTGAAGCAGGTGTTGTGGGCATCAATGCCCGTAATCGTAGTTATGTTATGCCGCATAACCCTCGGAAACTTTATAAGTTTGTCGATGATAAAGTCTATACAAAACAACTGGCTGAAGAAGCTAATATTGCTGTTCCCAAATTATACGGCTTAATTACTACAGTCCACGAAATAAATTCGTTCAATCAAATAATTCATGATAAAAAAGATTTTGTGGTTAAACCTGCTCATGGTAGTGGTGGTAAAGGCATACTGGTTATTGATAATCGTCGTGGGGATTTGTTTATTAAACCAAACAATACTGCAATTAATTCGGAAGCGATTAGATATCATATAGAGAATATACTGGGCGGTGTCTATAGCCTTGGTGGTCAAGTCGATCAAGCAATCATTGAATACCGAGTCAAATTCGATCCAATATTTAATTCAATCAGTTATCAAGGTGTGCCCGATATACGTATGTTGATCTACAAAGGCATTCCTGCGATGGCTATGTTACGTCTGCCAACACAACAATCAGATGGTAAAGCAAACCTGCATCAAGGCGCTGTAGGTGTTGGCATTAATTTAATGACGGGTACTACCACACTCGCTGTTTGTAATGACCGCCGTGTATATGAACATCCTGATTTTGGTTCTGCGCTATCTGATGTACACATCCCTGACTGGCAGCAACTATTATTCTTATCCGCAAGTTGTTATCAGCTTGCTCCATTAGGTTACCTTGGAGTAGATATTGTCCTCGATGCAGAATTGGGCCCACTTATACTTGAACTTAATGCAAGGCCAGGACTCGCGATACAAATAGCAAATGGACAAGGCTTAAAACATCGCCTTGATGCCATTGATAAAATAAAAACGCTTCCTGAAAAAATAGAAGATCGAATATCGATAATTCAAACTATTTTATAAAATTGAATATTAATAAAATTATGAACTTAAAGATCTATAAAGAGATTTTATTGTTTTTATTAATAACAAGCCCTCTGGTTTCTCCAAACAATTTATCTGCTGAGGAAACTGGCTCAAACGAAATCGAGATTATAACGCCAGAAATACCTGTCGATCTAAATATCACAATTGAACAAAATATTTCAGAATATCCCGAAGAGCCGGAGACAATCGAAGATTTAATCAAAGAAAATGAATCGGCCGAGATCAAGCTCAAACAAACAGAGCAATCGCCTTTAACTATTTTAAAAGAAGTAGTTCAACCTGGAGAATTGAGAGAACTCAGCTGGTCTGCTGGACAATCATTTTCCGGAAAAACAGTCAAACCTCCCGTCATAGTCGTGAGAGGAAGCAAGCCTGGACCAGTGCTTTGTTTAGTTGCTGCAATTCATGGTGATGAATTAAATGGTATTGAGATTGTCAGACGTGTAATTCGCAATCTGGATCCCGCAGAAATTAATGGCACAGTTATCGGTGTCCCTATTGTGAATATATTTGGATTCACTGGTAATTCACGCTATCTACCTGATAGGCGTGATCTCAACCGGTACTTTCCTGGAAACCCGAGAGGAAGTGCTGCATCACGAATTGCATATCGATTTTTTACACAAATAATAAAACATTGTAATTACGTAGTCGATTTTCATACAGGATCATTTAAACGTAATAATTTGCCACAATTACGAGCGGACATGAATAATCCAATGGTCCAGGAGTTTGTCACACACTTTGGTTCAACAGCGGTCTTACACAAATCAGGGCATGGTAAAAGTTTAAGAGCGGCGGCAACGCAAGCAGGAATTCCGACCGTTGCATTTGAACTTGGTCAACCTGGTTCACTACAGGAAGAATATGTTGAGTCTGGTATAGAAACAATTGATACGCTGATTGGTAATCTCGGTATATTAAAGAAGCTGCATCTCTGGTTTGAACCACAACCCATCTATTATGGTTCGCGTTGGGTAAGAGTGAATAGTGGTGGCATACTCATGTCGAAAGTAGCAATTGGTGCCAATGTAAAAACCAATCAATTACTCGGCTATATCATCAACCCGCTAACAACTGAACAACTAAAAATAGTATCTCCAGTAAAAGGTCGTGTGCTTGGCATGGCATTAAATCAGTTTATGCTGCCTGGTTACGCGGCATTTCATATTGGCGTATCGTCCGATACATCATCTATGATAGATAGTGATGATGATGAATCAGATGAGCCTGACAATGAATATGATATACAGACAGGCGACGAAGAAGAGATTCATTAATGTTAGCTTAAATACTTATTCAGGCACATTGATTACATGATGTTATTCGAAATAATTTGAATTGAAACCGGAGTATATTTACAAACAATATGAAAATTAATAATGCACAAAAGAAATTCCTGCGCCAGGCCGCTCACCATCTAAAACCGGTCGTCTGGGCTGGTCAACATGGCATAACAAAAGGGCTTATTAAAGAAATAGATGAAGCATTGGAACGGCATGAATTAATCAAGGTAAAATGCCGACTCGGTGAACGTGAAGAACGTGATGCGGGAATAAATAAAATATGTGAAGACACGCATGCTGAACTTGTACAAGGTATAGGAAATATAGTTACCCTTTATAAAAAGAATAAAGAAAAGCCAGTTATCAAATTACCCTGACGCTGATATCAAGGTTTAATATTTAAAATATTACTATTACTTTTCACCACAAGACCAATTCTATATCTTGAGACACCTACCCACTTTATTGGCAATCTGATATTCTTCGAAAAAAGTGATTGCAGTTTCACACTTTAATCTATCGTCATAATTAGAGCATAAATAATAACTAACAGGGGAAGTCAATGAACGAAAATAGCTATTATTCACAAGAGAATCATGGCCCTTATGAACTTCATGATATAGGTGATTTCCAACTAGAAGAAGGCGGCACGATCCGTGGATGTCAATTAGCTTACTCGACATTTGGCAAACTGAATAAAGCCAAAGACAACGCTATTGTTGTTCCAACATGGTATTCAGGTACCAGCAAAATAATGGAGCAGGTTTACGTAGGAACAGAACATGCGCTGAACCCGGAAAAATATTTCATTATCACTATCAATCAAATTGGAAATGGATTGTCCAGTTCACCACATAACACGCCTTTTCCTAATGGTCGCACTAATTTTCCGCATGTAAGAATTGGTGATGATGTGCGCGCACAACAAAAATTCATTAATAAGAAATTTGGCATTAAAGAACTCGCATTGGTAGTCGGCGGTTCTATGGGTGCGCAACAGACCTATGAATGGGCGGTTCGATTTCCAGACATGGTCAAACGCGCTGCACCCATCGCCGGCACTGCCAAAAATACAGAACACGATTTTTTATTTACCAAGACACTGATTGATGCCATAACTTCTGATCCAGCATGGAAGGACGGCTGGTATTCCTCAAATTTTGAGGTTCATCAAGGTTTACGACGCCATGCTGAAATCTGGGCAACAATGGGTTGGAGTACAGAGTTTTACAAGCAGGAATGTTGGAAAGATCTGGGCTTTTCATCTGTTCAAGACTTCCTGACGACATTCATGTTTGGTTATTTTGGCGCTATGGACCCGAACGATCTCTTAAGCATGGCCTGGAAATGGCAGCGCGGCGATGTCAGCCGACATACCGGTGGCGATCTGGAAGCCGCACTGGGAAAAATCAAGGCTAAAATGTTTGTCATGCCGATTGATGAAGACATGTTTTTCCCACCAAAAGATTGCGAAGCAGAACAAAAACTGGTGCCCGACAGTGAATTCAGGATAATAAAGAGCATTCATGGTCATCTTGGCCTTTTTGGTACGGACGCAAATTATATTGGTCAGGTAGACAATCATCTTGACGAATTACTGGCTATGCCTGTTTAGACGTTAACTGAACAAGTACCAACGCATCATTTAAAAAACCTGCTGTTTGGGCAAGGTAAGATTGATTAAGCGCTAAAGATTATTGAGTTGATACAAAACATATCGGCGAACGCGAGGTGGAGACTAAACAGACCCTTGTATGATGTATTTAGAATATCGTTAGCTTGTGTAAAAAAACGGGGTAAACCGATCATGAAATCACCCTGACTTCTAACAACATTAATATAGATATCAATATTGCCCGACAGATGGAGTCCCTGAAAATTGTTAAATCTTATCTATAAATTATGGCCGTTATAAGTATAAAGAAAATTGCCTTCATTATTCGTCGTGGCGCCGCCTCATTATATCTATCTTATATAAAATACCGTAACTGTATAATCGGCAAACTGAATAATAAACATCGATTTTATGCAGAATTTTTCACCGATCGGTACATCCGCAAAAACTTTTTTCCTGACTTTTCATACCAAGGGCGCATGGTTGAAGTAGGTTGTGCAACTCCCGAATTACTCAGCATGAGCAAACACTTCCGTGACTGTGGTTGGCGATGTATTGGAATTGAACCAAATCCTCATTTCGTTGCTCTTCATCGGGCTTGCAATAATGAAGTTTATCAATACGCTGCTGCCGATTTTGAAGCTGATAATTATGATTTCGTAGTTGTAGAGGCAGGAGCAGATTACTCCGAACACCAACTATCAGCACACTCCTATTCATCTTTAAGCATTAAGCCTGAATACGCGGAATATAAAAGGGGAGCATTGGCATATTTTAATCAATCAAAGATTAAAGTACGAGTTCGCCGACTGGATCAAATTATAGAGAACCACTGTGAGGGTATATCAAAAATTGATTTACTTGTAATCGACGTCGAAGGGTATGAAATAGAAGTTATGAAAGGATTTTCTCCGGAGCGCTATAAGACAAAAGTAATCGTAATGGAAAACCTTTTTCATAACAATTCTTACACAGAATATATGCAAAGTATTGGATATAAGCTGCACAGTAAGGTCAAGTATAATTATATTTATGTTCCTGATGCTTAAGCTTATGATGTTAATATCTAGTTAATCTATCCAACAAACTAGCTTACTCTAACTAGCATTCTTTTTGAGATAAATATCGGGATTAATGACCCTCTAAACTCTAACGAGGATCTTATCTAAAAAAATCAGAGCTGAACTGGAGAATACAATCAATACCTGAAGAACATCTATTGACAAGAACACATTTCATATCACAACATCGCCTTGCGCACTTATATTCTTTCTTACAAAAATTCAATATTGCTTTACTAATTTTTTGCGCTATCTGGGTAAAAAAATAAAATCCTTGATGTAACGACGATTTTCATTTTCACAAGCTTCCCTGTTCTGAAATTCATCAGCAGAGAACTTTGAGATATTCGTAAGTACGCCGTTTACCAGAAAAAATCCATCGTAGTTTAGATCCTTAAGAAGCGTGAATACCTCTGATTCTTTTTCCTGAGTGCGAAAGTATTCAACTTCTACAAACAAGTTAGGTCGATATAATTCAATCGACTTAAGCGATCCATTCAGCACTGCCAGTTCGTGACCCTCGGTGTCTATTTTAATAAACCCAATTTCACCTAAATCCAAATCATCAAGACGATACCCAGGCACTTTGACAACAGTATGGTCCACCACTACATCTAAATTACATTCAATTGCCGCTCCATTTGACGTCCAACCCTTGGAGCTACGCCAAACAATCAAATCAACGTCGCCGCTGACGTCAGTCATAGCAGCGTGTTCCAGTTTAACATTCCTGTCTATCACACTTTTAAGAATACGGTAAGGATATGGATTAGGCTCAAACGCAAAAACTGTTGGTGAATAACGGGCCAGATAATAGGTAAACATACCCAGATTAGCGCCAATATCGACACTGGCCCTCTCTGGTGAACATAGATATTTTAATAAACCCATCTCGATGTTCTTATAGGCCATATATTTATAGGCGCGGTAACGATAATAAGCCCGAAATGGCATATAGCGATATTTTATATCGAGTGTCAAATTGTTGATGACATCGCGCAAGTTTTTATTGGGAAGCTCGTCCACTTGACTCATCAGAGTTAAACTCCTCTTATATTTTTATCTATACCCGGCGTTATACTTGCCTGCAAAATCGTCGAGCGTTTTAAAATTCCACTGGTAAGAAAGAGCGGCCTATGTCTTTCCCAACAGCAATGCATAAATAGAATATTAATTTTTCACATTCCTATATAGAGGATAAATTAATTAAACATAGTGATAGCCTAAACCCTAACAAGAATCTTATCTAGCAGGACTCCCGGGAGAAGTCGTTTAAGGAAAGCAAATAGATAGGTTGGGAATGTCACATAGTAACGCGCTCTGGGTTTATTACTTTCCAATGCATGAATTACCTTTTTCAGTACTGCTTCAGGCCCGAGCGAAAATGGGACAGTATAACTATCTCCATTCAATTCATTTTCAATTTTGGCATAGTCATTTGCAAAATGGCTTTCATCTCTATTAATGATTTCTTGAAAGTTCTTGAGCGCATTATTTCTAAAATTGCTCAGGATAGGTCCAGGCTCTATTAAAGAAACTTTAATACCGCTATTGCTTAACTCATAACGCATCGCATCACTTAACGATTCCAATGCATATTTGGATGCACAATAAGCGCCTCGAAACCGCATGGTTACAAAACCAAGTACAGAACTGATTTGAATTATCCTGCCTTGATTTTTTTTCCGCATGACGGGAATAATCAAATTGGTTAATTCCTGCGTCCCAAACACGTTCGTTTGAAATTGATCCCGTAATGCCTTGGCAGGTAAATCTTCAACGGCTCCTGTTACACCATAGGCCGCATTATTGATCAAACCATACAACTGCCCGTCTGTTTTAGTTAATACATAATTAACAGCAATCTGAATAGAATTGGAATCATTCAAATCGAGAATGATTGCATCAAATCCAGCCTGATTTAATGATTTAATATCAGACGATTTCCTTGCGGTAACAAATACATTGTAGCCTCGTTGTTTTAAACCTTCTGCAATACAACGACCAATGCCAGAGGAACAGCCTGTGACCAATATATGTTTCATGTCAAAATTTCACCTTCTTGACTTTTATCCTTACCGTTGAAGATTCGTGCACGTATATCATCAGCAATAAGATAAAAACAGGGCAAGGTTAATAAAATTAAAACCGTTGCGAAAACCAAACCAAAACCCAGGCTTACTGCCATAGGAGAGAGGAATGCAGTCTGACCCGTTGCAAAGAAAATTAACGGTGACACACCTAAAAACGTAGTTATCGTCGTTAATATAATCGGCCGGGCACGCACCTTACCCGCTTCAACAACAGCCGTAATTCTGTCATTCCCCTCAGCTCTTAATCGTTTAATAAAATCAACCATGATAAGCGAATCGTTAACAATGATTCCAGATAATGCCAACATCCCGACCGCAGAGAGAAACTGAATATTGTAACCAAACACAGCATGCCCTATGACAACCCCAATAAACCCAAAAGGTATAGCAAACATGACTACTAATGGGTCGATTAATGATTTGAATAATGCCGTCAACATAAAGAAGATAACAGCGAGTGCAATAATCAATGCTTGATTCATGCCTTTAAATGAGTCTTCTGCTTTTTTCTTTTCACCCAGATACAGTAATGAGTAAGGACGCTTCTGTAATGCGCCTCCAAAAGTCTCTTCTATCTGTTGTGTTACCGCACTCGGTGTCGTGATCGATACGTCAACATCAGCAGTTATCTTTGCCATTCGCTGTGCATCACGGCGGCGAATTTGATTTAGACCACGACCAATACTGATATCAGCAACATCGTTGAGATAAACTGTTTGACCTGATGCCAGTATAATGGGCAACGTATTTAAACTGGTTGATTGTTCGCGCATTGATTCCGGATAGATGACACGAACAGGTAAGCGTTTATCTTTCCAGGTAATGTTCACCACTTCATTCCCAAGATAACCACTTCGTACAGCACTGGCCAATTCATTCTGAGTCAGGCCGAGTCGCCTGCCACGCTCGTTCAATTGATATTTATATTCCAGTTTGCCTGGTTCCTGGTCATGCACAACATCATTTACACCTGGCATTCGCTTCATATAATCACTAATCTCAACTGCAGTTTTCTGTAATACATTGAGATCGGAGCTGACGATACCTAACTCGATATCATCACCCGCCGGACCAGCGTTAGGTTTCAATATACTCAGTCGGTCAACACCCGGGACCTGTAATAAATCATCCCTTATCTCAGTAATGATGTCATCAGCACTGCGCTTTCGTGAACCACTCATATTGAAATCCAGACTAACAATGGGTGTTACCCACTTCTCAATGAAACTAATCGGTACCGGTTTTTGTAAATCAACCACAAACTGAAGAATATTACTGCCCGTCTTGCTTCGATTGGGATCGATCACACTGACACCGACATTGGTTAGTAACGTTAGCATTTCATGCTTTGTCATTATCTTGTTTAATCGGCCTTCCAGATCGACAGCTAAGTCAAGCGTATCTTCAAGACTATAGGTGTTGGGTGCTTCTATATTGACAAAAAACTGTCCAATCTCTACATCACCGAATAACTGGAACGGTAGCCGAGTCGTCGCATAGACAAGACTTATAGCCAGGGCGCTAACACTGAGTGTTGCAATAAAATAACGATTTAGTGCTGACCAATGTAATAAGCGACCATATTTATCGAGAATAAATTGCCAGTTAAAGCGTGGTTTCTTTTTTTCGAGTCTGAGGATATGTGCCGCATGAGAAGGTAAAACCAGAAAAGCTTCAATAAGAGATCCTATTAATGCACAACAGACAACGACCGGAATTACTTTTATGAACTCTCCTAAAATACCACCTATCGCGAACATAGGCAGAAACGCGGCGATAGTCGTTAGAGTTGAAACTACGACCGGCCAAAACACCTCTTTCGAACCTAATGAAGCAGCATCCACCGGTGACATACCGGCTTCTATATGTCGATATACATTCTCATTCACAATAATTGCATCATCCACAATCATTCCTAACACAATCAGAAATGCAAACAGCGAGACCATATTTATCGTGTAGTTAAAATAATAAAGCAGAATGACGGCAAATAGAAAAGATACCGGGATACCAAATGCAGTAATGGCGGCGATACGAAAATTTAATAAGAGATACAGTGAAATCAGAACCAGTATCAAACCAATCAACCCGGACGACTTAACCAGATTCAAACGTGTTTTAACATAGACTGATGAATCAGTATGATACCCAGCATTTATGCTTTCGGGTAATTCTTCACTAAGTTCATCAGCTAGCGTCCTGATTTGTTCAGACACCTTAATAGTTGACGCTTCAGCTGTTTTGGTTACCGTTAAATTAATTGATGGCTTACCATCAAAACGCGCATAGGTCTCTGCTTCCTCAAACCGACGAACAACCTTTGCAACATCGCCCAGTTTTAATTCTCCACCATTGGCATTTGTACGTAATACAATCTGTTCAATATTCTCAGGTTCAGGTTTAACGCCCTTCCCTCTCAAACGAATATCGCCTTCATTTGATTTAATGGAACCACCCGGTTGATCAATCAGATTATTCCTGAGTGCTGCATTGATTTGTTCCAATGGAATATTAAGCGCTGCTAAATCATGTGGATTGATCTCTACCCATACTTCCCAATCACGTTCCCCAGCCATGCCAACACTTGCCACACCATTTATTTGTTGCATTTTTCTACGGGCTTTTTCTGAATATTCGTACAAATTGGCCTTGGAAAGGTTGCCGTATAGCGTGAGAGTAATAACCGGGAATCGTGTGCGAATACGATTTAACTCTGGTTCCTCAGCTGCTTCGGGTAAATCATCAACTCGATCAATTATGGTTCTTGTATCACGAATAAAATCATCTACGTTTGAACCTGGTTTTAACTTGATATAGATACTGGAAAGGCCCTCTTTACTAGTCGAGGAGATGTAGTCTATATCCTGACTATCTTCAAATTCTTCCTCAATAGGTAGAGTGATTTGTTGTTCTACTTCTGCTGGTGAAGCGCCTTCAAAAGTTGTTTGAATACTGATCAAATCCAGATCAACAACGGGAAATATTTCCTGTGGTAATCCCCGCCAGGCAAACACACCCATTATTAGAACAATAAATAGACTTAAATTAACCAGTAATGGATTTTTTAATGAAAAGTGAATGAGTGGCATGGCTAACTAACAAATACTATATCGTGACTAAGGAACAATGACCTTTTGTCCATCAGCTAAACTGGAAACATCTTTGCTTATAATTCTGCTACCCGATTCAAGTCCTGCAATAATTTGTAACTCTTTATAACGTTCAATTAGCTTAATTGTTTTTTTTGTTACATGATCATCTACAACTTCAAATACGTATGACTGACCGTCTTCATATAAAATAGCACTAATAGGTATTACATTGGCATTCTTATAAAAATGTCCCGGTAAGTGTGCCACTGCTAATTGACCGGCAAAAAAACCATCCGAGGGTAACCGGATTTTTAATGAGTGCGTATTTGTCTCATCATTTGGATCTACTGCGAGTGAAATTATTTGTCCTTCTCTTTCATCGTTATTCGTAAATACTTTTATTGTTTGACCCATTTGCAATTGAGATGCTGACATTCCAGTAATTTCTAAATTGAGATCCAGTTTGTCAACCTGAACGATTTCGAGTGCTGCCTGACCGGGCGAGACATAATCACCCACATCGACATGAATTGCGTTGATGGTTCCGTTAAAAGGAGATAACAATTGTGCACGCTTCAGGTTTCTTTCAGCCTTACTTAAGCGTACCTGCTCTATCATTAAACGAGATCGTGCAGAGTCAACACTATGTTTAAGTCGTGCTTCCTCTGCTTGTTGTCGGTATAAGGCTTGTAAAGTCTGATCATAGTTTGATTTTGAAGTGAGTGAATCCCGACCTAGTCGTTCTAATCTTGCAACTTCCTGCTCCTGCAGTTCGAGATCTCGCCGCATTAACTGCAATAATTCGGAGTCTCGCTCTATTGCAGCACGCTCAGTTCTCAATCTCGCAGTTGATTCCTCTACTTCATCGAGAAAATCACCCGCCTCTATGCTGAGCATAAGAGCATTTGCTTCGACATATTGACCTACTTCAACGAACCGTTTATCTACCTGTCCGGACACCTGAAAATGCAGGTTTGCTTTTCGAGCTGGCTGTAATTTTCCGGTCACTTCTGTGATAGGCTGGAGGTCAATCTGCTCAACGAAATCAACATTCACGGTTGGCGGTGGCAAGGTCTGGAGTTCAGCATAGGTATCGGGCTTCGTCCAGAATAATGCGGCAATGATTAATACTGAAATAGTGATTATAAAAAGTATTCTCATGAGATAAATATAGTTAGAACTCGCTTAATATTGCGCCGGAATTTGCTGTAATTACTTGTTTGACAATGATATTGAATAAAAATTTGAAGATAAAACCATTGTATGCGATTTTAGACACTATAAACTAGACAAATAATTATAAGAACTCGGAACGGAATGAATCTCATTGTGAACAGACTAGTCATATATTTAGGTAGCAGTCTGCTATCGTTTGGACTCATGACCGAGACATTTTCTGCTGAGCTTGGTGGCGATTATACTAGCCTGATTTGTCCTCAATCACTCAATATCCCGGACCGGCCGTTTGTCGATGCGGAATTGGACGAAGATGATACTTATATGACTGCTGATGAGGCAGATCTCATCGAAAACGGAATATCGACACTCTCTGGTAATGCCGAAATTACCCGAAATACTCAACAAGTAACAGCAGATACTATCGTATATAACCAACCCGAAGACACGGCTAACCTCGATGGAAATGTAAATTATTGGGATGTCGACCTCTTCTTGAATAGCGAAGATGCTTTCTTGAAATTTGATAATGGTGTGGGTGAATTCACCAGTGCAGATTACATATTGAAAGAAAGTCGTGGACGAGGCTCTGCAGATAAAATGGTACTTGATATTGGCACCCGTACCGATCTGGAAAAACTGGAATACACAACTTGTGACCCTGATGACCAGTTTTGGAATTTCACAGCCAGCAGTCTGTCTCTGGATCACGAAAAGAACTACGGCAAAGCAAGAAACGTCGTCATCCGCGTAAAAGATGTCCCTGTATTTTATACGCCTTATTTATCTTTCGCATTAAGTAAAGAACGCAAAACTGGTTTCCTCGCACCAGGCTATGGCAACACGAATAGAAACGGGTTTGAGTTTCGTACCCCTTATTACTGGAACATTAGCCCTAATATGGATGCAACACTAACACCGCGTTTATTAACGGATAGCGGTGTCATGGCGATGGGTGAATATCGTTACTTGCATAATCGCGGTAGTGGTGAAATTAATTTAGAGTATTTGCCCAGTGATAATGGTCGAGAAGACAAGCATCGAAATTTCATTGATTTAGAGCTTAACCAACGGTTTGCCAGCACAGGCAATTTATTCCTGACTTATAGTAGAGTCTCCGATAAATTTTATTTTGAGGATTTTGGTAGCCAACTAAGTGTAACGAGTACTTCTTTTCTCGAACAACGGGCAGATATCACCTATTCCGGTTCTAATTGGTGGGGTTTAGCACGAGTTCAAAACTTTCAAACAGTAAACCGTAGTATTCCGACCACTTCCAGACCCTATAAACGATTACCACAGATACTTTTTAATTATAACCAACCTAAAAGAAATCATGAACTAAACTTTGGACTTACTAGTGAAGTTGTCTATTTTGACAGAGGTGAGAATACGCCATTATTAGATGTTGTGAATGGCGCACGTTTTGATTTAAACCCCTATGTAAGTTTTCCAATGACTACTGCTGCGACCTTCATTGAGCCTAAACTCAGCTTACGCTACACACAATACGCCTTGAATGAAAATTCATTATTCGAATCCAGTCCGAATAGAGTGCTGCCAATATTTAGTCTAGATAGTGGTATTTTTCTGGAAAGAGACATTGATTTATTTAATACTGACTATATTCAAACGCTAGAACCACGACTTTTTTATCGGTACACACCGCATGATGGGCAGGAAGATTTGCCTGTATTTGATAGTGGTTTATATACTTTCTCATTCGATTCATTATTTTATCCAGATCGATTTGCTGGGCCTGATCGGGTTGGCGATGCCAATCAGGTTACTTTGGCTGTAACTTCACAATTGATTAAGCAGGATACTGGACAAAATATTGGGTCTATTAGTTTTGGACAGATTTTTTATTTTCGTGATCGAAAAGTGACTCTCCCAGGTCTGTTAGTCCGAGATCAAGACACTTCGTCATTGGTTGCAGCATTTAATACCAACCTCATAAAAAATACTCGTCTAAGTGGCGATTTTCAATGGAACCCCTATGTCTCAGATAGCACTGAAAAAATGACACTTCAGGTAGCTTATAATCCTGCCCCTGATAAAATTATAAATTTCGCGTATCGTGTAGTTCGTAGTAATGAAATTAATACCGTTGTTGGATTTGATAGTTTTGGAGTTGCCACTACTGATATTGATCAAACTGACCTTTCTTTTAGCTGGCCAATCAAAAACAACTGGAGTGTTGTAGGACGATGGAATTATGCCGTACCTGAAGGTCGTTCATTAGAGCTTTTTGGTGGTGTTGAATATGAAAGCTGTTGCTGGGGCGTTAGAGCAGTCGCACGGCGTTTCCTCTCCAATGTAGATGGCGCATTTGATACTGGCATTTTTTTACAAATGGAATTAAAAGGACTAGCCGGAATAGGTAAAAAGACAGTAGACTTCCTGAAACAACAAATCCCCGGTTACCAGAGTGAATTTTAGAATTTCCAGAACAAAACCCCGACATTTTATGTTGGGGTTATTAGCCCTATGTATAATCCAGTTTAATGTACATGCTTATGTGCCACTGGATCGCATTGTTGCAGTCGTGAATGAAGATGTGATCATGCAAAGTGAACTGGAAGCGAAAGTTCACACCATACGTCAGCAGTTGCAACAACAAGGTTCTCAATTACCCCCTGAATCTGTGCTGGAGCGCCAAGTACTTGATAAGCTTGTTCAAAATCGAATTCAGTTACAAATTGCAGAAAAGACCGGCATTAAAGTTAATGACGAGGCACTGAATCGAACCATCAGTAATATCGCTTCGGAAAACAAAGTCTCTCTAACCCAATTTAGAGATATCCTTGAGCAAGACGGATATAACTATGAACAATTTCGAGAAGATATTCGCAATGAGATCGCCCTGAGCCAATTACGTAGACGTCAGGTTGAAAACCGTATTGTTGTAACTGAGAAAGAAATTGATAATTTTCTGGCAAACCAGGAACATCAGGGGTCAATTCAGACCGAAGTATTAATATCTCACATACTGTTGGCATTACCCGCAGAGGCAACCGCTGATGAGGTTGAACAAGTCAGATTGGTTGCCTCTAAAGTTCAGAAGGATCTACTGGCCGGTGCCGATTTTGCTGAAACTGCAAAATCTGTTTCCGATGGAGGCAATGCAGAAAATGGTGGTGACCTGGGCTGGCGCAAGATGGAAGAGATTCCCTCATTATTTGCAGATTATATACCCGACATGAAAAAAGGAGATATCAGCGAACTGATTCAAAGCCCTAGTGGCTTTCATATTATTACAATTAAGGACATTAAGAGCGACGAGGAGCACATAGTTCAACAAACCCGCGCGCGACATATCCTGATTAAGGAAGATGAATTAACCACTAGGAAGCAGGCTCGTGAAAAAGCAAAACAACTCAAAACTCGAATTGAAAATGGTGATGATTTTGGATTATTAGCCAAAGGAAACTCTGATGACCCGGGCAGCGCTATCAATGGTGGCGATTTGGGCTGGACGACTCCAGGCTCGCTGGTTCCGGAGTTTCAAAAAGTAATGGACAATTTGGAACCTGGCAAAGTAAGCAAAGTATTCAAAACTGATTATGGTTGGCATATTCTGGAAGTTCTGGAACGAAGAAACTTTGATAACAGTGAATCTCTAAAAAGAGGCAAGGCCAGAGCGATTATTAGAGAACGTAAACTTGAAGAATCTATGCAAAACTGGACCCGACAAATACGGGACGAAGCGTACGTCGAATATCGCTTAGATGATAGCTAGTAAAAAAAAACCACGTATTTTACTTACCTCGGGTGAACCGGCAGGAATTGGCCCAGACTTAATAATCAAACTGGCACAAATAAATCATAATCAACTGTTAACGGTTATTGCTGATCCTGATTTGCTTGAACAACGCGCGCAACAATTATGCTTGCCTCTAGCCATTAATGTTGTTTCAACTCTCAGAGAGTCTCAAACTGTCTCTGATATTAAATCATTAAATGTAATTCCAATTAAATTAAAAGAAACTTGCCGGCCAGGTAAGCTAGATCCTCGTAACGCTGCTTATGTACTCGAGATGCTTGATATAGCTTCACGCGAATGTCTGGCAAAACGTTATGCGGCTGTTGTTACAACCCCTTTGCAAAAATCGGTAATCAATGATGCAGGAATTAAATTCAGTGGTCATACCGAATATTTCTCCGAACGCTGTGGAAATGCCAAACCAGTGATGTTGCTTAGCTGTCCAGAACTGTGTGTAGCATTGGTAACAACTCATCTACCACTGCGCGATGTACCCGATGCAATAACACATGATAGCGTTGAATCCACAATACGCATCGTTATCAACGAAATGAAACAACGTTTCGGTATTAGCCAACCCAGAATTACGGTGTGTGGTTTAAACCCTCATGCAGGGGAAGGTGGTCATTTAGGAACCGAAGACATGACTATAATATCTCCCGTGATAAACGATTTTATTAACCGTGGTCACGACCTAACCGGACCATTACCGGCAGATACAGCATTTAGACCTGAGATAAGACAAAAAACAGATGTTTTTATTTGTATGTATCATGATCAGGGCTTACCTGTGCTCAAGACACTGGGCTTTGGCGAAGCCGTTAATATTACTTTGGGCTTGCCTATTATTAGAACATCGGTAGATCACGGCACGGCACTTGAACTTGCCGGCACAGGCAAGGCTGATTGCAGCAGCTTGATAGCAGCGATTGATATGGCAAACGAATTAGCACAACATGAATCAACTATGTTTGATACTGATATCACTTTAGATGAACGCTGATCAACACCGTGCCCGTAAACGTTTTGGCCAAAACTTCTTGCATGATCCAACTGTAATTCAACGTATTATTGATACCATTCATCCTCAGAAAGAGGACCATATTATTGAAATTGGTCCGGGGAAAGGCGCACTAACTAGACTATTGCTGAATCATGTTGAAAAACTCGATGTAATTGAAATAGACCGTGATCTCGTTGCAACGTTAAAAACAGATTTTGCAGATGATAGCCGATTAGTTATTCATCAAGCAGATGCCTTAAAACTGGAGTTTGATTCATTCAACTATGAGGATTTACGTATAGTTGGGAACCTGCCTTATAACATCAGCACGCCGATACTGTTTCACCTGCTGGGCTATAGGCACTCTATCAAGGACATGATTTTCATGTTGCAAAAAGAGGTCGTTGACCGAATTTGTGCTAAAAGCGGTAATAAACAATACGGACGCTTATCTATCATGCTGCAATATTATTGTGATGTAGAGTCATTGTTTGTCATCAAGCCAGGCGCATTTACACCCAGCCCGAAAGTCGATTCGGCAATAGTACGACTAAGTCCATTAGCACAACCAAGATATGAACTCCATGATCATGAAAGCCTAAAATTAATCGTTAGAGAGGCGTTTTCACAACGACGGAAAACTATAAGAAATGCGCTAAAAAAACACCTGGACGAAACAAGTATCAAAGACGCCGATATTGCACCCGACAGTCGCGCAGAAAACCTGGACATATTCGACTTTGTAAAGCTCGCAAACTGTTATCACCAACAAAAAATCAATGCTTTATAGCCTGTGGATAACTCTGTGTGTTATTTTGAGTGAAAATTTAGACATTAATGAACTCTTCATTTATTGAATTTAAGTGACAAACCTAAAAATTCTGTTTTTTATTAACTATTTCATATGCTTACACTAACTTTAAACGCTTTCAGCGTCATTCTATCCATAAATAAATAAAATGCATATAAAGCAGTAGTTTTCTGTGCATAATTCATATTTATAATGAATTTAACCATGATAATGCTCATTAAAATTCTCCAAGTAAGTATTTACATACCTGCTCTGCATTTTATCATCGATGGTTTATACTTTAGCCTCCCAATTCGAAAGAATAATTATAAAAAACATTGAAATCTTTACTCATTAAAATAGGTTCAAATCTAGATTCAATAAGCGAATTCATAGGGAAATATACTTCTTGGCTAGTGCTCACGCTCGTATTACTTATCGGCTATGACGTGTCCATGCGATACCTTTTTCGAAGTGGATCAATCGGGCTACAAGAACTGGAATGGCATTTATTCTCCGTCATATTTCTCATCGGTTCAGCATACACACTAAAACATGATGAACATGTCCGGCTGGATATTATTTACAGAAGTAAATTATTAACAGACCGACACCGTGCCTGGATTGATCTGTTTGGCACATTATTTCTACTGATTCCATTTTGCCTCCTCATTATCATGAGTGCCTGGCCATTTGTTTCACAGGCCTTTGTTCACAATGAGGCCTCGCCTGATCCTGGTGGCTTAGCTGTACGTTGGTTGATCAAATCCATGATTCCAGTCGGTTTCTGCCTACTACTTATACAAGGCATTGCCGAAGCAATAAAAAAACTATCTATCGCATTGGATAAACAACAATGACAATCTGGGTCTTAATGATGTTTGTAACTCTGATGGTCTTTTTATTGTTGGGCTATCCTGTTGCCTTCACTCTTGGTGCTGTTGCTCTATTTTATGGTGGTATTTTTCTAGGGTTTGATTTTTTCACATTATTACCCCTTCAAATCTGGGGAATAATGACAAATTTCACTTTAATAGCTGTCCCCTTATTTGTTTTTATGGGCGTTATTCTAGATCGATGCGGTCTGGCTGAAGAGTTGCTGGAAACAATGGGCAAACTTTGTGGGAAGTTAAACGGCGGGCTGGCGCTTTCAATAGTTATTGTGGGTGCTATGTTAGCCGCAACAACTGGTGTGGTAGGTGCTACGGTTGTTACGATGGGAATTATCGCCTTACCGACGATGCTAAAACATAATTACTCAGCACCATTAGCCACCGGCACAATTGCTGCGTCCGGCACATTAGGTCAAATTATCCCACCCAGCATCATTTTAATATTGCTGGGTGATGTTATGGGGGTCCCAGTGGGTCGTTTGTTCATGGGCGCAGTAATGCCTGGCCTAATGCTGGTTGGATTGTTCATGTCGTATATCCTTATATATGCCTGGTACAAACCTGAGGCTGCACCAGCGCTTAAATCAGCTTCAGATGAGTTCAACTACATACAAATACTCATTACCCTTTTGCCTCCGCTGATCCTGATTCTTGCGGTACTTGGATCCATATTTTTTGGTATAGCGTCACCGACAGAATCAGCAGCAGTAGGTGCAATTGGTTCACTTACTCTAGCGGCTGTACATAAAAAATTGACTCTGAAAAACCTTAACGACTCAATGCAGCAAACAACAAAACTGACCAGCATGGTCTTTATGATATTAATCGGTGCTACAGCATTTGGTCTCGTATTTAGAGGGATGGGAGGAGACAGTCTGGTATTAGAGGTGATGTCTAGCCTGCCGGGAGGCAAATGGGGCTTTTTGCTGGTTAGTATGTTATTAATTTTTGTGCTTGGTTTTTTTCTCGATTTTTTACAGATCTGTTTTATTGTTATTCCAATACTTGCTCCGATAGCAAGCCAATTTGGAATTGATTTACTCTGGTTTGCTGTATTGATTGCTATAAACCTGCAAACCTCTTTTCTTACACCACCCTTTGGATTCTCGCTGTTTTATCTTAAAGCGGTTGCGCCTTCAGAGGTGCGTATTCAGGATATATATACCGGTATAATTCCTTTTGTGCTCCTACAAGTCATCACAATAATAATTATTGTTTTAATACCTGATTTAGTAACCTGGTTACCAGACCTGATGGATAACATTCATGGCCTCTAGGAGGAGAAGAATTTAAACACTGGAGATATGCATTTAAAAAATAATGTTAGATGATTTAGCTGCTTAGACTTCTTAGTGTTTTTATTACCGTGTTTGTATCAGGTTTAACACCATGCCAAATCAGAAAACTCTCCGCCGCTTGCTCTACCAGCATTCCTAATCCATCCAATACTATTGCAGCGCCGTTTTGTTTGGCCCAGGTCATAAAAACCGTTGCCACATCTGAATACATTAAGTCGTAGCAACAGGTATTACTTTTGATCACTGTGTCAGGAATTTCAGGAAGTTCACCCATTAAACTGAGCGACGTTCCATTGATAATTAAATCGAAAGAATGTTCTGATAATGCAGAATAAGCACATGCTGAAATATTACCTAGTTCTGAAAATTTTTCAGCTAACTCCTCTGCACGTGAAACGGTACGGTTCGCAATAACTATGTGATCTGGTTTTTGTCTGCATAATGGCTCCAGAATTGCCCTGACAGAACCACCAGCACCAAGAATCAAAATAGATTTACCATCCAGCTTAAACTTGTTATTAACAGTAAGGTCATTAATAAAACCCTGACCATCTGTTGTGTCACCGTAACTATTTAATTGCTCATCGAATCGAATCGTATTAACCGATCCGGATAATTTGGCACGATCAGTTAATACAGTACAAATTGAACACGCTTCTTCTTTAAAAGGAATAGTGATATTTATCCCAAGACCACCTTTAGAGGAAAATAAAGAAACATATTCACTAAATTTTTCTAATGGAATTTCTATAGCTTGATATTCAAGCTCTATCCCAGTTTGCTGTGCAAAAAGAGAGTGGATTTGCGGGGATTTACTATGCTTTATCGGATTGCCGAATACAGCGTAATTAGATATAGACCGATCAAGATTTAAATCATTGGTCACAACAGGCTGAAACTAACTTCAAATTTATCGTATATAAAAATTAGCTGCCGGACCTTTCAACCAGACCACCCTTTAAACAATGAACTTTTAAACCACGCTCACTAAGTAAATAAGCACAAGCTGAACTCTGCCGACCACTATTGCAGTAAAGAATATATTGTTTTTGTGGATCCAGTGTTTGCGCTTTCAGGCGCAACATAAACAGTGGAATATTAATGCTTCCTTCAATATTTGAATTCTTATATTCGCTATCTAATCTAACATCAATCCAGACAGCTCCTTCATCCTTAACTAATGCATCTGCTTGTTCATTCGTCACCCAACTTAGCATCGGTTCTTTTAAAAGCTCATTAAAATCTTCCTTAGAAAGACGCATTAACGAACCATCTGTTGTCATGATGATATTTGCATTACGCTTGGCTTCAGAAAGGAGCGCTTCCTCTCCAAATGCATCCCCATCTCCGAGAGTGGCCAATGTTAATTCTGAACCTGTTTTAGAACTTCGCGTAACCTTACATTTGCCGTGTTTGACTATGTAATAATAGTCCCCATCTTCACCTTGTTTTATAACGGTGTCACCCGCCTTTAAAGGCACTTCCTGAACGCGCATGAATAAAGCCTGTATATTAGCTGGGGGGATTTGAAGGAATGCCTTGGATTGTAAAATGCGCGTCATCCAGTCGCTATCATCATCCTCATCCTCATCCGACCCATTCTCTTCAACTTGTATTTCATCAACTTCAATCCCTGATAACTGATCCCATGTCAGCAGTATATCGTGCAAATCACTATCAATTCGTATTACTTTAGAATCAACTTTAGCTGTTGCAGTGTTTTTTCTGGGTTGCTGATTGACAAGTGGGTGTTTCGCTATATCAGAACCAGCCATAACAGTTTTACTTTCACCCGCACTGGATGAAATTTCAGCCTGCCCATCAACAAGATAAACTGACTGTCTATCAGTGTCCCCCTCTTTAAAAATGACTTTACCCGCAGCTATATCCTCAACAAATGTCTTGCCTGCTAACTCCTGAAAATTTTCAGCGTTGAGTGCACTGGGAGGCACCAGTGATTTTAATGTGGTTTTATCAACAAGATCAGGCATTTAACTATTTTCCTTACACAAATAATTCGAGTTATCTAATTAGAGTGTCAATTGTAAGCGTTGAGTGAAAATATTTAAATACACAAACTTCATCTTGATGAAATTAATATCTAATTTGACTTAAATAAAGGCTGATTCGAGAGTAATACAATAAACAAATTCAATTAGGTAATGAGATATTAAGCAAACTTATAAACTATAGATTGTCGCTTTTTAGGTTGTGCCGATCCTATTTTCGCTGTATTGCATCTTTATGATGCAATACAGCGATGAGCAATAATAGTGTTACAAGCTTCTAAATATCGTAACCACGTTCATTATGTAGGGCGAGATCAAGACCTTGTATCTCATCATCATCATCAACCCTTAAACCAACAAACGCATCTATTAATTTCAATAATACGAAGGTAATAACCCCACACCATGCAATTGTCGCAACAACACCAATAGCCTGAACGCCTAATTGAGAAACAATAGAATAAGCTTCATCGCTGACTAATCCGCCAAATGAGTTTGCATAAAATACTGCGACCAATAAAGTTCCCAGAATACCGCCAACCCCATGAACTGGAAAAACATCCAGAGAGTCATCAATCTTTAATACTCGCTTAACATATTGTGTGGCAAAGAAACAAACCACACCCGATATTAACCCTATCGCCAATCCACCCATCGGACCAACAAAACCTGATGCTGGCGTGATGGTGCCCAATCCAGCAACCATACCTGTCACAATACCTAGTACACTCGGCTTGTTAAATTTAAACCACTCACACGCCATCCAGGCTAATGAACCCGCTGCTGCTGAGATATGGGTGACGGCCATAGCCATGCCAGCGCTATTATTTGAAGCTAACGCGCTGCCCGCATTAAAACCAAACCAGCCTACCCACAGCATAGAAGCACCAGCCACAGTCAAGGTCATATTATGCGGTGCCATTGGTGTCTCGGGGAATCCTTTCCTGTTCCCCAAAACTATTGCTGCAACAATAGCCGCAATACCGGCGTTAATATGCACAACTGCACCACCGGCAAAATCCATAAAGCCCAAATCACTTAACCAACCACCTCCCCAAACCCAGTGACATACTGGCGCATAGACTAAAATCAACCAAAGTGCACTAAACCATAGCACCGCCGAGAATTTCATTCTTTCAGCAAAACCACCAACTACGAGTGCGGGAGTAATAATGGCAAAAGTCATCTGGAACATGAAGAAAACAATCTCGGGGATAGTCCCGCTCATACTTTCGAGTTTAATATCAGCGATCATTATATTGCCCAAACCGATGATTTTATTTATCGAACCACCATCACCAAAAGCCAGACCGTAAACACCTATCATCCACATAATTGAAACAAGGCAGGCAATCGCAAAACACTGCATTAATACTGATAACACATTTTTTGCTCTGACTAATCCTGAGTAGAACAAAGCCAGACCAGGCAAAGTCATAAATAACACTAATGCCGTTGAAGTTAAAATCCAGGCTGTATCTGCACTATTTAGGTCATCGGCAAGGACGATTCCCGGGAATAATGTTATTACTAATAATAAAGCACGTCTCATTGAAATCTCCCCTAACTCAGTGCTGATAAATAGGTATTGTTATTAATATTATTATTTTTCTAGATTGCTTCGCTGCCAGTTTCGCCGGTTCTGATTCTAATAACCTGCTCTAATGAAGACACAAAAATTTTGCCATCTCCAATTTTACCACTGCTAGCTGATTTTGTGATTGCTTCAATAACGTCATCAAGCTTGTCGTCATCCACCGCGACTTCAATTTTAATCTTAGGTAAGAAATCGACTACATATTCAGCGCCACGGTATAACTCTGTGTGTCCTTTTTGTCGGCCAAAACCTTTGCTTTCGGTAATAGTCATACCCTGAATGCCTATTTTTGATAAAGCTTCACGAACATCATCTAATTTGAAAGGTTTAATAACTGCTGCAATCATTTTCATAGTAAAACCCCTATATGGTATTAATCTGGTTTATGCTCGTTTTTGGGTTAACAAGACTATCAATCTTTACAATTTGGTGCATTTTTAGATGCGATTCTTCTTATTTGTAAATATTAGCATGGAAGTGAAAGGCTTATGAAGGGATTATGCCCTATTTAAAGACTATTCTCGGCACTTAATAAGTACGCGATTAATTTAAGCTTTTATGAGTGCATAAAAAAACGGGCGCAGAATGCGCCCGTTTTTATGTTAAAGGTAATTTATCTAGCGGACTAAGATGTAGATGACATACCTGATGAAGAGGTGAATTCTGGATAGGCTTCTTGTCCACATTCACTAATGTCAACACCTTCCATTTCTTCATCTTCGCTAACCCTGATACCAATGATGGCTTTAATTACCAACCAGGTTATCAGACTTGCGACAAACACCCAGACAAAGATAGTCAGCATACCAACTAATTGTCCACTAAATGTGGCGTCGGCATCGGTTATAAGTACCGCGAAGATACCCCAAATACCAACCACACCGTGTACAGAGATAGCACCAACCGGATCGTCTATTTTGATCTTATCCATTGTGATAATCGCAAAGACAACCAACGCACCACCAGCAGCACCAATTAGCGTGGCTTGTAATGCTGTAGGATCAGCTGGCTCAGCTGTAATAGCAACTAGTCCTGCCAAGGCTCCGTTAAGTGCCATGGTCAAATCAGCTTTACCAAATAATATTCTGGCCACTATCAATGCTGCGATTAAACCACCCGCTGCTGCGGCATTGGTATTCAAGAACACATAAGCAACTTCGTTAGCGACAGCAATACCGCCCAACTTCAGGGTTGAACCACCGTTAAAACCAAACCATCCCATCCAAAGGATAAAGGTTCCTAAAGTTGCCAGCGGTAAATTTGCACCCGGTATAGCACGAACTTTACCATCAGCAGTATATTTACCCTTTCGAGGACCAAGAATTATGACACCGGCCAGTGCAGCTGCTGCACCCGCTAAATGCACAATACCGGAACCAGCATAGTCACTGTAGCTTAATTCATATAAACCAAATACAGAGTTACCACCCCAAGTCCAGCCACCTTCCATTGGATAGATAAGGCCAGTCATAACAACTGCGAAGGCCAGAAATGCCCATAGCTTCATGCGTTCTGCAACTGCGCCTGACACAATAGACATCGCAGTAGCAACGAACACTACCTGAAAGAAAAAGTCTGATGCGCCGGAATAAACCGAATCACCATCAAAACCATTCTCAGCTGATGCTGCTAATGCCCCGGCTACATCAAGGTTCCCAACGGTTTCAACACCGGAAAGGAACATGCCACCACCATACATAAAGTCATAACCGCAAATCATGTACATCGTTGACGCCACAGCAAACAAAGCAACGTTTTTAGTTAAAATTTCTGTCGTGTTTTTTGAACGAACTAAACCAGCTTCCAACATTGCAAAGCCAGCAGCCATCCACATTACCAGTGCGCCACACACCAGAAAATAAAACGTATCCATGGCGTACTGTAATTCGAAAATATTATTTTCCATCGTTATTTCTCCAGTAAGGTTATTTGCTAAAGCGCTTCGTCGCCGGTTTCGCCGGTACGAATTCGAACAACCTGGTCCAGTGTTGAAACAAATATCTTTCCATCACCGATCTTGCCAGTCCCGGCTGCCTTGCTTATTGAAGAGACAACGTCATCCACTTTGTCATCCATTACTGCAACTTCTAACTTAATTTTTGGTAGAAAGTCGACGACATATTCTGCGCCTCGATATAGTTCCGTATGTCCTTTTTGACGCCCAAAACCTTTCGTTTCGGTCACCGTCATCCCTTGCACGCCAATTTCTGACAGTGCCTCCCTTGCATCATCCAGCTTGAAGGGTTTGATGATTGCTGTTACCAGTTTCATTATTGAATCTCCCAAATGGTTGACCATGTCGTTATTATTTTCGATAACAACAACATCGTTTTACATGGATTTGGATGTTAATTATCCAAGCCATAATTTTTACAACTGTTCTACCTGGTTTATAGCTTGAGCAAAAACCAAGCAGATAGCGCAGTTATATAATATAAATAGCAGTATCCATGCCAAACATTTTTGTCTATATATTACATAGAGTTACCTTAATGATTAACGCAACTGGCACGAACTTTCATTATGAGTACGCAATATATTGGTGCGATTAAATTCTTAACGCACGTTTTATGTGCGTAATATCAAATATAAAAATATAAGAGAAAATACAACACATTAGTAAGTTCAAAGAGAGGATAGATTAGAGCTAATATCCTTAGTTAAAATAAAGAAAAAATTATGTCCATGTAGAAATTTATTTAATGATCTATCAATTTAAAACTTTATTAATGAATGCATAAAAAAAGCGGCCCGAAGGCCGCTTTTATCTATACAAAATTTAATTCTGTAACTAAATCATTAGAATGATTTAGACACACCAAAAATGAAACCACCACACTGTGAACCGCCAATATTACCAGTCTGGACAAGAGCACAGTCATTATCACTTGATAATGCAGTGTAAGAAGCATCTACATCAACGCCTAAGATCGTCTTACTAATACCAACACCAAAGTACTGATATTCATCAGCAGTTCCACCGGCGCCAGTGGTTTGAGCCGCTAAGTTAGCATCACTGAAATCGAGAGACAGGTGACCAAAGAACGCGTTTAAACCAAATCCATAAGGCAATGAAAAGTCTACACTTACTGGAATATGATGACTTGCATCACCAAATCCAAACCATTCTGGTGAATAGTAATAACCAACACTAAATGAAGGTTCAAACATCACATCTGAAAAACCATAACCGAACACACCATAAAATTCCCAGTAGTCAAAGTCATCTGCAAAACCCTGATCGGCATCCTGGTTAGGATAGGTATAGTTAATAGCACCAACATCCCAGGAAATACCAGAGGCTCCAAATTCACCCGCTATACCGTGATAGTGCGTAAACTCAAGTCCAGCTGGATCATTGGTGCCACGACCCCATTCGACGTTAGCAGCAAACACACCAGAGTAAACATCAGCGCCTATGGCATCTAATGTAAACCAAGTGATATCGAAACCACCTTGAATTGTGGTACCAGGATCGTTACCACCTGCACCACTTGTTTGTGACGCACCATAGAATTGATAGTCACTAGCCAGTCTGACGTTGGCCGCTATTTCCGTTTCTGCAAACCAATTAGTCATGTCCGCATTAGCTATAGATGATCCAAATATAAGAGCGCTTGTGACACACGCCGTTGTAAATTTTTTCATGATACTGTTCCCTCAAAAAATTAAAAAAAATGCCTTTGAAGCAATAAGTTAAAATAACTGTATCTGGTCATTGCAGCTTTTATGCCACGCTGTTACGAAAATACGACAAACGTATATTTTATAATCTTTTCATTGACTTAGGGTCCTAATGTCATTGGTTTTTAGTTAATTACTCTTGATGTTATTCAATATTTTTTGCACTTTAAAAAAGCATAAAATATATATTCGCACTTTAATGGAGCATTGATTTATTCTTTCCAAGGTATGTTAAAGTACCGATTCTTAAGTAAACGTATATCCACTAAAGCAATTTTAGAGGTCGACAAAAAAAGTGATAAACAAAGAACACTTCGAAGAGTTTATTCAGCAGGCGAGTAAAATGATCCCTGATGATTTATCACGTTTTAAGAAAGATATTGAAACCAACTTGCGCACAACGTTGAGTGCCAGCTTATCTAAAATGGAACTGGTTAATCGTGAAGAATTTGATATTCAAACTGCATTATTACAACGAACTCGTGCTAAGTTGGATAGCTTACAAAAAAAACTATCTGAACTTGAGAATCAATTGCAAAAAACAGACCCTGAAAAATAATTTTCCAAATATAAACTAAAGAACATCTTTCACATAACTACGCCAACCACCAAAACGGGTGATGTCTTCCGCATCGCCGATGGCATAAGCTTCACAAATAAAACTATTAACTTCTTCACCATCCTCAAGCAATGCTTTGCCTATGCCTAATGGATGGGGAATACCTGACATGAATTTACCAAACGAAGATAGAGGCATACGCCAAACTTCAACCTCGATAGCAGCTCCATTTTCATTTACTTTCATCAAGCCTGGTCGATAAGGAGGTCCACTGTACCCCGTCAGCCCCATGTGGACCAATTAGCCTAATTGCCTAAGAGATAGTTTTCGTTCATCGTTAACCGAAGAGGAAACGATGATGACAAATAAAAGAAGTGCAGAACAAACCGTACGTGATATTCGTCGACGTAC
>JAURNW010000008.1 GCA_030829985.1 Gammaproteobacteria bacterium | reverse complement strand
GTACGTCGACGAATATCACGTACGGTTTGTTCTGCACTTCTTTTATTTGTCATCATCGTTTCCTCTTCGGTTAACGATGAACGAAAACTATCTCTTAGGCAATTAGGCTAATTGGTCCACATGGGGCTGACGGGGTACAGTTTCCGTTTCATATTCTTCATTATTGCTAAATTTATTCATTATTTCGCTCCGAATCACTTGCAAGCCATTCTGAACTGTTATGATCATTCTAGCCTGATATGGGGCAATATATGAACCAAGAATGTTAAATAAGTGTGTTTCTGAATTATCTGATTAAACGTTTAATAAGTGCGGTGTTTGTGCTGGTAGGCATTACGACACTCGTCTTTTTATTAATCCACCTTGTGCCTGGCGACCCGGTTGAAGTGATGTTAGGTGAAACTGCGCGACCAGCGGATCGAGAGGCATTACGTCATGCGTTGGGTCTGGATTTACCAATTTTGCAACAATGGTGGCAATATTTATCGGGAATTTCCCACTTTGATCTGGGCCAATCATTACACTCAAAACAAGCCGTAACAGCATTGTTAATCGATCGCATTCCGGCAACCGCCATTTTGAGTATTGCCAGTTTGTTTATTGCAATAGTCATCGCATTACCTCTAGGGATATTGGCTGCCGTTTATAAGGACTCACTCTGGGATCGCCTGGCCATGGTAACAGCCATGTTCGGGGTTTCTATTCCCAATTTTGTTATGGGACCCTTGTTAATCTTAATCTTTGCCCTGTGGTTAGGCTGGTTTCCGGTCAGTGGTAAAGAAGGTTGGTTATCATTAATTCTGCCTGCTCTGACCTTAGGCACAGCGCTGGCGGGAATCCTGTCTCGAATGGTTCGTGCATCCATGCTGGAAGTTCTTGAGGAAGATTACATCCGTGCCGCACGTGCACGTGGCTTGAGTGAATATCGCATATTGGTTTTGCATGCCCTGCGTAATGCGGCCTTACCGATTATTACTATACTCGGCATGCAACTCGGAGCCTTGCTTGCGGGGGCGGTCATTACCGAGACTATATTTTCCTGGCCGGGTATAGGCCAGTTAATGATCGAGTCGATACAAAAACGTGATTACCCGGTTGTACAAGCTTGTGTATTGTTGATCAGTGTTACTTATGTATTGGTCAATCTGTTGACTGATGTTGCATATACTGCGTTGGATCCGAGGGTAAAACTGGATGAATAGGGTTTATTCAATTCCTCTAGCGGTATTAATAGTCTGGTTGATGTTGGCCCTGTTAGGACCAATTCTACCTTTACACCCCGATCAAATAGAACTGGAAAAAATACTATTAACACCAAACTGGTCGGAATGGTTTGGTCATGATGATCTGGGTCGCTCCATTAGTGCACGTTTGATTATGGGTGCGCGCACATCACTCATCGTGGCAATTGTTGTTGTGTCGATTTCATTCATTGTCGGGACATTGTTAGGTATGTTGGGTGCATGGTTAGGTGGGTTGTGGGATAAGTCACTGGTAATGATGGTCGATCTGTTTATTGCATTTCCCGGTATTTTGTTAGCAATCGCACTGGCTGGTTTGCTTGGCCCCGGATTAATGAATACTGTTATTGCACTCTCTATTGTCAGTTGGGTTGGTTTTGCACGATTGGCGCGCGTGCAAACGCTCAGTATGAAAAACCGGGATCATGTAGCCGCTGCTCATGCTTTGGGTACATCCAGCTTTTTGATTATGTTGAAACATATTTTGCCTTTGATTATGGCACCCTTGATTATTGAAGCGACATTTGCGTTTGCCGGTGTTGTCATCGCAGAAGCAGGACTCTCTTTTCTTGGGTTGGGTGTACAACCGCCCACCGCATCCTGGGGCAGTATGATACGTGATGGCACACGTTATATGCTGGTTGCGCCGCATATGGTTTTAGCGCCCGGTTTTGCTATCCTGTCGCTGGTATTATGTATAAATCTGTTAGGTGACTACCTGAGAGATAAATTGGACATAAGGGAAATAACAAAAGATTAATATGATTAGCACTAAATTATCATTGGGTCCGGTTATGTGTGACTTGCGCGGACTTCAACTGGAGGCGGATGAACGTGAGATGCTAATGCATCCACAGGTCGGCGGTATAATTTTATTCACCCGAAATTTTGAATCGCCCGATCAAATTGCAGCATTATGTAAAGATATACATGAATTAAGACAACCACACCTACTCATCGCTGTTGACCATGAAGGCGGACGTGTACAACGTTTTCGAGATGGATTTAGTCGTTTGCCAGCCTGTGCATTACTTGGCCAGTGTCATGATTCGAAACAGTCTGAATTATTGGCACAACAAGCGGGATGGTTGATGGCATCTGAATTATTGGCAGTCGGTATCGACCTCAGTTTCGCACCGGTCCTTGATGTTGGCGGAAAAATCAGCCAGGTAATTGGTGATCGTGCCTTCCATGTTAATCCTGAACAGGTTGCCTTACTTGCCCGAGCCTATATGCGCGGTATGAAAGAAGCCGGGATGGCGGCTGTTGGTAAACATTTTCCCGGCCATGGATCTGTGTTCGAGGATTCGCATGTGGCAATCCCATACGACAACCGAAGTTTCGAAGATATAAAAATGAAAGATCTGGTTCCATTTGAAAGGATGATTCGGGCTGGACTACCGGGCTTGATGCCAGCACATGTCATCTATCCCAAGGTCGATAAAAATCCAGCCGGTTTTTCTGAAATCTGGTTAAAACAGATATTACGTAAGCAATTAGAGTTTCAAGGGACAATCTTTAGCGATGATCTAAGTATGAAAGGTGCAGAAGTAATGGGAACCTATCCCGAGCGTGCTGAGGCTGCATTAGATGCTGGTTGTGATATGGTATTAGCCTGTAACAATCAACAAGGTGCAATTTCTATTCTGGATAATGCAAACATACCCGCTAGTATTGAATTGCAATCACGTTTAATAAGAATGCACGGACATTTTGATAAAACATTGCATGAATTAAAACAAACAAAAATATGGCAAGAACGTTCTGAAGCAGTATTGCAGCTTGAGATAGCTCCGGAACTGGATTTGGGGGACGATCTATTTGATTAAACAAAGACTGTTGGTTTGGTTGTTTTGTTTGTTTGGCGGAACGACATTACACGCAAAACAATTAATCTCTTCGAATTGTGAGCCGCTTGTTGAAAATGCCGGCGCAATAGAAACAGTCCGGCATGCACAGGGGTTGCTCTGGAAGATCACCAGGGAAGAGGGTGTGTCCAATTATCTATTTGGAACGATCCATGTTTCAGATCCAGAGATAACCAATTTACCCGATGTTGTTGATCAGGCATTACATAATTCTGAACAGTTTGTAATGGAAGCATTACCGGATGCTGAACAAATGTTACAGTTTTCCAGGATGATGTTTTTTAATGATGGCCAGCGTTTGTCTGAGTTGGTTGAGAGATCTATATATAACAAAACCAGATCAATTTTATCTTCGTATCATCTTGGTTCTGAAGCTGTATCGGTTATGAAACCCTGGGCTGCTTTTTTATTGATGAATTATCCTCCAGATTCAGGTGACGCATTGGATTTAGTATTGTTATCACTGGCAAAACAGAATGGTGCTTCGGTCTCCGGTCTGGAGTCATTACAGGAGCAAGCCGGGATATTCAGCCAACTAAATATGGATGAACAAGTCAAATTACTGACAGATACAGTCTGTCATTACGATGTGGTGGAAGAAGATTTCAGTGCAATGAAGTCATTCTATTTGAAGCGTGATTTGGCAGGTTTATATAATTACGCACAGCGACATACTATGAGTAATCAGCCAGTTTATAAAAAATTAATGCAAAAGTTGATCAATGATAGAAATACTATCATGGCAGAACGGATGCAGCCGATCTTGAAACAAGGAAATTCTTTCATAGCCATCGGTGCTATGCATCTGGCTGGAGAGGAAGGGGTACTGGCCTTGTTGGAAAAAAAAGGCTATAGAGTATCAGCAATTTTCTAATTGAATAGCAGGATGAATAAATGAGTCTAGAAGAACTAATACAGATTGTTGAACCTATCTTCAAGGAAGAGACCTGGATTGTTGAGGTGTTTGTTGTTGTTTTTTTAACAGCACTTATAAACTGGATACAAAAACGGATTGTTAAAAAATTGGTTTCAAAATTTGAAACCACGCGAACCTATTGGGACCATGCATTATTTGATGCAGCAAGTAAACCGGTCTCTTTGTTAATCTGGGTTTTGGGTCTTAGCTTTGCTGCCGAGATTGCAAAAAATCAAAGCGACGCCGCTGTCTTTGGTGCTATAGCACCCGTTCGCGAAGTCGCTGTGATAATGATCATTGTCTGGTTTCTCACGCGTTTTATAAAACGCGCTGAAGAAAAAATTATTGAGAAGAAAAGACATGAACAGGAATCATTTGATGAAACTACGGCTGATGCAATAGCGAAACTATTAAGTGTTTCGGTTGTGATTACCGGTGGACTGGTAATCTTGCAAACGCTTGGATATAGCATTTCCGGGGTGTTGGCGTTTGGCGGAATTGGTGGTATTGCGATAGGTTTCGCTGCAAGGGATCTGTTGGCAAATTTTTTCGGTGGTTTGACCATCTACATGGATCGTCCATTCGATGTCGGCGACTGGATACGTTCCCCGGATAGAGAAATTGAGGGTTCGGTAGAAAAGATTGGATGGCGATTAACAACGATAAGAACATTTGATAAGCGACCCTTGTATGTACCTAATGCCGTATTTACCAACATTGCCGTTGAAAATCCGTCACGCATGACCAATCGTCGCATCAAGGAAACCATCGGTATTCGTTATGATGATGCTAATAAAATGCGAGATATTATCGGTGATGTTAAAAGCATGTTGGAGCAACACGAGGATATTGATAATGGACAAACGCTTATCGTGAATTTTGACGAGTTTGCTTCCTCATCATTAAATTTCTTTATCTACACCTTTACCAAAACCACAAACTGGATTGAATTTCACAAGGTGAAACAGGATGTGATGTTGAAGATTATCGATATCATCGATTCACATGATGCAGAATGCGCCTTTCCTACAACCACTATACATATCCCTGATGGTGTTACTGTGTCGAATGATAAACAGGAGTAAAAAATTCTACTCCATGCTTGCGTGATTTAACACAGGCTGTAATCTACGTTAATGGAACTTAAATTCACAAAAATGCACGGTATCGGTAATGATTTTGTAGTGTTTGATACTTTTACCCAATCATTGACCTTGTCGCGCGAGCAAGTGAGATATATTGCTGATCGTCAATTTGGTATCGGTTGTGATCAAGTCCTGCTACTGGAACCACCGAAATCGGCTGAGGCTGATGTTTGTTATCGGATATTCAATGCAGATGGTGGTGAGGTGATGCAATGCGGGAACGGTGCGCGTTGTGTTGCGATCTATCTCAAACAAAAAAAACTGCTAACGAAGGATAGAATCATTGCCGAAACGGGTAACGGTCGGTTGGTATTACAGATTGTTGATAATGATTGTGTGACGGTAAATATGGGTGTGCCGGAGTTTGAGCCTGCTAATATCCCGATAAAGTTTGATGAGCGAGTTGAACAATACACACTTAAATCAGGCGAAGGTGAATTTACCTTTGGTGCCGTCTCTATGGGCAATCCACATGCGGTCATCTTCGTCGATGATGTCGATTCGATGCCGGTCGATGTAATTGGACCCGCTATACAATCAAGTGAACTATTTCCTGAGGGCGTGAATGTCGGTTTTGTAGAGATACTGAATAAAGAAGCGTTTAAACTGCGTGTATATGAACGTGGGTCAGGAGAAACACTGGCTTGTGGCAGCGGAGCCTGTGCGGCGATGGTTATCGCTTGCCAGCAAGGGTACTTGGAAGGGACAATAGATGCAGAACTACGCGGCGGTCATTTGAACTTATGCTGGGCTGGTGAGGGAGAACCGGTCTATATGACAGGTCCCGCTATAACAGTCTTTGAGGGGAAAATTGAATTATGAGTGGTCAGGAAACAAAGAATCTGCAATCAAATACTGTTAGCGCAGATATGGTCTCGGAATTTCTCAAAGACAATCCGGATTTTTTCAACAACAACCCGGAAATTCTTGCCGAGCTGAAAATTCCACATGATCATGGTGATGCTGTTTCGCTGGTTGAAAAACAGGTCTCTGTGCTACGCGAGCAGAATCAACAAACACGCAAACGTTTACATGAACTCATAGAAATCGCACGTCAAAACGAGGAACTTGCCCGGCGCATGCATCAACTGGCATTAATCTTGATGGATGCCGATGAGCCAAAAGATATATTTAATACGCTCTATGATAATTTGAAAAAGAATTTCCATGCTGATCGGGCAGTGGTTCGATTGTTTGCCAACCCCTCTTTTGTTGATAGTTTTGCAACAGATGAATTTGCAGGTAGTGAAGCGATGGAACAATCGTTGTTCAAAAGTATTATTGATAAGCGTCTTCCATTAAGCGGACGTATGAAACGCCAACAACAAGTATTTTTGTTTGGAGATGATGGTGATGAAATTGCCTCCTCTGTAATGGTGCCGTTACATGGTCAGGGTTGGGGCGGGATTTTATCCATCGGTAGTTTTGATGCTGAGCACTTTCAGGCGGGCATGGGTGTTGAACTTCTGGCTAATCTGGGTGAAGTATTAAGTTTTATATTGAAGCCCTGGGTTGAGCAAAGCTAAATCAAAATGCAATCGTCCGAGACGTTATTGCTTGAGTCTTATATAAAGACATTACACCATCTCTCTGAACATACCCGTAGTGCCTATCAGCGCGATCTTAATCACCTGCAGAACTTTTGTGATAAACAAGACATAGACAAATGGATTGCGCTTGATGGACGACAAGTGCGCGGTTTTATTGCCTGGCGTCATCGTCAGGGTGCTGGTGGCAGATCATTGCAAAGAAACTTGTCTGCAATACGATCGTTCTATCGTTATCTGATCGAAGAAGAGAAAGTTAAAAATAATCCCGCGGAAGGTATTATTGCACCGAAGACAGAACGTAAGTTACCTAAAGTACTGGATGCGGATCAAACTGTTCAATTAGTGGAGATCAATGAACAAGATGATCTTGCCATTCGTGATCGCGCCATATTAGAACTGATATATTCTTCTGGTTTACGTCTTGCAGAGTTAATTAGTTTAAATATGGGCGATATTGATTTTGGTGATCGCATAATAACCGTTACCGGTAAAGGTAAAAAAATGCGTAGTATTCCCGTTGGACAACATGCGATTAAGGCAATTGATAAATGGCTTAAGATAAGAATTAAAATGGTTAATGAAAATGAGGTCGCATTATTTATCAGCAACCGAGGTAAACGTATTAGTCCGAGATCTGTTCAGGAGCGTCTGAAACAATGGGCAATCAAACAGGGTTTACCCAGCCATGTTCACCCGCATATGTTGCGGCATTCCTTTGCAAGTCATATGTTGGAATCAAGTGGTGATTTGCGCGCGGTACAGGAATTACTCGGACATGCCGATATTAGTACTACACAAGTGTATACCCATCTCGATTTTCAACATTTGGCTCAGGTCTATGACAAGAGCCATCCCCGGGCACATCGCAAGAAATCCAATTAAATTCATAACTTAAGGTCGTTTTTACTTAAGTCTGCAAGCGCGCTCATGTACAATTCTGCTTCCCTAATGTGGAGAAATAATGTGGAACAATATCGAGGTACTACCATCTTATCTGTACGACGTGGTGAACATGTTGTTATAGGCGGCGATGGTCAGGTATCACTGGGTGATACCGTCATGAAAGGTAATGCACGCAAGGTGCGACGATTATTTAATGAAAAAATTCTGGCAGGTTTTGCCGGCGGAACGGCAGATGCATTTACCTTATTCGAAAGGTTCGAGGCCAAATTACAAAAACATCAGGGCAATTTAATGCGTTCGGCAGTTGAATTGGCCAAAGACTGGCGCACCGACCGAATGTTGAGACGGCTTGAAGCGATGCTCTGCGTTGCAGATACAACAACCTCGCTTATTATTTCAGGCAATGGTGATGTTATTGAACCGGAAGACAATATCATGGCGATCGGTTCGGGTGGGCACTATGCAAAATCTGCCGCACTGGCACTATTGGAAAATACTGATCTGAGTGCTCGTGACATCGTCGAAAAAGGTTTAGGTATTGCTTCGAATATTTGTATTTATACCAATTCAAACTTAACCATCGAAGAACTATAAGAATTTTAAAAACAAAAATAATCAACGGAATAAAATGACAGAATTAACTCCACAGGCAATAGTTGCCGAACTCAATAAACATATTATTGGTCAGGATTCAGCCAAACGTGCCGTTGCCATTGCATTACGTAATCGATGGCGCCGTTCACAGGTTGATGAATCAATCCGTAATGAAATTACCCCAAAAAACATTTTAATGATTGGTCCCACCGGCGTCGGTAAAACAGAAATTGCCAGACGACTTGCCAAATTGGCACAAGCGCCGTTTATTAAAATAGAAGCGACCAAGTTTACCGAAGTGGGTTATGTTGGTCGGGATGTAGAATCAATTATTCGTGATCTGGCTGATATTGCTATTAAACAGACGCGTGAGATTGAAATGGATAAAGTGCGTGATCAGGCGCAAGAAGCAGCGATGAACAGGGTTCTGGATATCCTGTTACCACCCGCGCGCATGATGGGTGAAGATGATCATGAATCCAGTGCTAATCCCACGCGTGAAAAATTCAGACAAATGATTCTTGATGGTAAGTTTGATGATAAAGAAATTGAAGTCGACCTAAATGCCCCCAATATCGGTGTTGAGATTATGGCACCACCGGGCATGGAAGAGATGACCAGCCAGTTACAAGGTATGTTTCAAAACATGGGTTCTGGTAAAAAGCAATCGCGTAAACTCGTTGTTAAAAAGGCACTGAAGCTGATCGCAGAAGAAGAAGCTGCCAAGTTGCTAAATGAAGATGATATCAAGGCACGTTCGATTGAACGTGTAGAGCAACACGGCATTGTCTTTCTGGATGAGCTAGATAAGGTTACTCGCCGTTCTGAAAGCAGTGGTCCTGATGTATCGAGAGAAGGTGTGCAACGTGATTTATTGCCATTGGTTGAAGGTAGTACGGTAACAACAAAATACGGCATGATTAAAACAGATCATATTTTGTTTATTGCCTCGGGCGCATTTCATCTTGCAAAACCTTCGGATCTGATTCCTGAATTACAGGGGCGATTACCCATTCGGGTAGAACTCAGCGCATTGGTCGCGGATGATTTTGTCCGTATATTAACTGAGCCAGACGCATCATTAACGGAACAGTACACACTGTTACTCGCTACTGAAGGCGTTAACATTGAATTTGATGATAATGGCATTCGACGTATTGCGGAAATAGCCTTTCAGGTTAATGACACTACCGAAAATATAGGTGCACGCCGTTTACATACGGTAATGGAACGTTTGCTCGAAACGCTGTCGTATGAAGCGTCAGAAAAAAAAGGTCAATCAATTTCCATTGATGCGCAATATGTAAACGATCATTTAAATGAGTTGGTCGAGGATGAGGATTTAAGTCGTTATATACTCTAGAATTGGACAACAACTTCTATCATTACTATAAAGCGGGATCTATGTCAGACAATAAACACCATCCGAATTCGATCAATTTGCATCAAAAGTCCCGTGTACTTGAAATTGAATTTGAGGACGGAGCAAGATTTGAATTGTCCTGTGAATATTTACGCGTCTATTCACCCTCCGCGGATGTGAAAGGTCATGGGCCTGGGCAGGAAGTGCTGCAAGTCGGGAAAGAAAACGTCAATATTAAAGAGATAGAGCCTGTTGGTAATTACGCTATTAAATTAATTTTTGATGATGGCCATAACACCGGTCTTTATACCTGGGAATATCTATATGAACTGGGTGAAGCAAAAGAAAATAACTGGACTGACTATCTGACTGCATTAAAACAGGCAGGACATACTCGCCAACTCAATGACTAAACAAACGACAACAGACTTTGGTTTTGAAGAAGTCGCGGCTGAAGAAAAGGCGCGTCGTGTTGCTAACGTATTTACATCGGTGGCATCAGAATACGATTTAATGAATGACGTAATGTCATTCGGTGCGCATCGGCTTTGGAAGCGTAAAGCTGTGCATCTGTGTGCTATTAGAAAAAACTTTCATGTGCTGGATCTGGCCGGTGGCACAGGCGATATTGCAAACTTAATCCATAAGCAACTTGGTGATGAAGGTCGTGTAACCCTATGCGATATCAATGCTGAAATGTTGCAACAGGGACGGGATCGGTTTATTGATAAAGGGATTATTAAAGGTATCGATTATGTCCAGGGTAATGCTGAGGCCTTGCCGTTTGAAGACAATAGCTTTGATTGCATGACGATTGCATTCGGATTACGTAATGTGACAGATAAGGATGCCGCATTACGCTCTATGTACAGCAAGCTTAAATATGGTTCGCAACTGGTCATCCTTGAGTTTTCAAAAATGGTTATTCCGGTTCTGGATAAAGTCTATGATGAGTATTCATTCAAGCTGATCCCGAAATTTGGCAAGTTAGTTGCCAATGATGAAGCAAGCTATCAATATCTGGTAGAGTCTATTCGTATGCATCCTGATCAAAACACATTGTCATCGATGATGCAGAAGGCGGGCTTTGAAAAAGTGCAATACCACAATTTATCCGGTGGCGTTGTTGCTATACACCGTGGTTATAAATTATGAATGCCTTTACGGATAGCAAAACGCCAGAATGGATCGGTCATATTGAAAAATTGATCAACAAGGCATTGAGTCTTGATGAAGAGACACTGCATGCATTAGCAAAACTTGAAGGTAAAGTACTCGCATTTGAATTTAGTAATATTGATTTAACTGTTTTTTTATTCCCTTCAATAAACGGGCTTGTGATCAATACAGCTTATACAGATAAGCCTGATGTTTTGATAAAAGGGTCACCCACAAATTTTATAATGATGTTGGCAAGCTCGAAGCGAGGTGCTGCAGGCATGCCGACCGATATGCAGGTGATAGGTGATATCGGACTCGGCCAACGCTTTCAGGAAATAATGCAAAACATAGAAATTGATCTGGAAGAGCCGCTATCAAAATGGGTCGGTGATACTGCTGCATATCAAATAGGCAAACTTATCCGTGGTACTGGTCGTGCTGCAGCTAATACAGGGAAAACATTAGCAATGGATATGAGTGAATATCTGCGTTTTGAATCTGGAATGTTACCGGACGATCTACTGGTTGAAGAATTTTGTAAAGAAGTTGATGTGCTTCGAGAAGATGTCGATCGTTTTACGCAGCGTATTAATAAACTTGAAGCACAATTAAATACTAAAAAGCAGGACAGTTAGTCTATGGAACAAATTCTTCGTTTATTGGCAATTCAACGGGTCTTGATTAAATACGGCCTGGATGAATTTATCTTTGCGACCCATTTGTTTCGACCGGTTCGTTTTTTATTTTATCTATTCCCCTGGAACTGGTTTGGGAAAACCAAGGGTCCCCGCGCTGAACGTATGCGTTTGATGTTAGAAGACCTCGGTCCGATCTATGTCAAACTCGGACAAATATTATCTACCCGCCGAGATCTGATACCGGAAGATATCGCCAATGAGTTTGCCAAGTTACAAGATGCGGTAACGCCATTCTCTGGCAAGCTCGCCCGTAAAATAATTGAAGATGCCTATGAATGTAAACTGAGTGAGGTGTTTCTGGAGTTTGACGAGACGCCACTCGCTTCTGCATCGGTCGCACAGGTTCATCGTGCCACTCTTAAAGATGGACGTGATTTTATTATCAAGGTTATCCGACCGGAAATAGAAATCACGATTCGTAAAGATCTGGGTTTATTACACCTGCTAGCCGAGAAGGCAGAGAAATATTATCGCAAGGGTAAGTCACTACGATTCACTGGCGTAGTCACTGAATTTGAAAAGACCCTGCTTAATGAACTTGATTTACAACGAGAAGCGGCCAATGCCTCGCAGTTACGTCGAAACTTTACTGGTGAAGAACGTTATTATGTACCGGAGATAAACTGGGAACTAACACGACGAAATGTGTTGGCCATGGAAAGGGTTAGCGGCATTTCAGTACGTGATATTAATGCACTTAAGGCCGCCGGGGTTGACCTGAAATGGTTGGCTGAATACGGCGTTGAAGTCTTTTTTACACAAGTTTTTCGCGATAACTTTTTCCATGCTGATATGCATCCGGGAAATATTTTTGTGGGTCCTCCCGAAGCAGGTAAGCCATCCGTAGTAAAAGTGATCGATTTCGGCATCATGTGTTCACTCACTGAGTTTGATCAGCGTTATCTTGCAGATAACTTCATCGCATTTTTAAATCGTAATTATCACCGGGTTGCTGCATTACATATTGAATCAGGTTGGGTGCCAAAGGGAACCCGTATGGATGAGTTGGAATCTGCCATACGCACCGTATGTGAACCCTTGCTGGATAGACCCATGCGCGAAATATCGTTTGGCGAATTGTTGCAACGACTGATTCAGATAGCGCGACGATTTAATGTAGAGATCATGCCGCAATTGATCATGTTACAAAAAACGATCATTAATATTGAAGGGATAGGCAGACAACTCTATCCGGAACTCGATCTTTGGAAAACGGCGCGTCCACAACTTGAACGCTGGATGGATGAACGCATGGGCACCAAAGGACTTATCAAGGCAGCAAAATATAATATACCCAAGCTTATTGATCGCTTGCCAGATCTGCCAAACAAGTTGATAGATCTGGTTGACCGGATTAATGATGGCAAGATTGAAATGGAAAACAAATCTGAAGAAATACATCATTTGCGACAAGAGATGAAGGTCTACAATCGAAGTACGGTCATGGCTGTTGTCGGCTCCGGTTTTTTATTGTCTGCATCCATCATCTATGCACTTGATAATACAACGCACGGCGTGTTTGCTTCAGTGCCTATCGTGTCATGGTTGTTGGGTTTTTCTGGAATGTTGCTGTTATATTTATCCTGGCAACAGAAGTAGTCATTTAAATAATTTATGGATAGCCTGACAGAACTTGATATTCTTGAAGATGTCGCCAAGCGTCTGACTGATGCTGGTTTTTCATACATGCTGACTGGGTCAATGGCGATGAATTATTATGCTGAGCCACGTATGACCCGTGACATCGATCTTGTTATTGCCTTAAAGGTAGAAGACGCAACAAGGTTGATAGATACATTTAGTGATACCTACTATATCTCTGATGTTGCGGTAACAGATGCAATTCAGGATTTATCAATGTTTAATCTGATTCACCTTGACAGTGTTGTTAAGGTGGACATTATTGTTCGTAAGGCAGATGAATATCGGCATAATGAGTTTGAACGACGGATTCAAATAGAATTTGCTGGTATAAAGCTTTGGATTGTTAGTAAAGAAGATTTGATCCTGTCAAAAATTATTTGGTCGAAAGATACAGGTTCGGGGTTACAATCAAGGGACATTAAAAATTTATTGGCAACACAACCGGATGAAAAATACCTGCATCTTTGGGCAGAAAAACTTGGAGTATTAACAATTTTGGAAAACTTGAAAGCATGAACGATACTTCTCCTGATATAGCAAAAATGGTGCACGAACGTTATATGCAAATGAGTGGCGAACAACGAATGATGATCGGTATACAAATGTTTGAGACGGCACGTAAAATTGTTTTATCGTCTTTCCCTGATGACGTTTCCGAAAGCGAAAAACGGCGCCTGCTTTGTGAGCGTTTCTACAGCAAGGAAATAACGGCAAAGGTATTTCCGAAAGAGAGTAGTTCATAAAAGAATTATTATTAGCATTTATAAATATTATTGGGACAACTAATTTTGAGGGTTAAGTCATGTCTGATCGTATAATCATGAAAACAGGTGAAGCGACGGTCTTCGCAGCAGAAGGGCAATTTACCGATGCAATGCCGGAGATTGTTATTGGTGATATCGACGGCCCAGTCGGCAATGCTTTTGCCAACCTGATGGGACAAACCGAAGGCCATACACGTATGTTTGCAATACGTGCCTGTAACCAACAGGTCAAACCCGCCACGCTGATCGTTCCCAAGGTAACTATTAAATCGACAGCTTACGTCAATTTACTAGGTGGCCCGGTACAGTCTGCAATTGCCGATGCGATGCTGGACTCGGTTATTGATGGTGTCATACCAAAAGATATGGCTAATCGATTGTGTTGCATTGCTATGGTCTGGATCGCACCGGAATGTGTGACGGATAAAAACCTGGACAGAAAAGATCTATATCGTTGTAACTACGAAGCCATGAGGCTTGCAGTCAAGCGAGCGATGAATGATGAACCTACTATCGATCAACTGATCGAGAATCGACATAAGATCCACCATGAGATGTATAACCCGGAGACGGGTGAATCTATTTGGTAGTTGTCATGCAGGGCTTGACCCGGCATCCAGTCAAACGATAAAACTTATTATTCTTTTTCCGGTTTGTTTCGCTTGATAGCGAGTTCCTTTTCTTTGCGTGGCCAAAGAAAAGGAACCAAAAGAAAGGCCACTACAGTTCTATAACGCATAGTTATGTGTAAATAATAATGAAGCAAATTTACAAGATCACATATATACCGACTAACAAAATCTACATAGGTAAAGTCGCGTATGAAAGTTTCAGATATTTCGGAAGCCCAGATATTGATGTTGTAAATGAAGACTTCCTTAAATTACCAAATGAAATTCAAAAAGATTATACGGTAAGGAAAGAAATACTTTGGGAGTCTGAAGATTGTTCTGATTCTGAGCTTGCGGAAAAATAAGTTGAGTTTATTCGCAAGTTCCAATCAAACAATCCAGAAATCGGCTATAATCGTTGGCCTAAATTTAATGAAAACACATAACAAATTGTTCGTGTCGGACCGTCTAAAGCGCTACGCGCTTTATCCGCCCCCACAACTCAAACGTTAATGTCTGCTTTCAGGAAACAGAATATTTTAATGCGTTTAGTCCGCTTCTGGCTGATCTCTGTCATTACAATAAACTGTATAGAAAGTTGTAGGTGTAATAAAAATTAGAATTAGTTAGTTCGATTACCGGTCATTAGAAAATCCATGACCTATAATTAAATTCAAATCATAAAGGGGAAAGATAATGTCTGTACCCAATCTTCCAGAAAAAACAAAGGTTTGTATTATCGGTGGTGGTCCTGCTGGTGTTATTGCTGCTTATCTGTTTGCGCTTCGTGGTGTTTCTGTTGTGTTGCTCGAAGGCAAACCTGATTTTGATCGGGAGTTTCGGGGCGATACTTTGCACGCCTCTTCATTGGAAATATTAGATCAGCTGGGTTTGGCCGATGAGGTATTGCAACAGGCAAATAGCAAGGTTCAGAATTTAAGTTTTACTTTCCCTGATCGCGTCATCACTATGGCAGATTTTTCTGCAATGGATTGTAAATTTCCTTACGTTGCTATTATCCCGCAAGAAAAATTCCTGAACTACATTGTTGAAAAAACAAAACAATTAAGCGGCTTTCATATTTTGATGGGAGCGCAGGTACGTGAATTAAGAGAAGTAAATGTAAAGGTGACCGGTGTTAAGTATACCTTTGAAGGCGATGAGTATGCGCTTGATGCGGACTTAACCATTGGTGCAGATGGGCGTGGTTCAACAGCTAGACGTTTAGCAAAGATTGAATTGGGTAAGACATCACCACCAATGGATGTCATCTGGTTTAAGTTGCCGATCCCTGCTGGTTCAGATTTGAAAGAAGCCGTAAGCGGGCGTATCGGTTCGGGTACGATGATCATTATTATAAATAGAAAAGAGTATCTTCAAGTCGGTTATGTGATCATGAAAGGTGGCTATAAGGCGTTACGCGAAGAAGGGGTTGAGCATTTTCATAATGTAATCAAAGGGCTTGCACCTGAACTGGGTGACTCGGTTACTACAATTAAGGATTGGTCGGAGATGGCGATCTTGTCTGTTGTCACCGGACGCGTAGAGCAGTGGTATAAAGACGGATTACTATTGATTGGCGATGCAGCACATATTATGTCTCCTGTAGGCGGTGTGGGGATTAATTATGCAATTCAGGATGCCGTCGCTGCGGTTAATCAATTAGCTGATCCCATCAAACAGGATAGATTAAGCACTACCGATTTAGCTGGAGTACAAAAACGCCGTGAACCGGCTGTGGCTTTTATTCAGAAATTTCAATCATTCGTACAACAACGCATTATCAGCGATGCATTAAAATCGGATAAACCATTCGAGCCGCCGTTGCCAATGAAGCTTATTTCAAAGATACCGTTTATCAGAAAACGGCTGGCACGTTTTCTTGCTTATGGCACGCGGCATGAACACGTTGAAGGACTCTAGCGAACCAGACCTTTCTCGACTTCATCTCTTTTTGCCTTTCCCGCAAGCGATTCAATCAGGGTTAAAGCAAAGTCCATTGCGGTTCCAGGACCACGCGAGGTAATGACTTTGCCGTCAATGACAACAGCATCATTACTAATACTGATGTTCTCTGTGCCCTCAAGAACGCCGGGATAGCTGGTTGCTTTTTTGTTTTCGAGTAGACCTGCATTAACGAGGACTTTGGGAGCAGCACAAATCGCGGCTGTGAATTTTTCGCTATTGGCCATCTTTATCAACAGTGTTTTTATTCTTTCATCGTTATTGAGATGTTCAGCACCGGGTAAGCCACCGGGAAGGACAACCATGTCATAAACATCATTTAGTGCAGTATCAAGATCAGTATCAGGAATAAGTACAGTGCCACGACTGCAAGTGACAGCTTGTGAATCAAGCCCTGCTGTTATGACGTTAATTTCTGCACGTCTTAACAGGTCAATAATTGTAACAGCTTCGAGTTCTTCGCAACCCTGCGCCAGTGGTATCAGGACTTTTAGCATAGGCTTCTTAAAGATAAGACTATCCCGTTTTTTTCAAATGTATCGCTAGTCCCTTTAATACATTGAGTGCTTCATATAACTGATAGTCTGTTTCTGCAAGTGAGGGTTCTTTATTCTTACCTTTCTTTTTATCGTCAGCTTTTTCACTTTTATCTTTATCTTCCTCGTCAGCTTCTTGACCACTTCCCAGATGACCGCTTAAATCAGCTTCTTTAATTTGTCCCGAAGTCGTATCTACCCGGCTATCTACACGTATGTTATCTATAATGATGTCCGGTTTAATTCCGGATGCCTGGATAGAACGGCCTGAGGGGGTATAGTAACGTGCTGTTGTTAATTTCAATGCCGCTTCTTCATTCATAGGCAGGATAGTTTGCACTGAGCCCTTACCAAAGGTTTGTTCACCCATGATGATTGCGCGATCATGATCCTGTAATGCGCCAGCGACGATCTCGGAAGCAGAAGCTGAACCACCATTCACCAATACAATGATAGGTGCATCTTTAATCATATCCATTGGTTTGGCATTGAATGTCATTTTTGAATCTTTGATTCGACCTTCGGTATAGACAATCAAGCCACTATCAAGAAATAAATCGGAAACACCAACTGCGGCATTAAGAATGCCACCTGGATTGTTTCTTAGATCAAGTATTAAGCCGCTTAAGCCGTTGTTGTTTTCTTGTTTTAATTTTTCCAGCGATTTACGCAGGTCTTCTGCAGTATTAGTCTGGAAGTTGGATATACGAATATAGGCAAAACCGGGTTCTAATGTTTTGCCGCGAACACTTCTTACCGCGATTATATCGCGCGTGATAGTTATTTCTATAGGCTTATCTTCACCGATTCTTACGACAGTAAGAATGATGTCACTCCCTGGTTTGCCACGCATCAATTTCACAGCATCGTTTAGCATCATGCCTTTAACAGATTGGTCATCCAGTCTGATTATTAAATCACCTGCTTTAATGCCGGCGCGTTGGGCCGGGGTGTCGTCTATCGGTGAGATGACTTTAACAAAACCATCTTCCATACCGACTTCAATGCCTAGACCACCAAATTCACCGGAAGTACCTTCTTGTAATTCCGTGTAATGTTCTTTATCAAGATAACTTGAATGTGGATCGAGCCCTTCCAACATGCCCCTGATTGCATTTTCTATCAGTTCTCTATCATCAACGCTTTCTACATAGTCATTCTTAACCTTGGCAAAAACCTCGGAGAAGATACGAAGTTCATCCAGCGGCAGGGTTCCTGCTTCGTCGTCCTGTTCTGTATTTGCTATGGCAATAGACGTCAATGATATTGACAGCAATGCAGTGGTAGTGATTTGTTTTAATAGTGACATTCTTTGCTCCATTCAAGCCGGCATGGGTAAACTATATCGATTGATTAATACTGTACAAGTTCATTAGGTCTCTGATGTTGAAGCATAACCGTGCTCAACTGTATATGACAAGCCGATAATAGCTATCGTTTACACCAAATTGACGGGTTTAAAGGTTTTGCCCCTTTTCTTATTTCGAAATACAGTGCCGTGTCATTTTGTCCGCCACTGTCTCCTACAGTCGCAATCTGTTCACCGGCAAGTACCCAGTCTCCGGTATTTTTCAGTAGGTTTTGATTATGTCCATAGAGACTCATATAACCATCGCCATGATCTATAATAATTAACAGCCCCAGGTTACGAAACCAGTCAGCAAAAACGATTTTTCCAGTACTGATAGCATTTACGTTGGTACCATTTTCAGCATCAATCAGAACTCCCTGCCATTTAAGGTCATTACCTTTTTTATTTGCGCCATAGCGCTTTAATAATCTGCCTTTTACCGGCCAGTCGAGCCTGCCTTTAAGGCTACTGAAGGGTGGCATGTCCTCATATATTTCAATGGTTACCGCTTTTTCCTTTTTTAAATCCTGAAACAGCACACCAAGCTCGCGTTCATTTTCCTGTAGCATTCGGAGCTCAACACCTTGCTCTGATATATATTTTTGCAAACGATTACTGATGTCACTTCGCGATGCGCGATACTGATGGAAATCATTTAACTTCGCCTGATGTTGATGTTTCAAGGTTTCAAGTTGAGTTGTTTCATTTTCGATTAAGGTTTGAATTTGTTCGAGGTCTATTAAGGCTTGTTTAACCTGATTAATACGTTCCGAGCGTGCCCGGTTGTGATAGTCATAGTAAGCTAATGCACGGCCGACCAGTGCCGGATCTTCCTGGTTAAGAATCAACTTTAAATAATCATTACGACCAACCTGATAAGCAGATCGAATCTGGTAGGTTAGTTTTTCTTTTTCTTTTTTTAATGCTGCTTCATGTTCCGCTTGCTTAGATAACAGATCATTTAGCTCAGCATTCTTTTTTGAAATACGGGATTCAATATCGTTCAGGCGAGTTAGTGTTCTGGCAGTACTGACCTCATTATCACGTAACTCTTTTTGTAATTTTTCAGTTTCAGTCCGGGCAGATTTTATGCGGGTTTCTACATCTTTTATGCGGGTACGAATATCCGTTAAATCAGATTCTTTTACAGGCTTTGAATCAGCCGCCGTTACGACCTGAGATAGCAAAGTGAAGGCAAAAAATATTGAACTGAGAAACAGGGCTATCTTATTGAAGGATGAAATCATATGTGATTCACTTTCCGATAACTGCGGGAGCATCCTCTTGTTGTAATCGCAATAATGATTTTCCGGTCATTTCCTTTGGTTGCGGGATTCCCATGATACTCAGCATTGTTGGCGATATATCAGACAACGAACCTGTATCAGGAAGAAACTCAGCAGGCCTGCCTATATAGATGAGTGGCACCAGATTACTGGTATGTGCCGTATGGGATTGCGATTTAATTTTCTCGGTCGTGTAGGCTTTTAATTGTTCTGCATTACCATGATCAGCAGTAATAAGAATTTCACCGCCGACTTTCTGCACACAATCAATTACCTTACCGAGACATTTATCTATGGTCTCGACAGCTGATATGGTCGCCTTAAAGTTGCCAGTGTGACCGACCATGTCGGCATTTGCATAATTACAGATAATGGCATCATAGCGACGACTATCAATAGATTCTATTAGTCGCTCAGTGATCTCATCCGCGCTCATTTCAGGTTGTTTGTCGTAGGTTTCTACATGAGGTGAGGGTATCAGTATGCGATCTTCGCCTTCAAACACGCGTTCTTCACCACCATTAAAGAAAAAAGTGACATGTGCATATTTCTCTGTTTCTGCGATTCGAAGTTGTTTTAATCCCAGGTTTGCTATGTATTCACCAAAGACATTGGTCATGCTGAGTGGCGGGAAAGCAACCGGAAATTCGTAATTGGCTTTATATGAAGTCAGACTGATAAAGGCAGTTAGTTTTGGAAACCTCTCACGTTCAAATGCTTTGAACTCTTGTTTGGTAAATGCACGGGCCAATTGTCGAGCGCGATCTGAACGATAGTTTGCAAAGACGATGACATCGCCATCATCGACAATTACAGGTGGTTCATCTGATTTGGTAATTGCTGTAGGTTTGACAAATTCATCTGATTCGCCTCGAGCATAGGCCATATCCACCGCAATAAACGGGTCGACAGAGCGGTATTCTGCCTTACCTTGAGTAATAAGATCGTAGGCTAATTTGGTCCGATCCCAGCGTTTATTGCGATCCATGGCGTAGTGCCGGCCTATAATAGATGCAAAACGACCTATACCGAGCTCTTTCATTTTCATCTGAGCTCTATGAATCGATTCTTCGGCACTCTTTGGCGGCGTGTCGCGACCATCGAGAAAGGCATGCAGGTAAACGGTTTCAACCCCACATCTCGCTGCCAATTCCATAAGCGCAAAGATATGATCTTCATGGCTATGTACGCCACCGTCAGAGAGCAATCCTAGCAGGTGCACGGCTTTATTATTTTTTGCCGCTGTCTTAAATGCGGTATTCAGGTTTTCATTTTCGTAAAAGCTGCCATCTTCCAGGGCGCGGGTTATGCGTGTGAATTCCTGATCGACTATCCGACCGGAACCAATATTCATATGACCCACCTCGGAGTTGCCCATTTGCTGTGCCGGTAGTCCAACATCAATTCCTGAGGCGTTGATCAGCGTATGCGGGTAATCTTCCCAGATGCGGTCCCAGGTTGGTTTATGGGCAGAATAAATCGCGTTGTAGACCGTATTATCCGTATGGCCCCAGCCATCCAGAACAATCAGAATTATAGGTTTATGAATGACTTGCATTAAAGGTTGGGGCGCTGATGACTTAAAGTGACTGTATTATGAAGTGTCGGCAATTTCTACAATTTCAAGACGTTATATATTTCGATGAAAGTCTAATTCAATGGATTTTAAACCTAAACCACCCAATTTTTAGTGCGCGAATATTAGCATGAAACAAAGACAGACTTCACATTATTCAACATTGAAAATTGAATTAAGTATAAATGTTTTTTCAATAGACGATATAACGTATCATGCAGCCCTCATTAAATACAGGCAGCTAAAGAGACACTGAATGGAAAAATTTCCCGAATTTGTAGCTAATCATCTATTTTTATTCTCATTACTCTTGGCGATATTAACCTTGTTAGCATGGAATTTATTTGGTGATATGCTGAGTGGCATCAAACTGATACAACCTGATGAAGTTACCCGACTGATAAATCGGGAGGATGCAAAAGTGATTGATTTACGCAATCAGAAGGATTTTGAGAGCGGTCATATTATCGACGCGATTAATATCAGCGCCGATCAGTTAGCAAATCAACTTGAAAAGCTTAAAAAGTATAAGGACAACGGTATTATCTTTTGCTGTGCATCTGGCTCAGTTTCGGCCAAAGAAGCACGAAAATTAATGAATGAAGGTTATCAAAAAGTTTATAGTTTGAAAGGTGGGCTTTTGTCCTGGCAGAATGCAAACCTGCCTTTGACCAAAGGTCTCAAGTAAAACAAACCATACAAATATTTAAAAAAATAATTTAGGAAAATATCATGGCTGAACAACAAGGCAACCCACAAGCACCCAATGATGCACAATTTTTAGTGCAAAAGGTTTATGTAAAAGACATCTCTTTTGAAACTCCTAATACACCGGAAGTGTTCAAAATGGAATGGAAGCCTGAGGTCGATATGAATATGACCAATAAGGCTACGGCAATAGGCGATGACCATTTTGACGTGGTGTTAACCGTTACATTGACAGTTAAAGTTGGAGGTAAAACGGCTTATTTGATAGAGGTTAATCAAGCCGGGATCTTCTTGATTAAGAACCTGCCCGAGGATGTAATCAATCGTATGTTGGCCATTGTCTGCGCCAATATCCTGTTTCCGTTTGTGCGTGAAGCGGTGTCTGATGTAATAACCCGTGGTGGTTTTCCGCAGTTGTTGCTAGCACCGGTAAACTTTGATGCCTTGTATGAGCAACAACAAAAAGAAACCGAAGCCCAGTTAGATGCGGCCGCTCAAGCTAATGCAGATATCACTCATTAACTGGTAATTCTCTGATGGCAGCCCAGCCAGTGTTGGTTCTCGGTGCAGGTTCCTGGGGAACTGCGCTGGCACTGGTTTTGGCGCGTAATCAATATACTGTATATCTATGGGATATCGATTCCGCTTTAATCGATAGCTTAAAATCTGAGAAATGTAACACGCGTTACATCCCAAATACTGCTTTTCCAGAAAACCTTATTCCTATTAGTGCTATTGACGCGGCGCCAGCTGATACAAAAATGGTGGTAAATGCGGTTCCGTGTCATGGACTGCGTAGCAGTTTACAATTATTGAAATCTTTTACCGGTGTTCAAGTCTGTATTGCCTGTAAAGGTTTTGAACCAGGTACACACAAGCTCAACCATCAAGTTGTTTTAGAAGAACTATCCAATAGTGCTGTTGCGATACTCTCCGGTCCTTCATTCGCCAAAGAAGTCGCTGCCAGTTTGCCCACAGCAGTAACTATTGCAGCAATCGACAATAAAGTTGCTCAGAACTTTGCCGATTTGTTTCATAGTGATGTTTTTCGTATCTATACACATAGCGATGTTATTGGTGCACAGGTCGGTGGTGCAGTAAAAAATGTGATGGCGATTGCGGCCGGTATTGCCGATGGTCTTGGCTATGGTGCCAACACGCGCGCAGCATTGGTCACACGTGGACTCGCTGAAATTATGCGACTGGGTCTGGCGATGGGAGCAAACCCTGAAACCTTTATGGGTCTGGCTGGTTTGGGTGATTTAGTATTGACTTGTACTGACAACCAATCCCGAAATCGCAGTCTCGGTTTATTATTAGCCAAAGGTTTATCCATAGAAGCCGCAAGTGATAAGATCGGGCAATCAATAGAAGGTTTAAAGACGGCGGTTGAAGTTAGCGAACTGGCAAAAAAATATCATATAGAAATGCCGATTACCGAACAGGTGAATAATGTATTGCAGTCACTATGTTCACCACATGAGGCGGTGAAAAATCTCTTAAGGCGTGAACAGGTTAGTGAGGTTTAACTTATTGATATTAATTACTATTCCCACTCATTAATTAACCTCGCAGACTCCCAAAGTCCGATATGTCCATGGCATGGAATTAGCGCTTACCGATATGTATTGTAAGACTGAAAAAAAATAGGTTTAACTTTAATAATCTGAAATTAGACAGGAGGTTAAATTTAAAAAGAAATTCGTCAAAGCTCTCACCCTCCGCTTTCCCTTATTCAGTTGCACCTCAAAATGCACAGCAATTAATTACAAAGATGTTTTTACAGAGACAAAAGTTGCCTTTCCTAAACTCGAATATGCCAACGCTGAGAAATTATGTCGTATTTCTCCGGGGCCGAAGTTCGATACACACAAATATTTTTATATAGACATAACTGGTTTATATAACAACGAATATAAAACCATCTATATAAACGAGAAAGTTTATCTGAATAGCCTGAATGGTCAGGCAGTAGTTTTGCTCATGAGTAAATATAAGCGCATTGTTTATGGCTTTAGCTTGATTGAGTTAATAGTTGCGATTGTGATTTTATCTATAGGTGTTACAGGATTTATTACGCTCATAATCAACACAACAAAAAATAGTGTTGACCCGCAAATTAGAGTGCAGGGGAATGCTATAGTACGTGCTTATCTCGAAGAGGTCATGCTTAATTCATTTTGCGAACCAAATTTTGATCCTGATGCCGATCCAGCAACGGCTTAAACACAAGTGCCGGACAAGTAGTCAGGGTAGATGTGGATGTCACCCATAGTTCAGGTACAGCTATGAGTTTGAGTGGATTCACCTTGATAGAAATGATTGTTGTGATTCTCTTAATTGGAATTTTGTCGGGAGTTTTATTTACAGTACTTCGCGGTCCTATGCAGGCCTTTGTCGATGTAGAAAAAAGAACACGCCTGGTCGATATTGCAGACACAGCTCTGCAACGTATGGCCAGAGAGATTCGTCTTGCTTTACCTAACAGCATCCGCGTTACTGGTGGAAATACGGTTGACTTTTTACGCACATTGGATGGTGTGCGTTATCGCGCAAAACCGGGTGGTACAGGTCCAGCTGTTTGTGGTGGTAATACCGATGGTTATGCCGTTGTACTGACATGTTCATCTGTCTCTTTTACTGAAGCGGGTGTAGGCACATACAATGTTTACGCGCTGACATCCAGAGCTACTAAAGGTAGTCCAGGTGACATCGCATATGTTTCGAGACAAATTAACCTTTCAGTTACTGATGCACCATACTTATAAATGAAAGCCATTTTGCCGCCAGGCTTCATAGACAACAATACTTACAGAGTTTGAAAGATTTAAGCTTCGGCTGTCTTTAAGCATCGGGATTCTCAAAATATTATCGATATCAAACTTACCCAGTATGTCTTTGGGTAAACCACGTGTTTCAGGACCAAAGATAAAGCTATCCCCATTTTTAAAATGGCATTCCGAGTAATGTTTAGTACCTTTGGTCGAGATTGCATAAAGTCTGGCTATTCCTTGTTGTTCAACATAATCCTGATAATTCTCATAGTGATGAATGATTGATTGATCGATATAATCCAGTCCGGCTCGACGCAGACTTTTTTCATTCATATCAAAACCAAGAGGATGAATTAAATGTAAATGCGCGCCTGTATTAGCGCAAAGGCGTATAATATTACCGGTGTTGGGCGGAATCTCGGGCTCAAATAAAACGACATTAAACATTGAATAGTTTATAAATTGACTGGTTTGTGAAAATTAAGCAGTAGTTTAATCTATAAAAATATACAGTTCCCAAATTACTAAAATTTAAATGACAAGTTTGACTGAAGAAGATAAGAAAAAGCTGGCACTTGATTTTTGTGGCTTGAAGTTCAATTCACCCCTGGTTTTATTATCGGGTTGTGTTGGCTTTGGCGAGGAATACACACGCATAAATGGTTTCTCAAATACAGATGTTGGAGCAATTTGTTTGAAAGGCACTACGCTGGAACCACGCTTGGGTAATCCTCCGCACAGATTATCTGAAACCTACATGGGAATGCTGAATGCAATTGGTTTGCAAAATCCGGGATCCAAAATCGTTGTGGAAGACTATTTACCCGATCTCGATTTTACCGAGACGCGATTTATAGCCAATTTATCCGGCTCTACGATTGAGGAATATGAGGCGGTCACTCGAATATTTGATGATTCGCCGATTGATGCTATGGAGATCAATATCTCCTGTCCTAATGTCAAAGAAGGTGGCGTGGCCTTTGGTAACGATCCGGAAATGTCGGCACGGGTTGTTGAAGTGTGTCGCAAAGCGACAAAAAAACCGCTCATCACCAAACTCTCGCCTAATCAAACGGATATTGCTGAAAATGCACGTCGTTGTATTGAGGCGGGGACGGATGGTTTTGCTGTGATTAATACCTTGATGGGTATGACCATCGATATTAATTCGCGACAGCCAATCATCGGCAATAATCAAGGCGGCTTATCAGGTCCCGCGATTAAACCGATTGCTTTATTAAAAGTGCATCAGGTTTATCAAGTCGCAAAGCAACATAACATTCCTATCATAGGCCAAGGTGGTATTACCACGGTGGAAGATGCGATTGAGTTTATTATTGCCGGGGCAACGACAGTGGGCATAGGAACGGCATTATTTTATGAACCGCTTGTTTGTCCGAAATTAAATAAAGGGATTGTCGATTATCTCGATAAGCATAATCTGGATAATGTATCCGAACTTGTCGGCACGCTAAAGTTGCATGGTTAATCTTTGCTGAGTCTTTTTAAAAACACACGCATTTCCTTAATAGCCTGTATATCACCATTCTCTTCAGCAACACGGATGCCTTCTTCATATGCAGTTATTGCATCATCAATCTGATCATTTTCGGCCAGGGTCTTTGCATATAGTTTCCATGCCGCTGAAAAAGAGGGTTTTAATTCAACTGCTTTTTTAAAATGGATGATTGCCTGTGCATAATCTTTTTCTTTAAAGTATTCATTGCCAAGACTATATCTGACCAGTTCATTGTCATTACCTTTTTCCAGTAGCGCTTTAAATGTATCCAATTGACTCATAGAAAATATCAGGGTTTTTGTGCAATTAACATGGCTTGATTCCGAAAGCCTTTAGTCGTGTTGCCGGTCATGCCTTCTTCTTTATAGTGCAAAATATTCCAATCACTGAAAAAAGCTAGAAGCTCATTACAATTCAATAAGTATTCGGGTTTTTTTGGTCCAACTTCGTCAACCTTGGCTTTTATAAACGTTTGATAGAAGATCAGTCCTTTGATTTTTACTGCCCCTTTTATCGTATCGATTAATTTGCGTTCCAGAAAATTGCTGATCACGATAACATCAAACGAATCCGGTTCGGGTGGTTGTAGTATGATGTCTCTGGCTTCGTAATTTATTAGTAATTTATTTTCATTGGCAATGCTGGAGAGAATCTCCAGTGCCGACGTGGAAATATCCCATGCTGAAACTGTGAGTCCATTTTCTGCCAGACATACTGCATTAGCGCCCCTGCCACATGCCAGATCAAGAGCATTGCCCGATGAAGGTAAAAGGTGTAGGTTTTGATAGAGCACATCCGCTGCTTTAGGCAATTCAGCGGAGCACGAACTGTAATGTTTATCCCACTTGTCTTTAGTTAGATTGTTCAACGTCGCCAGAAAGTCGGTGTGAATAATACGAGTAGGGTAAAGATCTCTAATCGTCCTAATAGCATGGCGAAACAGAGTATCCATTTAGCGATATCATTAATGTTGCCATAATGTTGACTGACCTTTCCCAAACCGGGGCCCAGATTATTCATACATGCAGCTAATGCAGAGAATGCCGTTATTTGATCCAGATCTGTCGCCATTAATGCTAAGAGTAATATGGCAAATATCGCTATATAAGCTGCGAAAAATCCCCATACAGCTTCAATAATACGTTCGGAGATGGGCTTATTACCAATTTTAATTCTAAATATGGCACTCGGATGTATAAGACGTTTGATCTCACGCATGCCTTGTTTGAAAACCAATAATATACGTATGACCTTAATTCCACCACCAGTTGAACCTGCGCAGGCACCGATGAAACTTGAAAATAGTAATAGTAAAGGCATAAACCCTGGCCAGCCCTGGTATTCTGTCGTTGTAAATCCAGTTGTGGTAGCTATTGATACAGTCTGGAAAATACTGTCTTCCAATGCTCTCCCAAAACTTTCGTAATTGCCACGAAGTACGTGATAAGTAGCGCAAACAAAACAGATCATTAATAAAATACTTATGTATGCGCGTAGTTCTGCATCATACCAATAAGCTTTAATACTGGTATTTTTCCACGCCATGAAATGTAAACTGAAATTTATACCTGATAAGAACATAAAACACACTGCAACAACTTCAATCCAGCCACTATCAAAATAACCAATACTTGCATCATGTGTTGAAAAGCCACCGATGGAGACGGTTGCAAAACTATGAGAGACTGAATCAAACACATCCATCCCTGCAAACCAGTAAGCGACCGCACAAGCTATTGTCATGCTTAAGTAGACATACCAGAGTGCTTTTGCTGTTTCAGTGATTCTGGGTGTTAATTTATTATCTTTTACAGGGCCGGGCGTCTCTGCACGATATAACTGCATTCCACCAATACCAAGCATCGGCAGAATTGCAACCGCTAATACAATAATACCCATGCCGCCAAGCCATTGTAACTCTTGCCTATAAAACAAGATTGATTTTGGCAAAAAATCAATACCAACGATAATAGTCGCGCCTGTAGTGGTTAGACCTGATATAGATTCGAATGCGGCATCTGTAAACGATAAATGTGGTGTCTCTGTAAGTATGAAAGGTACACTTCCAGTTAAACCAAGGCCTACCCAAAACAGAACGACTACAACGAATCCATCGCGTAAACGTAATTCATTTTTAACATTACGTACAGGAAACCATAGAATCAATCCGATCGAGAGAATCAGTACAAAGGCTGAGAAAAATGGAATCGCAGAACCATCATTATAGCTAATAGATATTAACAACGGTGGAAACATTGTTAAGCTAAATAAAGATAACAATATGCCTAATATGCGTTGGATTACCGCAAACTGCATCTACTTTGTTCCTTATCTAAAATACTTCATTTATAAAAAGGTAATACCAACCTGAAATAAAGCCTCGACTTCTGCAACATGTTTTTTATCAGACACGATCAGGATTACATGATCTTCAGCTTCTATGATTGTTCTTCTCTTGCCCATTAAAACATTGTCACCCCGTACGATTGCACAAATAGTCGTACCATGTGGTAAGTTTATTTCTCCAATCGTTTTACCGACAACTTTTGATGAACTCGTATTGCCATGTGCAATAGCTTCAATTGCTTCAGCCGCACCACGCCTTAGTGCGTGTACTACCACTACATCGCCCTTACGAATATGTGCTAACAAGCTACCAATAGTCGCTTGTTGTGGTGAAATAGCAATATCAATAGTATTGCTTTGTACCAGATCAACATAAGCTGCCCGGTTAATTAATGCCATGACTTTTCGAGCACCAAGTCGTTTAGCCAGCATTGATGAAATAATATTAGCCTCATCCGCATTGGTTAGTGCACAAAACACATCAGTTCTATCAATATCTTCTTCATGAAGTAATTCTTCATCAGCTGCATCACCATTCAATACAATCGTATTTTTTAAGGCTTCAGAAGCAAAGTTTGCTTTTTCCGGATCTAATTCAAGCAATTTGACCTTGTAGTTGTCTTCAAGTAATTCAGCCAGGCGCAGGCCGATATTGCCACCGCCAGCAATCATTATACTTTTGAAAGGTTTCTCCTTAAATCGGACATGCTGTAATAGTTGTCGGATGGATTTCTGTGAGCTAATAAAGAATACTTCATCATCAACTTCGATTATAGTATTTGCGTCTGGAATGATAGCTTTATTTTTTCTGAAAATAATAGCTACCTTGTATTCAATATCCACCAGATGTTTTCTAAGGTTACGTAATGAATGACCAGCCAAAATACCATCATAGGCCGCCTTTAATGCAACCATCTGCGCCTTATTATTTGCAAAATCCAGAACTTGTAATGCGCCGGGATGATCTATTAATCTTTTTATATATTCCGTTACAAGTTTTTCCGGACTAATCAGCACATCAATCGGAAGTGCTTCTTGGGCAAATAATGTTGTGTTTTTGAGATATTCATTTTCACGTATGCGTGCAATTTTTGTAGGTGTATGAAATAAAGTGTAAGCAACCTGACAAGCGATCATATTGACTTCATCGCTGTTAGTGACAGCCAGTATCATATCTGCATCTTTTGCGCCTGCTTTGGCGAGAACAGAAGGGTGTGAAGCAATACCAGTTATTGTCCTCAAATCATATCGCTCACTTATAAGTTGTAGTGCAGCCGGGTTATTATCGACCAGAGTAATATCATTATCTTCATTGACCAGATTAGCAGCCACAGAGGCTCCAACCTGACCTGCACCCAGTATAATAATTTTCATTTTAATTCAATTCCCAGCATTTTCAGTTTGCGATAGAGATGCGTACGTTCCATTCCGACAACGTTTGCAACTTTACTAACACTTCCTTTTGCTTTCTTTAATTGGTATTCAAGATAAGCCTTTTCAAAATTTTCTCTTGCATCACGTAAGGGCAAATCAAAATTAAAACCTTCCGTCACGGCACTATTCTGATTTATGTCTTTATTACCCAGCCGGGATTCAACTTCATCGATAGTAATGTTCTCCTCATTCCCCAGAATTAGCAGGCGTTGAACCAGGTTCTTTAATTCCCTGATATTTCCAGGCCAATGGTAACTTCTCAATCTGTTTTGTGCGGCCATACTAAATTTACGATAGGGAAGGCCTTCAGTTTCTATATAATGATTTACAAAATATTCGAGTAAAACAGGAACATCTTCATAATGTTCACGTAATGCAGGGATATTAATGGGCAAAATATTTAATTGATAATAAAGGTCGTCTCTAAAATATCCTTCTTTAACCAGAGATTCAATATTAAGCCTCGTAGCCACAATAATCCTCATGTCCAATTCAATTGGTTCCGAACTACCAATATGTGTGTATTTTTTTGTTTCCAGAACATCATGTAAACGTGATTGTAATGCTATATTTAATTCACCAATATCCTTTATATAAAGCGTTCCACCTTTTGCGCGATCAAAATAACCTTCTTGTAGTTGATTATTAGTCTCCAATCCAAACAGTTCGGTTTCTGCATGATCTTTCCCAAGAGCTGAGATACTTATCGGTATAAATGGCCCTTCATTATATTTGCTCAGGGAATGTATATAACGGGCAAACAATTCCTTGTCTGTACCTGATTCCCCATTAATTAGAACGGGCGTATCATGACTTGCGATCCTTGAAATCTGATTTCTCAAATCGGATATTTTTTTACTTTTACCGATTAATTCCAGCTTCGAAGTAGTGGCATGTTGTAATTGTAAATTTTCCTGTAGTAGCGAAGTCGTTTCCAGAGCATGCTTGATGGTTAGAAGTAATTTTGCAATTGAAAGTGGCTTCTCAATGAAGTCATAAGCGCCAAGACGAGTAGCTTCCACGGCCGTTTCAACGTTGCCATGTCCTGACATCATTACAACCGGGCCGGACAATATGTTATTTTCTTGCCATTCTTTCAATAAAGTAATCCCGTCAATGTCAGGCATCCATATATCCAGCAAGATTAAATCTGGGCTAAAAGAGTCTACAAGTTGACGTGCTTTTGCAGCATTTTCCGCAACAGCGACATTAAAACCTTCGTCTTCCAGTATTTCTTTTACAAGACTACGAATATCAGGCTCATCATCTACAACAAGAATATGTCGATTGCTCATTAAATTGCCTGTGATTTAGTTGCTTTATTTGATTGGTGAATGACCGGTAATCTTATCACGGCACAAGCCCCATTTTGATCATTATTATTTTCAAGCCATACTGTACCAGAATGTTCGTCTATGATTTTTTTGACTATAGCCAGACCCAAACCAGTTCCTTTTTGTTTGGTAGTAATGTACGGTTCAAATAACTTGTTTATTACCGAGGGATCAATCCCTGTACCATTATCCGTTATCCTGATTTCAACTATTTTCTCTCCATCAATCATGATCGATTTAGCACTGATCAACAGGCGTTTATTATCCCCCATTGCATTCGCATCAACTGCATTTGTTATTAAATTATTAAAGACTTGTCTTAATTTTTTTTCGTCACCAAAAATTATTGGAAGGTCGGGTTCGATATCTATTTCAATTTGATTGCCACTGTTCATGTCGCTGAATAAATCACGTCCTTCCTGAATTAATTGCTCAACTTTGATGTCTTCAGGATTAAATTCCGGTGATCTCGCATAGTCTGAAAAGCTGTTTACCATTTCTTTCATGGTATCAACTTGCTGGATAATTGTGTTTGTCATTCTATCGAGCATGTCAGCATCATCAGGATCCAGTGTAGATAAATATTTATGACGTAGTCGTTCTGCAGCGAGCTGAATTGGTGTGAGTGGATTTTTAATTTCATGAGCAAGCCTACGAGCCATTTCACTCCAGGCAGCATCTCGTTGGCCTCGAATCAGGGCAGTAATTTCATCGAAGACAATAACATAACCACTTGCTTGTCCATCGGGTCCTGTCAGGGCGGCACCATTTATTATCAGTATTTGATTGCCAGTTTTGTTTGGTAAGGTAATCTGCTCACGCCATTCATCAAGATGTTCTTCAATATTCGAAGATATACATTCAAAAAAGTCCTTTAGGTTTGGAAATTTTTCCGCAAGCATAGAAATATTTTTTTGTTCAAGTGAGTCAATGTCGATCTGTAAAATTTGTGCAGCACTAACATTAGTTTTCTCGAGATAGCCTTCTATGTTAAAAACAATGACGCCGGAAGAAAGGCGTGATAACACCGTTTCGAGAAAGTTACGTTGAGATTCTGTCTCCTGCTGACTTTGCTTTATCGTATCTCGCGCCTTGGATATCTTGTCAGTCATGTCATTAAATGATGCGACAAGAAATCCAAGTTCGTCGTTACCTGGTACAGGCAGGCGAGCACTGTAATCACCTAATGCAATCGCTTTGGTTCCTTCCGCCAGATTTTTTACAGGCTCAGACAGTTTACGTGCAGAATAAAAAGCAGCCCATACAGCGCTAAATACACTAAATAATAAAACCAGAGTTAATATTATGATGAAGCTTACTTTCAGTTGTTCGCGAAGATACGAGAGTTCCTTGTACTCAATAAAAGATGATTGTACATTTTCTGCCAATTGATTCATGCGTTCCGAGATTGGGTACAGCGCCTGTACAATACGGGCCTCCTTTTCAATGTTAAGGCCAGGCAAATTAGCAACAACACGTATTAACAGATTTCTGTTTTTAATTACGTCCAGACCGATATAGCTGTTCCTTTGTAGCAATTGAAGGAGAATTGTTTCTCCTGGTGTATCTGGCACAAGGCTTTTTGTATCACTGGAGCTTGAGACAATTACACCCCCTTTTTTATTTAATAAGGTAAGTTCATATGCGCTAACCCGCTCTCTAATCTGATCAATATCAAAAGGGAGTTCTGCATCACTTATACCTCTAAGTTCATCTGCAATTTTTTCTGTTGTTGTTAAGAGTTCACGCATTCGAACATCTAATGCCAGCCGACTAAGTTCCAGTGAATCATCAAGCGCTTGTTCTACTCTTAAATCGAACCAGCTATCAATGCCGCGATGCAGGAAATCCAGAGAAAAGTAATACACAATCAAGACGGGGGTCACTGATAACAGTGAAAACAGTATTACCATTCTAACCGTCATACGAGAGCCGACAATTTTGTTCTTAAACTGACGGATTAGTCGTTTCAGATTAAGGAGGATTAATACAACGAGACTAATTAATCCTATTGCGTTCAATATAAGTAGGACTGAATAGTATCGATCGAATAATGCAGAGTTTTGCAGAGCCTGACTCATCATTACCAGCGATGCAAGCATGAAAATAAAAAGGCCGCCGCCAACAAATAATATTATGTTACTACCTTTATTCACCGTACTAATTCCCATCGATACCATTCACTTGACATATCCCAGTTTGAGGAAAAGTAGGATTGAGGTCGCATTGGTGGTGGTAATGATTCTATATCAAGGAAAGCGCGGATTCTGGCTACATAGGTATTATCCTCTGTCAATAAAGCCTGATCAAAGAGTGACATATTAGAAATATCCCTTATATGACTCAGTGCTGCATCAAGGCTGTCATATGAATGGCGTAACCCGGTTGTTAAATTGATGGTCAGGTAGTTTTCAGTTAATGGTTTATGCTCGAGTTTATAAATTAATGTTTTTTCAGTGATTAACTTATCCCATAACCATTTACGTTTCATGCGTAATTGAAAATGAGTATGAATTTCAAATGATATGCCGTGACGCAATGCTTTATAGGCTTCTTCTGTCAATTCAAAATCATATACAGCATCCAGGTAATAGGTGTTATTCTTTAGATAAGTATGTGCATGTTTGAATTGAGTAGTGCTTGCAAAACATCCATGACTTATGCATAACAAAATTAGTAAAAGACTTGTTTGGCTATAAGTGTTTTTTAAAGCAGTCATGATGTTATTTCTTTTCAAGACAAGCATAGAAGAAACCATCCATATTATCCTGCCCGGGTAAAACCTGTCTGCCATAGCTTGTATCCTTGCCCCATTCAGCATCAATTGGTTTAAGAACACAGTCAGGTGTGTTTTCTATGAATAGTTTAATTGTTTCTGAGTTCTCTTGCTTAAGAATCGAGCAAGTCACATAAACCAGCAAACCGCCTGATGAAAGCGTTTGCCAAAGTGTTGTTAACAATTGCATCTGTAAACTGCTTATATTGTTGACCTCTTCAATGGTTCTTAAAATCTTGATATCTGGATGACGGCGTATTACACCTGTTGCTGAACAAGGAGCGTCAAGTAAAATGCGGTCAAAAGTCTTTTTATCCCACCAGTGATCAATATCAATTATATCGGCTACTTTTATAATAGCGTTGAGATCCAGACGCTTTAGCGTATCGGATATTCTTTTTGCCCTTTTGGGATCTTTTTCTATCGCCGTTAAGGAATTTAAGCCAGCTTCTGATTCGAGTATATGACCAGTTTTGCCCCCGGGTGCAGCACAGGCGTCAAGCACTCTTTGCCCGGGTTGCAAGTCCAGTAGTTGTACTGATAATTGAGCTGCAAGTTCCTGAACAGAAACATCTCCGTCATTAAAGCCAGGTAGTTGTTCAACATCTATAGGTTTATCCAGCAGTATTCCATGCTTTGAATGCGGTGTGGCTTTTCCGGTAATGCCTGACTGCATTATCTTCATCAGATATTGCTCTCTGGATTGATGGCGTTGGTTTACTCTAAGATACATCGGAGGACGTTGGTTAGCAGCATCAAGCACAATTTTCCACTCAGCTGGCCAATCCAGTTTTATCTTTTCAAGCAACCACCTGGGGTGTGATGTTTTTAGACTATCATCACTATCCAGCAGGTTAAGTCTGTCAGCTTCGCGGATATATCGCCGTAATATTGCATTGACCAATCCTTTAGCCCATTCCATTTTTATTTTTTTACATGTGTTAACAGTTTCAGAGACAACCGCATGAGCAGGAATTCGCATATAACGGAGTTGATATAAGCCAATTATCATTAAATATTTTAGACGACTATCTTTCTTCTTGATTCGTTTCTCTAAGAGTTGGTTCAAAAGGTATTCAAGTTGTATATACCACCTGAATGTACCGTAGCTGATTTCCTGTATTAACGCTTTTTCATTTCCCGCTTGATTGAATGCTTCGTTATTACGTAATGCATTTGTCAGAGTAGTATTTCCTTCAATTATTTGTTCAACAATTTGTGTGGCTATTAAACGTGATGACATGACTGACAATTTCTAATTGGCAATCAGGCAATCTGAAATGAATTCGGGATGTCCATTCAGGAATTCTTTTGCGGACATCGGGCGTTTACCGGGTAATTGTAATTTTGTAATAGCCAATAGGTCTTTACCCGTAACAATATCCAGACTTTTATTATTGTTGAGTATTGTGCCGACAATCTGGTTTTTTGTTCCGGACTTAACCGTTGCTTCCCAAACTCTTACATTGATACCTTTAATCTCAGTATGCGTTATTGGAAAAGGATTAAATGCACGAATTTTTCTTTCCAGTTCTATCGCGGGTAGTTTCCAATCAAGTTTAGCTTCTTGTTTACTTATTTTATTTGCGTATGTTGCTTTTGTGTCATCTTGAATCAGTGCATTGATCTTTTGGTTAATAATATCAGATAGTAATTCGTTTATATGATTTGCACCAAGTTCAGCCAGGCGATCATGTAGTTTGCCTGCTGTATCATCGGGCAAAATAGGACAATCAATTTGTTTTAGTATCGGCCCGGTATCCAGACCACTATCCATTTGCATGAAGGTAATGCCAGTATTACTGTCCCCATTTTCAATGGCTCTTTGTATGGGAGCTGCTCCCCGCCATCTTGGTAATATTGAAGTATGTATATTGATACAACCGTATTTTGGTAGAGCAAGAATCTCGGGCTTTATTATGAGGCCGTAGGCTACAACCAACATTAAATCACAATTTTTCAGGCTGGCAGCTTGAAGTTCATTGGCGTTATTAGGTTGTAGAACGGGTATGTTATTTTCAATCGCACTAATTTTAACTTCGCTTTGTTTTAATTTACGACCTCTTCCTGCGGGACGATCGGGTTGTGTTAATACAAGTTCTATAGAATGAATGTTTTCACGAATTAGTGCTTCAAGTACTACCCTCGCAATTTCTGGAGTACCCGCAAATGCTAACCTTAATTTGGTCTGACTCACGAGACGCTTAATTGCTGTTTTTCTTGCTTATCGATCTTTTTCTTTAAGCGTTGGCGTTTTAACGGCGACAAATAATCTATGAATAGTTTGCCATCTAAATGGTCTATTTCATGCTGTACACAAACTGCTAATAACCCATCAGTGCTTGTTTCAATTAATTGATTATCAAGTGTTTTATAATTGAATTCTATATTTTCTGCGCGTTCAACTGTATCGTAGTAATCAGGTACCGATAGACAACCTTCGCGCATTATCTCTTTACCCTCGAGTTTAGTGATTTCGGGGTTGATTAATATCAAGGGCTCATTTTTATCCTCTGACAGATCAATCACGACGATTCTTTTTCGAATATTAACCTGGGTTGCTGCGAGACCGATGCCACTCTCTGCATACATGGTTTCCAGCATATTTTCGGCGATTTGTCTGATATCAGGGCCTATCTCCTCAACCGGAATCGCCTTATTGCGAAGTCGAGGGTCGGGGAATTGCAAAACGTTGAGTATTGCCATAGCAATAGTCACTCCAAAATGGTTATAACTGACTGATAGTATATAGGAAAAATAAATTGTTGTAGTTAAGCCACAATAATATAGCGTCACTACTAACATTTTGTTAGACTTTTTGCTAATCTACATTAAGGAAATCATGTAAGGTAATAGACATATTGAATAAAATTCTGATTTCATGCGCGATTCTGCTATTTACATTTAGCTCATATGCGGATGAATTAACGATTAATCCAGATCATCCAGAAAAATATACCGTCGTAAAGGGCGATACGCTATGGGATATCTCTGCGCGTTTTCTAGCACAGCCTTGGCGTTGGCCAGAAATTTGGGGTGTTAATCCTCAAATAAACAATCCACATCTGATATATCCAGGGGACATCGTTTCTCTGACCTATCAAGATGGTAAACCTGTGCTCAGTCTTGATAGAGGAACAGGACAAATTGTTTCTGGCCGAGATGTTAAATTATCACCGACTATTCGTAGTTATGATAATTCTGACGCTATCCCAACGATTCCTATCGATGCAATCCAGCAATTTCTGGAGCGTCCAATAGTACTTGATGAAAATGAGATGGATCAGTTGCCTTATATAGTATCGAGCTATGATCAACATTTGATAGCGACTACTGGTAACACTATCTATGTTCGTGGGATTCCAGAGGACTCAAATGTTGCCAGATATTCTATATATCGTAAAGGTAAGCCTTATATAAACCCGAGAAAGTCGGAACAAGGCAAAAATGAAGTTTTAGGTTATGAAGCCATATATGTAGGTGATGCCACAATCCAAAAGAGTGGTGATCCTGCTTCAGCCTTGGTCACTGTTGTAGACCGTGAAGTTCTGAAAGGTGATAGATTACTTCCTCAAACGGATGAAAATATCAGCACAGAATTTGTACCGCGCGCAACAAATAGTGCAATGGAAGGAAATATTCTTTCAGTTGTTGATGGCGTTTCACAAATTGGTCAATATCAGGTTGTAGTTCTAAATCTCGGTACTGAACAAGGTCTCGAAACAGGGAATGTACTTGGTGTTTATCAAAGTGGTTACGTTGTTCAAGATGAAATAGGTCCTAATATCCAGAAAAGTGAAGCCCAAAAAGCGGCAGAGTTGGAAGATATCACTGAAAACGGCACCATTATTAGCAAGCTGGCTTATGGTGTTGGTCAAGCCGTAGACTCGTTTAATGAAACCTTCCCTCATATCGCAAACAAGCAGGCAAAATCTGAGGGCATTACCTTACCGGAAGAATATGTCGGTGTAATAATGGTATTCAGAACCTTTAGCAAAGTAAGTTATGCATTGGTAATGGAAACTCAAGGTCCTGTGCATGTGTTAGATACTGTGAGAAGTTTGTAAAAATATATAGTATTTATTAAATAGTTTTTAAAAATGTTTGCTCCCGATTACCGGGAGCAAATTCAAAATCTCTTTAGTATACCGGAGGGATTTGTTGATTTAGAGTTTTCATATGGATGTGAATATTACTCAAAATTATACTGACTGGTTGTCCCTTACCCAAGCTGTTGGTATTGGTCCAGCAACTTGTCATAAGTTATTAAGCAAATTCAAAACTCCTCAGGCTGTGCTGGCCGCTGATTATAAAGCACTGAAAGAACACAACTTAAGCGATAGTTCGATAAATTCTCTATTCGCGCCAGATCTTAATCTAATTAATAAAATCCTGGATTGGTTAAACCAGGCAGGGAATCATTTAATAACTTTTGCCGATTACGATTATCCAGAACTCTTAAAATCTATAGATACTCCACCCCTGGTTTTGTTTGCAGTTGGACAAAGGCAAGTATTGGGTTGTGTGCATTTTGCTATTGTTGGTAGCAGAAATCCCACGGCAGGTGGGAGAAGACTAGCTGAAGATTTCGCCGTTGAATTATCAAACTCAGGATTGACTGTATGTAGCGGTCTTGCTCTTGGTATTGATTATCATAGTCATTCAGGAGCGCTAAAAAGCAATAGCCCAACAGTTGCAGTTCTGGGCAATGGCTTAAATAGTATCTATCCTGCGAGACATAAAAATATGGCTAATAAAATTGTTGAAAATGGTTTACTTATTTCAGAATATCCACCAGATACAAAACCTCATCCGGGTAACTTTCCTAGACGGAATCGAATTATAAGTGGAATCAGTACCGGCGTGCTTGTCGTCGAAGCAGCAATAAGAAGCGGGTCATTGATTACAGCGAATCATGCCCTGGAGCAAGGTCGAGAGGTGTTTGCGATACCAGGTTCAATTCATAACCCTCTTGCGCGTGGGACCCATAGCTTAATCAAACAAGGGGCGAAGCTGGTTGAAACTGTAAGCGATATTCTAGTTGAACTCTCTCCTGTAGCTAACATTATATTGAATAAGCCAATATCAGTGGATTATGATAAATGCGGATATGATGAACTGGAAGCAGATTACAAATTATTGCTTGATAATATAGGTTACGATGCGATGTCGGTCGACAGCTTGGTCGAATTAACAGGATTGACGGCAGAAGTAGTTTCCTCCATGCTGTTAATAATGGAACTTCAAGGAATGATTGAATCCCAACACGGTGGTAAATATTGTCGTTGCACGTAGAGATTGGCCAATAGAAGATTACAATTTATGAAAGAAACAGTTTTAGATGTACTGATATATTTATTTGACCATTATGTTGAGGAGGAGCTCGAAATAAATCCCGATCAGCAAGATTTAAAGACTCAGTTAACACAGGCAGGATTTGCAGATCTGCAAGTTGATAAAGCTATCGACTGGCTGGAAGGATTAGCAACACAAAAGGATATGTTTGACACAGGCGTACTTTGTTCCAGGTCGATCAGGGTCTTTAATGATATCGAGAATGAAAAACTGGATATCGATTGTAAAGGCTTTTTATTATTTCTCGAACAGTCGGGAGTACTTGATTCAGAGGATCGCGAACTCGTAATAGATAGAGTGATGGCTCTCGAGACAGATGCAATAGAGTTGCAACAACTTAAATGGGTTGTATTAATGGTTTTGTTTAATCGACCGGGTAAAGAAGCAGCATTTGCATGGATGGAAGACATTATATTGGATGAAGTTAGTGCCGTAGTTCATTAATAATTGTTGTTTCCATCACAATTAAAGTTTTATTCTTTTATTTCATAAATTAGAAAGTGATATTGTTTAGCAGATATGAGTAGTTCTCTTGTAATAGTAGAATCCCCCGCCAAATGTAAAACACTTGAACGTTATCTAGGTAAGGACTTCAAGGTGTTGGCATCATATGGCCACGTCCGTGATTTGTTGCCTAAAACAGGAGCGGTAGACCCTGAAAATAATTTTTCGATGCGATACGAAGCAATAGAAAAAAATGCCAAGGCGGTAGATGCAATTTCGAAAGCTCTAAAAAAAGCCGACACACTTTACCTCGCGACTGACCCTGATCGTGAAGGAGAAGCCATCTCATGGCACTTACATGAACTTTTAAAAGAAAAAGGTTGTTTGAAAGATAAAAAAGTCCATAGAGTCGTATTTCATGAAGTGACTAAAACAGCTATCCAGGAAGCTATCAAACATCCAAGAGAACTGGCATCAAACTTAATAGATGCACAGCAAGCCCGTCGCGCTCTTGATTACCTTGTCGGTTTCAATTTGTCGCCATTGCTATGGAAAAAGATTCAAAGAGGCTTATCTGCTGGTCGCGTTCAATCACCTGCATTAAGAATGATTGCCGAACGGGAAAAAGAAATACAGGAATTTAAACCAAGAGAATACTGGACAATTGAGGCTGATCTGGAACATAAGAATAGTCAATTTCTTGGTAAGCTTACTCAATTTGAAAATGAAAAAATTAAACAGTTTAGTATAGAAAAAACCAAACATGCTGCTGACGTAAAAGCGGCTTTAGTAGAAGCAGCTGGCGGCGAGCTTTTGGTTGAAACAGTTACCAAGAAACAGCGCAAACGCCAACCCGCTGCGCCGTTTATTACGTCAACCATGCAACAAGAGGCTGTCCGTAAATTAGGATTCACAGCACAACGGGCTATGCGAACTGCGCAACAACTTTATGAAGGTATCGATGTTGGTGAAGGTGCAGTTGGATTAATAACCTATATGCGTACAGACTCGGTAACTCTTGCACAGGAAGCACTTGTCGAAATTCGCGAATTCATTTCTACTCGTTACGGGAATAAAGCATTACCCGCGCAGGCCAGAGAATTCAAGACAAAATCAAAAAATGCGCAGGAAGCTCATGAAGCGATTCGCCCTACATCGGTCACGAGAGTTCCTCAGGATATAAAAGCTAGTTTGACTGCGGAACAATTCAAGCTATATGAGTTGATTTGGAAAAGAACTATGGCAAGCCAAATGCAACACGCGACAATTGATACTGTTGCAGTAGATATGTCATGCGGCAAAGGCAATCTGTTCCGTGCTAATGGTTCTGCAATAGCCGATCCTGGATTTATGGCGGTTTATCTGGAAGGTAAGGATGACTCCAAGGAGGGTGATGATGATGAAAAAATGTTACCTCAGATAGAAGAAGGCGAAAAGATAAAACTAAAAGAAATCCGCGATGAACAACACTTCACAGAACCACCGCCACGCTATTCTGAAGCAAGCCTGGTCAAATCACTTGAAGAATATGGTATTGGTCGGCCATCAACGTATGCAAATATCATTTCCACTTTGCGTAACAGAGAATATGTTGAGATAGAAAATAAGCGTTTTCATCCAACTGATGTTGGTCGAATTGTTAATGATTTCCTGACTAACCATTTCAGAGATTACGTTGATTATGAGTTTACTGCGAAGCTTGAAGATGATCTGGATGCAATCTCACGTGGAGAAAAAGAGTGGATTCCATTGATGCAGGATTTTTGGATCCCATTTAATAAACAAGTGCTGGATAAAGAAGAGAATGTTAGTCGTAGTGAGGTAGCACAGGCACGGGTATTGGGAACTCATCCAAAATCGGGTAAAGAAATTTCGGTTCGAATAGGTCGTTATGGCCCTTATGCCCAGATTGGGACTAAAGATGATGAAGACAAGCCCAAGTTTGCTGGACTACGCCCAGGACAAAAATTAGATGCTATTACACTCGAAGAAGCCCTGGAATTATTTAAACTGCCACGAATACTAGGTGAGACTGATGAAGGCGAGGAAGTTGCTGCCAGTGTCGGTCGTTTTGGTCCCTATATCAGATATGGTAGTAAATTTGCATCTTTAACAAAAGAAGATGACCCCTACAGCGTTACTCTGGAACGTGCACTTGAACTCGTTGCAGAAAAGAAAAAAGCGGATGCTGAAAAACAAATAAAGGTCTTCGAAGAAGAGGGCATTTCTATATTAAATGGGCGTTACGGTCCTTATATAACCGATGGTACAAAGAATGCCAAAATACCCAAAGACAAGGAACCAGCAAGCTTGACTCTTGAAGAGTCACAAGCATTATTGGCAGCGGCGCCTGCTTCACGTGGAAGAGGTCGTAAAAAAGCGGTGAGTAAAAAGGCGACTACAAAAAAGAAGGCCAGTAAAAAAACAGTTGCCAAGAAGAAAGTGTCAAAAAAAACGGCTAGTAAAACTGGCTGAATTTATAGTATCAAAACTTTTAACTACTTTAGATGAATTTACTCCATTTGGAGCAAGCAATAATCACTTGTAAACAGGGTGGTATCATTGCTTATCCGACAGAAGCGGTCTTTGGACTGGGTTGTCTCCCTGATTGTGAGGATGCGGTTCAAAGGATTTTAAAATTAAAACAACGTTCCATTAAAAAAGGTTTAATTCTTGTCGCCTCACAGGTAAAGCAACTCGAATCCTATGTAGACTTCGGAAAGCTAAATGATCTGCAAAAAATACTTCAAAGCTGGCCGGGTCCGGTTACCTGGTTGATTCCTGCAAGAGAGGAAACACCCGATTGGTTAACAGGAGAACATGAAACACTTGCTGTGAGAGTCAGTTCACATCCCGTAGTCCATGCCTTGTGTGAGGAATTAGGGCCTATTGTATCTACCAGCGCTAATCCTGGAGGAGTAACACCAGCATTATCCGATCGTACTGTATTAGCTTATTTTGATACGAATATAGATTATGTGATGCCCGCAAAAATCACTAACAACATGAATCCAACTGAAATAAGGGACGCACAAACAGGTAATATTATTCGTCCAAGCTAAATTATTGATAATACGTGTATTGACAGCAGTAAATGATTATTCCAGAATGGTCGGCTTGAATTTTGGAGGGGTACCCAAGCGGTCAACGGGGGCAGACTGTAAATCTGTTGGCTCAGCCTTCGTAGGTTCGAATCCTACCCCCTCCACCAAAATGGTTTTTTTTGAATGGATTGCAACAAGTATAGTAGATTTTTAATGTAATGGTATTTTATTAAATCACTATCAGGCAAGGCTCAAGTAAATGATGTGGGGTAAACCTGTCAATTGAAAATTGATAGTAACAGGGTGATGCAATACTAGGCGGGTGTAGTTCAATGGTAGAACGTCAGCCTTCCAAGCTGAACACGTGGGTTCGATTCCCATCACCCGCTCCAAAACTTGAAAATAGAGAGATGATGTAATTTAGTTTTCATATTGGTGTTGTATTTTGAGTGATTTATCAGTTAAAGCTTCAATATCATAGAACAGATGCATCAGTCGTGAATGTAGAAAAACGATAACAATTATAGAGTGTTAAAACGGGATTATTGCTCATATAGCTCAGTCGGTAGAGCACTTCCTTGGTAAGGAAGAGGTCACCGGTTCAAATCCGGTTATGAGCTCCAATGCGGTATGGCGCCGAAGGCGCGACATCGGAAAGGTGGGTCAGAAGGCCCATAGAAGAGAAAAGGGTGGGCGCAGTCAGCGCACTGAGTAAGACGAGCCGGCGACTGATGAGTCTGCGCCGCAAAAGAAATTGAGGAGAGTGTCGCCATGGCAAAAGAGGCATTTGAGCGTTCGAAGCCCCACGTGAATGTGGGAACGATTGGACACGTAGATCACGGTAAGACGACGCTGACGGCGGCGCTGACGCGTGTTTGCTCTGAAGTATGGGGCGGCGAGCTGGTAGCGTTT